>USMU01000098.1 GCA_900555925.1 uncultured Clostridium sp. | reverse complement strand
TTGAAAAGTGCTAATTCAAATACCGCACTTTTTTCGGTCAATTATATTGTATCAGACGGAGAGTAAAAACATGCGGAATACAGAGCGTTGGTACGTATGGAAAGAGCACCTTTTTTCGGTATCGGGCACGCCGGACTGCGAATTGAAAATTCTTGGCAGGACGACGGCGGAGCACACGGCGGAGAAATTCGGCGCGCGCATCGTGGAGGAATTTCCAGAATATGGGACGGGGGAGATGGTGGTAGTGTTGCGTTCGTCCCATACCTGTCTGCCGAAATCTGCGGTGGAATCCCTCGTGCGCAGAGCGGAGGAAGAGGGAGAAAACATCTTTTTCGGAGCGGGTTGGGCGCTGGTGAAAGAGGGTGACCTTTCTTCGGCGCGATATATTCCGTTGAAGGCGGGGGCGGCGTTTTTGTCCCTTGCGGACTATCCCTTTGTGGCGGAGAGTATCCGAACGGAGATTTTGAAAAAGCTCTTGCGCCGCGGAGTAGTTTTGGAAAGCACTTCGGGGGTATATATCGACGCGACGGCGTTTGTGGAGAGCGGAGCCGTCCTGTCGCACGACGTGACTGTTACGGGCAGGAGCCTCATCAAGAGCGGCGCGCGGATTCTTCCGTATACGGTGATAGAGGGCGGTTGCGTGGAGAACTTTTCGGTCGTGGGGCCGTTTGCCCACATACGCGCGGGGGAGAAGGTGTAGATTATAAAATAAAAACGGAAAAAATCGACTTCATTTTCGTCCGAAGCCGATTTTTTTATTTGAACCTTTGCACCCGTTCCTGCGTCCTTGTTTTTTTTGCGTATTTTTGTCGATTCCGTATTGTGCAATTTTTGGGGACCGAATTTTTTTCTCGCGTTTTTTGGCTCTTCGTCCTGTTTTTTTCGTTTTATGTTTTTTCATTCTCTTATACCGTATACGGCAAATTGGCGTTTTTGAATAAAAAAGGCTTGACAAGCGGAGGGAAAAAGTGTACAATGGAAAAAAATTGAAAACATCTCGGAGACATCATGAGAAGAAATATAAAACGTTTTGCCGCCTGTTTCGCGGCCGCGTCGGCAGTAACTTTTGGCGTATTGGGTTTCGCTTCGTGCGATATCAGCATGCAGCAGGAATCGGGATATAAGGAGGGCAGGTATGCGGTGACGAGCGGCTTTTCGAGCATCGACATCGATGCCGACGGCGGAGTGAACTTTACGCTTTCTTACGGCGAGGAGTTTGAAGTGGACTATTCGGAAAGCGAGCAGGAAAAGTTTGATTTTTCGGTAGAGGACGGAACGCTGGTCATTTCTCAGCGTCGTTCGGTTGCGTCTCTTCTCAATTATAAGGAAAAGACGTTGAATATCGTCGTGCCGAAAGAGAATAAGATTTCTTCCGTATCGGCTGACGTAAACGGAGCATTCACGTGTGATCTGACGGGCGATTACCGGACGCTTGCGTTTGAGACGGCGGGAAAATTCACGGCGGATTTTACGGGCAGTGCGGAGACGCTCACGGTCGAATGTATAGGGAATGTGGATTTCAAAGACCGCGCATTTTCGGCGAATACGGTTTCCTTCGACTGTACGGGAGCCTTAAATTTTGAAATCACGTGCAACGTATTGTTGGACGTGGAGTGTGCGGGCTCTTGCGGAGGCACATATTACGGTGATTGTAAGGTTGAAAAGCGAATTGTCGGTGCGGATACGGTCGTGAAGGGAAATTAAAGAAAGCCTCCGTTTTCTTCATTGGAAAGCGGGGGATTTTTTCAAATAAGGATAAGGAGAAAAGGACATGACGACGGAGAATTTCACGGTAGAATCGCTGTATGACGGACTCTCTCTTTCCTGTACGGCATATTTGCCGGAGGGGGAAGCGAAGGGGATTTTTCAAATCGTGCACGGCATGTGCGAATATAAGGAACGCTATGACGGTTTTATGCGTTATCTTGCGGAAAACGGCTTTATAGCGGCGGCGCACGATCATCGCGGTCACGGCAGAAGCGTGAAAACGGAAGCCGACCTCGGCTGGTTCGGGGATAAGCGCGGCCGCGCGGTTGTCGAGGACGCGGTGCAGATAACGCGGAAGCTCAAAGAAAAATATCCGTCTCTTCCCGTGACGCTGTTTGGTCACAGCATGGGCTCCATGGTCGTCAGGTGTTATATAGCCGACTATGACGATGAAATCGATAAGTTGATCGTCTGCGGTTCTCCGAGCAGAAATCCATTGGCGGGGG
>USMU01000097.1 GCA_900555925.1 uncultured Clostridium sp. | reverse complement strand
TACATGCCGCAACCCCCTGCCGACAAACCCCCCTGCCGCCATAATCACTTTGCTGTCATATCCCGGCATATCCCAAGGTTCGAGAGTAACAAAACTGTCGACGGGAGACGCTTCCTGCACCGACTGAATGAAGTCGCAGAGCTGTTTGGCCGTATCGAACCGAATCGCCCGTGTAATATCGGAAGGAATTTTATCGAGTTTGGGAAAATTCTCATATCCCAGCCGTTCCATACATTTCCCGATCAGAAATCCTCCTTTAATCGCTTGATTTACCGTATGTGGCGCCATAAAGAGTCCTTGATAGAAGAGCCTGTAACCGTAAGCATACGAGCCGACTTCATTGCCGATAGACGGCGCCGTAAGGCGGCGGCCGATCATTTCGATATATTCTCTTTTTCCTACAATATATCCTCCCGTCGGAGCCAATCCACCGCCGGGATTTTTTATGAGCGACCCCACCGCAATATTCGCGCCGACTTCGCAAGGTTCTTTCTTTTCCACGAATTCCCCGTAACAATTATCGACGAAAATACAGCCCGCAAAACCCAGAGAACGCACATAAGAACAAATTTCCCCGATTTCCTCTACCGTAAAGGCATCGCGAAGTTCATAACCGCGGGAACGCTGAATATAAATCATTTTCAGGCTCCCCCCCAACCTTTTTATATCCTCCGCGATTTTCTGTTTGTCAAACTTTCCCGTTTCCGTCAAATCCGTCTTTTCGAAAGAAATTCCGAAATCTTTCAAAGATCCGTTTCCTTCTCCGAAAAATACGCCGCGAATGGTATCGTAAGGCATTCCCGAGACCGCGAGCACACTGTCGCCCGGCCGCAAAACGCCGAATAAAGCCACCGTAAGAGCGTGCGTACCCGAAAGCATCGCGGGAGAGACGATCCCCGCTTCCGCTCCGAAACAATCGGCAAAGACATCGCCGAGGACGAATCTTCCTTCGTCTCCGTAACCGTAGCCCGTAGACGGATTGAAATGCCGAAGCGCCACGCGATTTTTCTGAAACGCTTTCAGTACCTTTTCCTGATTATATTCGCTGACTTCGTCCGCTCTTTCAAATTGTTCTTTCAGTTCCTTTTCACTATCTTTTATCAGTTCTTCCGCAGTCATTTCAGTCTCCTAACCTCTATGTCTGACATAATATATATGCCAGACATAGTTATAATAATTTTAAAACTTCTTCCGCCGTAGCCCTTTCGGGCGGCAGAAAAATATGATTCTGCATGCGCTTAAAGAAAGTAATCTGTCTTTTGGCATAATTGCGAGTATTCTTTTTTACGAGCTCCCGAATGTCTTCTTCCGGCAATCCTTGTTTTATTCCTTCGGCCACTTCTTTATATCCTATCCCCTGCATACATTGAGATTTCGGAGAAATTCCGCGGGATAAAAGAGACCGCACCTCATCTGTAAGGCCCGAGGAAAACATTTTATCGACGCGGGAATCGATACGATTATATAAAATTTCGCGGGGATAATCGATGGAAACGCTGACAAAATCAAAACGCGGAACAGGTCTGTCCTGCTGCTCGGATTTTTTCTTTCCCGTGATATCGAAAATTTCCAGCGCCCGAATGACTCTCTTGGTATCGTTCGGGTGAAGAATTTCGGCACTTTCCGGGTCCTTTTCTCTCAATAAATTATGGAGATAGTCTTTTCCGTTTTCGAACAGGATTTGTTCATATTTTTTTCTTATCCGTTCGTCGGCACCCGCGTTGCCAAACTGACTTTTATATAACAGCGCCCGAATATAGAATCCCGTGCCGCCGCAGACGATCGGCGTTTTTTTAAGGGACAGAAGTTTCTCTGTTACGGGAAGCGCCGACTTTTCATAATCGCTGACGGAAAAATTTTCGGAAGGCTCGACCACATCTATGAGATGATGCGGAACGCCCCTTTTTTCCTCTTCCGTAGGTTTGGCGGTACCGATATTCAAATCTCTATATACGAGCATGGAATCGGCGGAAATAATTTCACTGTGCAAAGCCAAAGCACAATTTACGGCGAACTCTGTTTTTCCCGATGCCGTCGGGCCGCAGATGACGAGAATTTTGGGCATCAGACGATCCTCTTGAACATCTTTTCGAGTTCCGTTTTTGTCATCTTTACGACTACGGGACGGCCATGAGGACATTTCAACCCCATATTTCCGTCCATGAGAGCGAAAAGTTTATCGATTTCCTCGCGAGTCAGGTCCATTCCGCCTTTTACGGCGGGGTTTTACGCCCCCCGGCCCCCACTTTTCTTTATGCTTTTGC
>USMU01000096.1 GCA_900555925.1 uncultured Clostridium sp. | reverse complement strand
ACATTTACCTTGGCAAGGTAACGCTCTACCACTGAGCTATTCCCGCATACTCCGTCCGCGCTGTTTTTGTTGGTGGAAGTTATAGGGTTCGAACCTATGACCCTCTGCTTGTAAGGCAGATGCTCTCCCAGCTGAGCTAAACTTCCGAAAGCCTATATACTATACCATATATCGGCCCGAATTGCAAGCGTTTTTTAAGGCTCTCGATAAATTTTTCTGAAAAAATCCGATAAAAGGGCAGATTGCGTTTTATTCGGGGACATATCGGAAATTTATCGAACGGATCCCCGAAATTTTCGGGAATTATTTTTTGAACCGTTTCAAGGAGATACACGGCGATTCAATTCATTGATGTCGCTTTCGCTTTTGACGGTCATTTGAACCCAAGCGGGGGAAAAACCGCTGCGCATCGCGTTTCTTGCGGAGGCGAGGTTCGACCACGCGCAGCAGTAAAAGGGGACTTTATTCCGACGGAGTATTTCGACGGCCAAAGCGCTCGTCAAAGCGGAAGCGACGCCGCGGTTGCGGTATTCGGGCAGGACGTCGATTCCGATCTGCCACATATTTGGGCAATCGGCGGAGGCGCCCGCGAGCCCGATCAATTTTCCCGCGTCGTAGGCTCCGATTCCCAGAATATCCAGCCCCTTTCGTTTTTCGCAGAGCGCGTTGCTCCATTCGGGCAGATAGAGTCCGCAAAAATCGTCCGGGCAGAGGAGCCTGGTCGGATAGGGGCAGGAGAGGGGCTTTAAGTGCGAAAGATCGGGGAGCCAGTATTCCGCCATAAAACAGACGCGGGCGCGCAAGGGATTGAGGAGCTCGTCGAGCACATGCAGAGCGGGCGTTTCGAAGCAGTGTTCGGGCGGGAAACGGGAAATATACTCCGCGGCGACGCCGTAATATTGGGGGCTCACCGAAGCGACGACGTTGTGTCCGTAGGAGACGAAATCGCAGAGAAAGGGGAGTTCGAGATACCGTCGCGCCTCCGCGCGTTTTTCGGAAAACACGATTTTGTTCTTTTCGGAAAGAAAGTCTTTCGGCGCACAGTTGCTGTCGGACGCCGATTGCGCCAGCGCGATTTCGAGAATTTCCTTTTGCGTCATTGTTTTTTCTCCTTTTCGGAAATCGGGAAATAAAAAAGGAAACAGGTTATACCTGCTTCCTTTGATTGGAGCGGGAAACGAGACTTGAACCCGCGACATTTACCTTGGCAAGGTAACGCTCTACCACTGAGCTATTCCCGCATACTCCGTTTGATGCTCTCATAATATATCATATTTCGGGGAGGAATGCAAGCGTTTTTTATTATGTTTTTACATTTTTTTCGGAAAAATTTCTTCCGACCTGTTGACAAACAGGAAAAAATAGGGTATACTGTAAGAAATCCTTATTTTGAGGAGAAGAAGATATGTTCTTTTCAAGGAATTGGTGGCGCGGATAAAAGTGCGTTCGCAGAAACGGTGTGTTTTGCGGATGCTTTTTCGCGTACGCAGAACATATCGGAAGAATGATACGTCTATCATACGAGACCCGACGGTATGTTTTGTAAAACAGCCGGACGGGTCTTTTATTTTATCTTTTTAAGGAGTAAAGTCATGAAAAACAAATTGCAGACGGGGTATTTCGGGGAGTTCGGCGGAGCGTATGTCTCGGAGGAGCTGAAAAGGGAGCTCGACAGAGTCTATGAGGAATATCTTCGGCTGAAAAAGGACAAAGATTTCCGCGCCGAGCTCGCCGTTCTCAGGCATACCTATCAGGGCCGTCCTACGCCCCTCTATTATTGTCGGAAATTATCCGAACAGACGGGCGGAGCGGACATCTATCTCAAACGCGAGGACCTCAACCACACGGGCGCGCACAAGATCAACCACTGTATCGGGGAAGTTCTTCTCGCCAAGCATCTGGGCAAGAAAACGGTCATCGGAGAAACGGGCGCGGGGCAGCACGGGCTGGCGCTCGCGACCGCCTGTGCGCTTTTAGGCCTGAACTGCCGCATTTTTATGGGCGAAACCGACGTGAAAAAACAGGCCATCAACGTCCGCAAAATGCAGCTTTTGGGCGCGGAGGTCGTCTGCGTGTCCTCGGGCGGGAAAACGCTGAAAGATGCCGTGGACGCGGCCTTTGAAGAATATTCGAGGACTTATGAAGAATCCCTCTATTGTATCGGTTCGGTGGTCGGACCGCACCCTTATCCCACCATCGTGCGCGACTTTCAATCGGTGGTGGGCAGGGAGGCACGCGCGCAGTTCAAGCGCCTCAAAGGCGGCCTGCCCGACGCGGTCGTGGCTTGCGTGGGGG
>USMU01000095.1 GCA_900555925.1 uncultured Clostridium sp. | reverse complement strand
CAAGGGCGATCAAAATCGAAAATTTAACGAAAATCGACGCGACGTCGGCGCAGATCCTACGGGTGATCTCGCTGCACCTCGGCGCGGAGCCAGCCGCCTTTGTCGATTACAAGACGATTGCCAAATCGTTGAATATGGATCGTGACACCGTGCGCAAGGCGATCAATCGCATGATTAAAAATCGGATCCTCAAAATAGAAAACGGAAAATTGTCGATCCCAAATGCCGTCATACTGAATTGAAGGAGAAAACCGAGATGAACAAAAGAGCCGGTCCCACGCTTCGGGAACTGCGGGAGCAAAATAAAAACACCGCTGCCGAAGTGGCAGAGGCGTTAGGTGTGGCTGTTTCGACTTATTACAATTACGAACAAGGTTTACGAAAGATAGGATTAGAACAGATTCTTCCGCTTGCTGCGTTCTACGATGTTTCAGCAGAAGAAATTATCGAAGCTCAACTCAATAGCTGTCGGAAAGACCTATAAGGTAATCGGCTGAAATATCGTAAAATTTACAAATAGCAAAAATCATGGCAATAGACGGCTCACGTGTACCATGTTCATAAGCTGCATAAGTTTGTAAAGGAATCGATAGTCCCTCGGCAACTTGTTTTAGAGTCAATTCTTTTTCTTTTCGTAAATCTTTTAGTTTCTCATTCCATTTTTCCATAAAAAATATTTTATACGAAACGCATAAAATATACTTGACATTATGCGAAACGCATAATATAATATACGTAAAGTTATGCGAAACGCATAAAAATGGAGAGTTAAGAATGAAGAATCGGGACGAGATAGAGAAAGCGGTTGAAATGATTCGGACGGCGAGCGAGGGTTTGGAAGAAAGTATTTGTTTGTTGCGTGGGATAATCGGGCGAATGGACGCGGTGGAGGACTATGCGAAATTTCAAAGGGAGCAGTTTTGCGTCGTTGAAAGAGAGGTTGAAACGGTTTTGCCCTTGGAACAACGAAGTTTAAGGCAAAAGGAAGGTTAAGACATGGGAGCGATAGCGATACCCGAAAACTTCACATATACGAAACGGTATTACTCGCATTTTGCCGAAATGGCAAAGGCGGGATTTGCCGCGCTCGGGAAAGCGGTGTTCGGGCGGATCTTCGGGGAATGCAGTTGGAAACAGACCTGCGAAGAAACATATCCGGAAATGGCAAAAGTTCTGAATTGTTCCCGCTCCTCTGTCGCAAGGTGGGTGAAGAAGCTGGGAGAAAAAGGCTTGATAAAACGTCTGGACGGGACGCGCTCGGAATATAAGACGGACGAGAGCGCCCGGGATTCGGACGGATTTATTATCACGCCTTCCTTTTTCTATACAACAGAATTTACGTTCAAGAGCGGGGAAAGAAACCTTCGGCAAAATGAAATAGACGTCGCAAGTTATATATTGAGTTGGAGTCTGAATCCGAAAACAAAAGGCTATAAAGGCTCAATCGGGAATATAGCGCGGACGCTGGGAATCTCGACGAGCACTGCTTCGGAAGCGATAGAGTCGCTGATAGAAACAAGTTTGATAAAGCGCGAAGAAACGCCGGACGTATTAAACGGTGCGGCAATCTTCAAATATACGGCGGATAAAGATTTAGTGATTGCGATCCGAAAGGCTTTCCGGAAAAACGGGAAAGAGGAGAAGCTCCCGGAAAACGTGAGGCAGATAAACGAAAAAGCGGAACGCGAGAGCTACTATTCAAAGTTGAGAGCCGAGGCAGAACGGGAAGCAGAGAAACGCAGCCGCCCGTTGCGATTGGACGGGAAGTATGCAGCGGCGTTCCGGGAGCGCAGGAAGCTCGATGTTTTGGAAAACAAGGAACACGACGCAGGGAAGCTCCAAGAGATAAAGAAGCGGCGAGAGATTCTTTGGAACACTATCGCAGACCGGGCACGTGCGTTCGGATTTTCCGAAACAGAACTTTCGGAACTCGGGGAAGTGTTGCCGAGATATAAATGTCGGAAATGTTCAGATACGGGAACAAAGCCGGACGGAACATATTGCGATTGTTACCCGGAATGGCGAAAGCGACTAAAAGATATAGACTTTGCGGCGGGTGTAAAGTCTGGGCGAATTGGATAAAAAAATAAAAGCGTGGAGGGATCCGCGCTTATAGTCGTATAAAAAAATGAACATTCCGCTCCCGGAGAAGGGGGCGGGATATTTTTTATGTACCGACCGTCCGAAAATGAGATTTTCAAGGTATCAATTTTGGAGGGTAAAAGTTTTCAAGGTCTAAAAAATGGAGGGTAAGGTGTCATTTTCGGATAGTAATATAATGATTATATCCTTTTTCTTTTTTAAGAAATAACCGCGGCGGCGCCGGATAATGGGCGCCAGAGCCGCGGGAAGAGAAGGCGGAATTATAGAAACGGGGAAGCCCGGCGGGCGGGCTTCCGGGATATGGA
>USMU01000094.1 GCA_900555925.1 uncultured Clostridium sp. | reverse complement strand
GGAGACGGCCGCAGAGCCGGCGGGCGGTCGGCAACGGCGCCGGGCAACGTCATGCGGGCGGGGAGGTTAAAATTAAGCCGCGGCGCGCCGTATCTTATTCCCCCGCAAGAGGCGGCGTTCGCGTCCGCCGATGAGGGGGCGCCCCTCGCCACAGGGACAAAATCGAGGAAAAAATTATGACAAGGGCGATCAAAATCGAAAATTTAACGAAAATCGACGCGACGTCGGCGCAGATATTGAGAGTTATATCTCTGCATCTGGGCGAGGATTCGGCCGCCTTTGTCGATTACAATCTGATTGCCAAATCCCTGAATTTGGATCGCGATACGGTTCGAAAAGCGGTCAATCGCATGATAAAAAATAAAATTCTGAAAAAGGAAAACGGGAAACTGTCGATCCAGAACGCCGTTTTGGTAAAGTAAAGGAGGCGCCTGAAATGAACAAAAGAGACTGTCCCACACTACGGGAACTGAGAGAGCAAAATAAAAACACCGCCGCAGAAGTCGCGGAGGTGTTGGGAGTAGCACGTTCCACTTACTCAAATTATGAGCAGGGAATCAGAATGATAGATATTGAGCTGATAATTCCTTTGGCAAAACTCTATAATTGCACAGCCGAAGAAATTATAGAAGCTCAAATCAATAGTCGTCGGTTCGACCGATAAGATAATCAGCAGATATATCGTAAAAATCGCAAATACGTAATAAAACATCTAATGAGGGCTCACGAGTTCCCTGTTCGTAATTTGCATAGCAAGTCCGTGATATTTGTAACTGTTCAGCTACTTGCTTTTGAGACAAGCCTTTGTTGAGACGTTCATTTCTCAATTTTTCATTCCAAGTCATCATATAAAAATTATTACACGTTTTGAGTCGAAATTCTTGACGTGACACAAAATGAGTAGTATAATAAAGACACAAAACGAGTAATTTGGAGGTAAAGAAAAAGATGAGGAACGAGCGGAACGGGAAAAGGAATGAAATTGAAAAAGCGGTTGAAATAATCCAGACAGCGAGCGAAAATTTAGAGAAGAGCATTTGTTTATTGCGTGGGATAATCGGACGGATGGACGCGGCCGAAGATTATGCAAAATTTCAAAGGGAGCAATTTTATGTGATCAAGGATAACCGTTCGGAACGTTGTTTCGATGAAGTAGAGGAGGCAGGAAAATGAAAGAGATATTGAGAGCGAAAAGCAAGACTCCGACAGAAAAGGAATGTTATGAGGAGCTTGTAAAAGTGATACGGATATATTGCTATCAGTCGGTAGTGCGGGAAGAAATAGGATTTTTTCAGAAGTGGCTGAAAAATATTTTGACGCAACTTTCAGAGTATGCGCCATCACCGGAAGATCCGGGGAAATATCCGGCATATAAAGAGCTGCGGCGTAAGGCGAGCGAATTTGTGAGGGAACCGGCGGAAGATCCGTCGCGAGTGATGATGCAGAGAGCGGAATTGAAATCGGCGTTGGAGGAGGCAGAGAAAGCAGGCGGGCTTCGGTCGCGGCCAAGGAAGCCGAGAACGCAGGAAAAGCCGGAGAAACAAGTAAAGTGAAAGTAGATATATACAATCCGGAGAAGCGGTATAAAATTTTATACGCGGATCCGCCATGGTTTTACCGATGCGGGAATCGACGAGGAGCGGCGAAAAATCATTATCCGACAATGACGTTTTCAGAGCTTGCGAAGCTGCCCGTTCCGGCATTGGCGGAAAGAGATGCGGTGTTGTTTATATGGGCTACATATCCGACGATAGAAGACGCCTTGCGGCTGTTCCCGGAGTGGGGCTTTGAGTATAAGACAATCGCGTTTCAGTGGATTAAGCTGAACCCGACAACGAACTTAAACGAATACCGAATCATGACGGCAGGGGAATTGTTGGAAAAGTCGTGCGCGTTAGGTTTGGGATATTGGACGCGGGGGAATACGGAGTGTTGTTTATTGGGAACGAAAGGACACCCGAAGCGTGAGAACGCGGGAATCAGTCAACTGATATTTTCCCCACGTAGGCGACATTCGGAGAAGCCTGCGGAAGTGCGGGAGAAAATCCGAAAACTTGTCGGGGGGGGGGCAGCTATTGAGCTGTTCGCCAGAGAAGAAACAGACGGCTGGGATTGCTGGGGTAATGAAGTCTGAACGGACAAAGGAAGATTAAAAAATGGGAGCTATGTCGATACCCGAAAACTTTACATACACGAAACGGTATTACGCGCATTTTGCTGAAATGGCAAAGGCAGGCTTTGCCGCGCTCGGGAAAGCGGTATTCGGGCGGATTTTCGGGGAATGCAGCTGGAAACAGACTTGCGAAGAAACATACCCGGAAATGGCAAAGGTATTAAATTGTTCCCGCTCCTCTGTCGCAAGGTGGATAAAAAGATTAAACGAAAAAGGCCTGATAAAACGTCTGAACGGGACGC
>USMU01000093.1 GCA_900555925.1 uncultured Clostridium sp. | reverse complement strand
TATTTCCCGTATTTCTTTTTGCCGTCCGAAAACTTCACTACTTTTGTTTCTTTTTTGCCTGCTTCCAAACCGACAACCTTAACTTCCGGGCTGCTATATTTCTTTCGCCGCGGGCGGGCCCCTTCCGGCTTTTTTGTCTTTTTGGCCGTCGTTGCCTTTTCTCGCTCTGCCGTGATTTTTACTTTCTTTTCCACCGGCGTCGCCGCTGCAAATTGCTCCGCTTCCGCCTTATTTCTGAATCCGCGGTATTTCTTTATCTCATGTTCCTTGTGTAATACCCAGAAATTTCCGCTGGCTTCCTTGATTCGCCTGTTTCCGGCACTTTTCTTATTTCCCTTGCTTTTTGCCCCCGGACTTTTCATCTTTTTTTCCTCCCGCTTGGCAACTCTTTCCTTCCGCTCTCTCCCGCGTCGTAATACTCAACCTCCACATACACCCGAAAAATTGTGTTACTTCCCCGGTTTGGATAATTTCCCGAAATACTCACGCTTTTCACTCCGCTTTCCTTTTCAAGTCCTTGGTAATATTCCCGCGCTGCTTGGCACTCTGCTTCCGTTCCCATTACTCGAATTTTCATTCCCGTCCTCCGACCTCTCTTTTGCCTTCTGCGCCCCTTTTCCCTCTCCGCGGGTGATTCTTTGACCTCGCCCGCTTTCGCCTTGCCTGCGCAACGCTGGGAGCGTTCAAAGAATTTTTACCGAATTTTCCGGTATTCTTGTTTTTATTATATACAAAGTTTTTCGGTTTGTCAACAGTTTTACCGAAATTTGTTGTAAAATTCTTTTAGGAGGTGCTTATGATAGCTCGATTAAAAGAAGTAAGAAATGAAAAAGGCTTAAACCAAAAAAAAATTGCTGCATATCTGAATATTACTCAACAGACATACAGCGACTATGAAACAGGACGTACCAATCCTGATATTAACACTCTAATTTTAATATCTAATATTCTTGAAACAAGCATTGACTATCTTCTCGGCAGGGAGGACGACCTCGGAAATATTACTATAAAAACAGAAAAGCCCGCCCCGCTGCCGCCCGATACGCAAGAACTTGTCAATATCTATCAAGCGCTTTCCCCTGCGCACCGTTCGCAGATCCTCGAATATGCCCGCTACTTTGCCGAAAAGTCCGGCGCGGCTTCTACCCGCCGCAAAGCATAAAGACAACCGACTATAAATTATAGTCGGTTGAAAGGAGATATACATGGATAACGAAGTACAATTTTTGATTTACAGCACCGCGCAGGAGGACGTGAAAATCGACGTCGTTGTAAAAGATGAAACGATTTGGCTCACGCAAAAATCCATGGCGGAATTATTCGGCGTGGAATCAAATACGATTACCTATCATTTACGAGAAATATTCAAATCCGGTGAATTAGAGCGAAATTCAACTACTCGAAAATTTCGAGTAGTTCAAACAGAAGGCGTACGCAAAGTAAATCGCGAAGTAGATTTCTATAACCTCGACGCAATCATCTCCGTCGGTTATCGCGTAAATTCTCAACGCGCAACCAATTTCCGAATCTGGGCGACCAAGATTCTGAAAGAATATATGCGCAAGGGCTTTATTTTGGACGACGACCGTCTGAAACAGGGACAAACGCTTTTCGGTAAAGATTATTTCCGCGAACTCTTGGAGCGCGTCCGCTCGATACGCGCAAGCGAACGGCGAATCTGGCAACAGATAACGGATATTTTTGCGGAGTGCAGTATCGACTATGAAAAGGATTCTCCCGTCACAAAAGATTTTTACACCACCATTCAAAACAAATTCCATTACGCGATTACGGGACACACTGCCGCGGAAATCGTTTATGACAGCGCCGACAGCCAGAAAGAACATATGGGACTTACGACATGGAAAAACGCCCCGGACGGAAGAATCCGGAAATCGGACGTAACAATCGCAAAAAATTATTTAGCCGAAAAAGAGATCAGGCGGCTGGAACGAGCGGTGTCGGGATATTTTGACTACATCGAAGATCTGATCGAGCGTGAAAACACTTTTACCATGGAACAATTCGCCGCCAGCGTCAATGAGTTTTTATCTTTCCGAAAATATGAGATTTTAGAAGGGAAAGGACGAATTTCACACGCAACCGCAACACGAAAGGCGGAAGGCGAATACGATATTTTCAACAAAACTCAAAAATATCTTTCCGACTTCGACAAAGCCGTGAAAGAGCTGGAAAGAAAAAATAAGTAAGGCGGAGGCTATGGAAACAAAATTAAAACTCTTTAATGAAAAAACGGTGCGCACTGCTTGGAACGCCGACGAGGAAGAATGGTATTTCTCCGTCGTGGACGTCGTGGAAGTTTTAACAGACAGTGCAAACCCTACCGATTATCTCAAAAAAATGCGCAAACGCGACAATGAGCTGGCCGCGTTCCTGGGGACAAATTGTCCCCAGGTAGAAATGATCGGCGAAACAGGCAAAAAAAGAAAGGTACTTGCAGCCACTACGAAAGGCGTCCTGCGGCTTATTCAGTCGATCCCCTCGCCGAAAGCCGAACCTTTTAAGATCTGGCTCGCGCAGGTCGGAGCGGAACGGCTCGACGAGATCG
>USMU01000092.1 GCA_900555925.1 uncultured Clostridium sp. | reverse complement strand
TACAGGCCGCCGTCGCCAATTTATCCTTCAATATATTTTCGAGTTTTATCGCGCGATAACCGCTCACGTCGCCCAAAATATCGTTGAAAAAAGACGCCAGATCGATATTCTGTAAATCCAAAGGAACAGCGGAAATTTTGAAAGAATTATTTCCGAATTCGTCTATCTCAAATCCCATTTCCCGGATATTCTCCATATTTTCTCGGATGAATGCGCTCTCGGAGGCGTTCAGATCGAGCATATACGGCAAAAGCATGGGCTGCTGCAAAACCTTCCGATTCTTCATTTGCTCTTTCAGGCGGTCAAAAATCAAACGTTCGTGCGCGGCATGCTGGTCGATAATATACGCCGTATCGCCCTTTTCGTACAAAAGATAAGTGTTGAATAACTTTCCTGCATATACACACGTAGCAACGTCGATTTTACTTTGTTTCGCTTTTGTATCCAAGTCGGCCAAGAAGCGTTTATTCTCTTCAAAAACGTCCTTTTTTGCTCCAAGCCTGTCGAGAGCGGAATCGTTCACTTCCAAAATATTTTCTTCAAACGGCAAATCGGAATAAGCCTCCGTTTTGTCTGTTTCGTTTGCCTTTTTAATATTCTTTTCATCAAAGGGAAGTTCTATCTTCGCTTTTTGAGCAAGGCGCTCCTCGGTAAAACGAGGTGCTGCTGTTTCTATTTCCCTTTTCGCCTCTTCATAGGTGAACGACGCAAAACCTTTTGCCTGATCGTTTTTTGCGGGTTCAGAAGATTTTGAACCGATGCCGCCCGAAATCGGGGAAGGCGAATTTCTGAAAGCGGAAAAATTTTTCGCTCCGCCATTTTCGGAGAGCTTCGTTTTTTCAGAAGATGAATCGATTTTCTTTGCTTCCTCTATGTTCGAGGAAGAGGTCGATTCGGAACGAGAAAGCGATTTTTCCGGAACGAGATATTCCAATGCTTTGGAGTTTCCGTCCAAAACGGAAGAAATCACCGAGTAAATACATCCATAAATAATCTGGTTATCCGCAAACCGTACGTCTGCCTTATTCGGGTGAACGTTGACGTCCACGATCTCTGTCGGCACGTCGATATACAGCACGTAAAAAGGATATTGCCGTTTCATGAGATAACTCATGTACGCATTGGAAATCGCCGCGGAAATCGTCGTATTAACGATATGTCTTCCGTTGAGAAACACGCTTTGATACGTTTTGTTCGGCTTGGAGAAATTTTGATTCCCGATATAGCCTCGGATACGGATTCCGTGTTTTTCCGCGTCTATCTTATAACATTCTTTCAGCGTCGAAGCGCCGTAAACGCCGACGAGTGCCTCTTCTTCCCCGCCGCCGAAGGATTGGAGAACCTGTTTCCCGTTAACGAAATAACGAAAGGAGATATTCGGACGATTCAAAATAAACCGAGAGACAAAATTGGTAATGTCGGTTTCCTCCGATTTATCCGATTTGAGAAATCCCAACCGCACGGGCGTATTGAAAAAGAGCATCTCTACTCTGACGTCCGTCCCGTTTTCGCCCGCAGCTTCGGTAATCTCGCCGAGCTTCCCCCCGTCCGAAGATAACCGATAACAGTTTTCCCCCGAGACTTTGGAAGTGATCGTCATTTTCGACACAGCGGCAATGGAAGCCACCGCTTCGCCGCGGAATCCGAGCGTCAGAATATGCTCCAAGTCGTCGGCTTTAGAAATTTTGCTCGTGGCATGGGGTAAAAAGGCCGCCTGTAAATCGTCGCGCGCGATTCCGCTTCCGTTATCCACGACGCGGATAAGCTGTTTCCCGCCGTTTTCTACGTAAATTTCTATTTCCGTCGCTCCGGCGTCTATTGAATTTTCAACCAGCTCTTTTACGACCGAATAGGGTCTGTCCACCACTTCTCCCGCGGCGATTCTGTTATAGACTTGGGCGGGTAAAATATTGATTTTCGACATATCAGTTCTCCGACTTCACTTTTTCTTTCAAATCGCTCAGAAGCAACAGCGCCTGCATGGGAGAAAGCGTATTCAAATCCGTTTCCGCCAAAATTTTTTCCGCCTCCGAAAGAGTTCTTTCGTGCGGCTCCTCCTCCGTTTCTTCCGCCGACAAAATATGCCCCTTGGCAATGTCGTTCTTTTCCAGCGTTTTAAGAATGCCTTTCGCGCGCGCCGTGATTTCTTTCGGAACTCCCGCCAGCGCCGCGACTTCTATTCCGAAGCTGCGGTTGGCTCCGCCGCGGGCTATCTTCCGAAGAAACACCACCGCGCCGTTCATCTCCCGAACCGTGATTTTGTAATTTTTCACGCCTTCGATTCTGTTTTCCAATTCCGTCAATTCGTGATAATGCGTGGCAAAAAGCGTCTTGGCCCGAATTTTTTCCGTGAGAAATTCTATGACCGCCCATGCGATGGAAAGGCCGTCGTAAGTGCTCGTTCCCCGCCCTACTTCGTCCAAAATCAAAAGGCTGTCCTTTGTCGCATGCAAAAGAATGGACGCGACTTCCGTCATTTCCACCATAAAAGTACTTTGGTCGAAAATGAGATTATCGCTCGCTCCCACCCGCGTAAAAATACGATCGGTTATAGGAATCGTCGCCTCTTTCGCGGGAACGAAACACCCCATATGAGCCATGAGCACAATCAATGCTACTTGACGCATATAC
>USMU01000091.1 GCA_900555925.1 uncultured Clostridium sp. | reverse complement strand
TGAGTTTCAGAAGTTCGGTCAATTTGAAATATATATTATTGTTTTTATTATATTTGAGATTATAGAAATGCCTGTTGCAGGAAATGAGGTAGGGATTTTCGGCGCTTCCCTGTCCCCCTCCGTAAGTCCCGTCCACACTTTCGGAAGAATCGAAATCTATATACTCCACTCCCTTCGAAGTCTCAACGCCGACGCGGTAAATTTTGATTTCCACTTCCCCGAATTTTTCGGTAAAACTCTTGGTCTCAGACGTTATGTCTTCCGTGTATGTGCTTCCAACGGTTTTTCCGCTCGTATAGACGGTATAAATTTTCGTCTCCGTTCCCCTCATCAGACTGTAATTGATTTCCGTAATATCTTCTTCGGTATACGTCCAACTGAACGTCAGGCTCTCGCCGTTGTTTACGCTGTCGATTCCCGCAAAATTCAAGGTATATTTGACCGTGACCTCGATGTCGCTGTCGTAAACGGCGACGGAGTTATATCGGAATTGTATCCGAAAGCGTTCTCCCGTCGGACATGCGTCGCTGATGATAAGATTGTTGTTTTCCAAGCTGATGTATTCATTGCCGTCCGGTAACTCCAAACTATATCCGTTTATCTGGATCACTTCGTTTATCACGAATATCAAAGAATAAGTTTCCCCTCTTTCCAAAGAAATTTGGGAACTCTCCACTAATTTCCCGTCTATATACCATGCAAAGGCATATTCCGTCGGATTGAGAATAAATTTGCCGTTCGCCTTCTCTGCTTTAAGTCCTATGTAAATGACTTCGTCATAATTTTGGAAATAGCAAACGCCGCTGTCCGTTAAATCGAAAGAAACAGGCTCCAATTCGGAATCGAGGACGCGATAATTCCCGTCTTCCCCGTCGTTCAGAGTGGCGACGTATTTTTTTGCTTCCATGCCCGAAAATTTGAAAAAGGTAAAGTTGTCGTCGTCGAGTTTCACGGAAATTTCTTCTCCGATCGGCTTGGATTCGCACACCGACGCCAGTAGCTCGTATTCATTTTTTATCGTTCCCGAATTATGTATTACGATAAAATATTCTCCTTTCGGGAGCGGCACGCTCACTTTCGAGCTTGCCGTATAGCCGTTGAACCCGGAATATTCCTCCAAACCGTCGGAAGACGCGGCGAAAATATTTTCTATCAAAACGTTCCCGTTTTGCGTATTCAGGGTATAGACGTCCGACTGCCCGATCTTGGTTTTGAAAATTCTCTTTTCCCCGCTTTCAATAGTTCCTTGGGTATTCCCTTCCGCAAAATTTATGCCGAGGGAAGTAGTCGCTCCCTCTTCCCCTGCGCCGACGATAACGGAATAGGCCTCTCCTCCTTTTAGTTCATATCCGCCGTCGTTCTTCACGGTATTTCCGGCCGAATCCAGGATAGTGACCGTCAGATCTTCGTCCGTCGCTCCCAATTCCGCCGTATACAATCCCGAATATTCGGGCGTAAACGTAATGACCTGTTTTCCTTCCGGAAGAAGATAGACCAGTACTTCTTTGCCGTTGACTTCATTTCCGTCCAGTTCGAATTTCGGCTGTTCGTCTTCGAACAAAATCCGCCTTTTCGAGAAAAACAGCGATTCCGCGTTTTCGTCTTCCCAGTTACCCGCCACGTGTTCCATCGAATCGTATAAGCCTGCCCGCCTTACGATGTCGAATTCACAGGCCTGCGTCAGCCTGCTCTTGTAATTCGTATCGCTTAAAAGCACGACGCACTGGGCATAGGAATCGTCGGCAGCGGAAAGAATCATTTCCTGTTGCGGAAGAAATCCCGCTATTCTCGAAAAACCTCGCACCTGGGTATCTTTCAGTTGTTCGTTCTTCGACAATTCCGTAAAAATATTGTTTTCGTTGTTTGCCGATATTGTAACTTCTTTCCCTTGCTCGTACAAATCTTGCCCTAAATTTACTAAGTCGACAATCGTTCCGAAAAGGCCTCCGGTTATTGTATTCAGACTGTCTACCACGAAATCTACCCCCATGCCGACGACTTTGTCCAAAACGCATTTTCCCATCACTTCCAGGGCGTCCTCTTCTGTTTGATATCTGATGATTCCGTAATTCGCTCGCATCTGCTGGATGATCACCCCGTCGTCGTCATACTTCGAATATCCGTCGTCTCCGTAGTTCAATGCGTTCTCGTTTTGAAGCTGGCTGATAAAACGGGGATTCGCCACATAATACTTATATCTCCCTTCTCCGTATTTTTTCCATTCGTAATTTCCCTCCCCGTCCGTCACGCGCTTAAAACTTTCCTGTAAAAGAGGTTTTATCGTTATCGAATACTCGTTTTCGGAAACTTTTTCCTCATTGAATTCATAATCAAAATCGATGAGCAGCAGGTCGAAAAACTCTCCTTCCTTGGCCATATAATACCCGTATTCCGCTCCGTTGTAGGAAAATACAGCGTTTTCTTCCGTCGATTCCAGGTGCTGTCGGGGAATGACTTCCGTCAGCTCCGAGAAAGAAGTTCCCTCTTCTGCGGCTTTTACTTCATCGGAAAAAGCCTGAATTCTTTTTGTCGATAAACTTCCGTCGCTTTTCAGAAGTCTATCGCTGTCCGTATATTCCGACTCGGAAAAATAAGTGCTTTCCGCATGCGCCGTCAACGGACGGTTCATCAGCCCGACGCCGATCGCACCGAACAACAGGGCCGCGGCGCAAAGAATTGCGGCCGCCGCTTTCTTCAAGGTTGCTGTTTTTACCATTTTTGTTTATCTCCTTTTATTTTTTTATTTTCTCTTAAACAACCGTGATATATAAATTGATATATCGGTAATTCCATAAGGTTGAGCTTGAATTTGCATCACAGGAAAAAACATATTTTCCCCTCTCATTTACATAATTGGTTTCACTTTGATTTCCCTCCGGATCCGTATAAAGAAACGGGTAGACCTTAAAGGTATTCGGATAATCTATACGGCTGGGCGTCAGCCAGAGATCTCCCCATTCCGGATGATCTCTCAGCTGGTATGATTCTACATAAAAATCCACGTCCTCTCCCGTATATTCCATTTCGTATTCCATTTCTTCTATTTCCGGTGTAAATATCCATTCCTCTCCCAACGTGTTTTTTACCTTGATCGTCACGTCGTATTTCTGGTTTTCCGAAGATTCCTGTCCGTCCTTACAACCGACCGCGGAAAACAGCGATACGATAACCAGAATTGCCGTCAGAAACATGTAAATAAATTTTTTCATCTTTTAATCTCCTTGATACAATATAATTGACCGAAAAAAGTGCGGTATTTGAATTAGCACTTTTCAAG
>USMU01000090.1 GCA_900555925.1 uncultured Clostridium sp. | reverse complement strand
TATAGATTCCGTCCGCCGATTTGCGGCTGGGCATCATTACAAAAAGCCCTCTGTTGCCTTCCAAAATTTTTATATCATGCACGACGAAACACCCGTCTATCGTAATCGACGCGACGGCTTTTAATTTCCCTGTCGCTTCTACAATTTTTATGCGTATATCCGAAATATTCATAATATGTATTCCCTTTATCAATATTTTTAATTAGTTTATCATATCTTGTTATAAAATTCAAGTACTTTTCATGAATTTTTTTTGATTTGTCTATAATAATATGCGATAATAGGCATAACTGGAATTTATAGTTAATATAAATACAGCATGCGATTGAGTTATTTCGACAAAATAAACAGATTTTACTTTATCGGCATAGGCGGGATCAGTATGAGCGCTTTGGCGAAATTCCTTCTCGCCTGTGGTTACGAAGTATCGGGAAGCGATATGAATTCCGGGGAACAGACGGAAGAATTGTTGTTTTCCGGAGTGAAGATTCATTTCGGAGCGAATGCCGATCATCCCGATTTGCAAGCGGCAGATGCGGTAATTTATACCAGTGCGATTCCGGAAAATCATGAGGAATTGGTCGCCGCGCGCAAACTAGGCAAGATTTTGTGGAAGCGTTCGGAGTTCCTGGAAATCGTATGCGGTTTTTTTTCGCATGTCACGGCGGTGGCGGGGAGTCACGGGAAGACGACGTGCACGGCAATGTGTGCGCATATTCTCAAAGAGACAGGGGTACTTTTTGCCGCACATATCGGAGGCGAGGATTCGAGATTCGGCAATTTTTATATGAACGGGCGGGATTTTTTTGTCACCGAAGCCTGCGAATATAAAAAGAATTTACTTGAAATCCGAGCAGAAACGGCCGTACTCCTCAACATTGACCGCGACCATATGGAATGCTATGACGGCATGAGCGATCTCGTAAATACCTTTCGCACATATTGCGAAAAGGCGGAGACGGCATTTGTTTGTTCGGATAATGACAAGTGCAAAACATTGGGAAATTTTTCTACTTTCGGGATAGAGGATAAAACGGCGGACTATCGGGCGATTGATTTAAGGCAGTCGGGAGAAAGATATTCCTTTACGGTATCGGAGTACGGAAAATCTCTCTGCCGAGTGCACTTGAAAGCCGCGGGGAAATGCAACGTCTATAACGCTCTGGCGGCGTTTGCGGCAATGCGCCGCTATGGATTCGACGAAAAGGAGATCGTGCGCGGGCTGGAAAATTTTGTCGCCGTGAAGCGGCGGTTTGAATGTATCGGCAGCTATTCGGGCGCTTCTTTTATCTGTGATTATGCGCATCATCCGAGGGAAATCTCGGCGACGGTTGCCACGGCGGAAAAAATGTGTACGGGAAAACTTTATACGATTTTTCAGCCGCATACTTATTCCCGAACAAAACTTCTGATGGAGGATTTTGTTCGGAGTCTGCGCGCCGTGCCCAATCTGATGATTTATAAAACTTATCCCGCACGGGAATATTTCGATGAAGAGGGGAGCGCTCTGACCTTGGCAAAAAACGTGGGAAACTGTCTCTATTCCGAAAGTATCCGCGAATTGAAAACATGGCTGAAAAATACCGTACAGGCGGGAGATATAGTACTTTTTTTGGGTGCGGGAGATATTTATTATGCCGCGCAACATTTGTTGAAAGAACTGAATAAATAATTGTTTAAAAAACGGGAATACAACGCAAAAAACGACGGCAGGGGAGAGAAAAAGAAAAAAACTCTCTTCCGCCGTCGTTTTTTTGCTTCAATACAATTGATAAATGAGAAAAAAAATGTTATAATAAAAGAGTATAAACGGAGGTGAATGCCTTGAAAGAAAATAACGAAAAAAATAAAGACGAAAAGGAGAAACGGACAGGGATTGTCACGAAGGAAAGTATCGGCGCCGTAGGCGTTTTATTTTCCGCACTCGCGTTTCTCATACTCGTCACGCGCGGTTTGATTTTCGGGGATATCGGCGAAGCGATCGCTTCCTTTCTTTTAGGAGTATTCGGCGATTGCGCGTATCCGTTGCTTCTCGTCGCCTTTTACATATCTTTGACTTCTTTTATCGGAAAACGATTTATCCGTAGCAGAAAAGCCGTGGCGCTTCTTTCGGCGTCTGCCGTTTGTCTGCTGCTGATTCTTCATGTCGCTCTGACGTATAAATGGGCGCTTTCCGGCTATATTTCCGCTTGTTTTTCTGCGGGAAAGGACGGGTATTTTTCTTCGGCCGTAACCGGCTGGATAGGAGGACTGATTGTTTATCCCGTCGTGAAACTGACAACGCGCGTCGGGGCACTGATTATTTTTTCCGCGCTCTTTTTGCTGTGCGTTTATCTTTCGGCCTGTGTTTTGACGGGCGGGAAATTCCGCTTGAAGTTCAATGCAGAAAAAAAGAAAGGCTGGGACGCCGGAAATCGTCAGTCAGGGGCTCAGACTTCTCAGATCCCCGTTCAAAGAGAGACCGTCTATCCTTCCGCGCCTCGGCAGGAAGCGTTTCCCTCAGAACCGAGCCGTTTTCCGTCTTATGCCGGACAGGCTCCGGCGGAATCGTATTCCGGCCCCGTTCCCGAGGTCAGACAACGGCCGGGCGTCAATCTTCCGAGCGGAGAATACCGTGCGAACGGAGATTATAATTCAGGCGCTTATCAGAACGGCAGCGGGTATCGTGCCGGAGAAAATTATCCTACGAACGGAGCGTATCGGCAGAATTCTTTCCGCCCCGAGCAAACCTCTTCGACGGGAACGAACGGAACGGGAAACGCATTTTCTCCGTTCGGGATTTTTAATAACGGAAATTCGTCCGTGCGGGAAGAAAGAAAGGACGGATACCGCGAATATCAGCAGAGCAAAGAGTATTTATTCGGAGGAACACCTGCCGAAATTTATCGCAAAAATTTAATTTTTGACAGTAACGCGAACGTCAATAAGCGTCCTCCCGCAGACCCCAATCAGCCGACTGTATATGACAGTGCTTTTGCCGATTCTTATTCCGCGGCATACGCCGATGCCGTGAACGGCGGTGAGGAACCCGCTCGGCCCGCAAAGATTCTTACGGACAACACACGCGGGCAGGACTTGTATACGCCTCGGACACTCAGGGACAGCGACGGGGAGACGGGATTCGGAAATGTATCTTCCTCTCCTTCGTCCGTTTCGTCCGTGGAGCCTATACAACCGGCGGAGCCCTTCCGTACAGAACAGGCTCCCGTATATCGTCCGGAATCCATACAGCCGATGCAGACGCCGAACGTACATATTTCCGACCCTCGGTCGGAGACGTCCGAAAATTCGGAACCGCGTTTCGATACGGCGTCGGGGGGTGTTTCGAGAGAGGAAAGGGGAGCGGAAGCCGAGATTGTTCCGCCCGAAGAACCCAAATCGGAAACTTCCGGAACCCGTCCGGGATTTTTCGATATTTTTTCTCCGTCAAATCCCAATATTTACGGCAGGCGTGACGAAGAAGAAACGCCGCCCGCC
>USMU01000089.1 GCA_900555925.1 uncultured Clostridium sp. | reverse complement strand
GGAGGACGATTTCCAGCGGGAGGAGATAGAGAAGCTCAAATATTAAGCGGCAAGCGGGTTTGCATAAAAACACGGGGCTTTATTCTCCCCGTTTTCATCCCCGTTTTCACCGAATTAACCTAAATTCGATTTTATAATTATACATACAACAACATGAAAAAACAGGCTTTTGCATATATTCTTGCAAAAGCCTGTATATTCTGGTGCGGTCGACAGGAATTGAACCTGCATGGGGTTAACCACAAGATCCTTAGGAATTTCGAAAACAAAAAATTCCCTTATTTCTCATACCTTCTATATACCCCTACCCAAATTCTATCCAAAACTTAGAAATCCGTTTTCACTAAACAGGCAGCTTTTAGCTGCCCAATTTTATTTAGATTTCCTTTTTCTTCAACATTCGTAAAATATCCCGCCGTGCATAAATCACACGGGAAACAGTAATTTTCTTTTCCGTTTCATTTATGTAGTATAATACGTGATAATTTTCAACAAGTACTTTTCTGTATTCCTGTTTCAAAGAAGATAAGGGAATATAAACCTGATAGACATACGGATTTTTTGCGAGCTTCTCTATCTCGTCCCAAATCTTGTCCGTAATTCGTTCCGCTGCCATAGGGCTTTGCAGCTCCCCGGAAATATATTTTCCAAGCAGCCGCATATCCTCATCGGCTTTCTCTAAAACCTCAATCTCATACGTTGCCATTGATAGCCTCTTTGGTTCTTTTGCGAGCTTCTTTCAGCGTGTACCTCTTACAGCCGTTTTCCTCCGCCTGCTCGGCTTCAAGCAACTTAAAATATACCTCACTTTCAAATTGCAGATTTTCATACGCTTCCATACTCAAAACCACCATATCTCCGAATCCGTTTTTTGTAAGAAAAACGGGTTTTTTCGTTTCATGGACAGTTTTGGAAATATCGGCAAAATTGTTTCTTAAATCGGATACCGGGCGTATCATTTGAGCCATCTTTTTCACTCCTTTTCTTTTAGTATGTCTATTTTAGCATAATTACGCTAATTTGTCAAGACTTTTTTAGAAATTTCTGCTCTGATCCAGACCGCTGGGCGGGGATTCGTTATTTATCAGCTTTCCCGGGCAGCTTCACCGTGGCGGCAGCTCTCCCCCGTCGGCAAGCTCCAATACCGAGAAAGCCGCCCGCAGCTTTCCGTTTTCCTTCAAGCCATATCCAGGAAGCCCAGCGGGCTTCCCCGTATCGATCCCAGCCTTCTCGCCCTTCCCGCGGCTTTGGCGCCCGTTATTCGGCGCCGCCGCGTATTCCTTCTATAACAATCTTTTGAAAGATACTATTATATATAGGTATTACTGTCCCAAAAATGTCATGGGCTGCCGTTCGCTTTTTGTCACCTTTTCCGTTTCTTTTTCGTCACCTGCAAACTGCCTTTTTTAATACGCTGCGAAACGCACGAAAAAAGCGCCCGGCGAATCGACCGCCAAACGCTTTTTTATCACGACGATAAGCGCGGATCTCTCCACGCTTTTATTTTTTATCCGATTCGCCTACGCCTACCGCCTTTCCCGTCATCTTGTTCGCCCTCCTTTTAAGGGGTAACAGTCGCATTGATGACCGTCCGGCTTAAATCCTGTATCTGAACACTTCGAGCACCTATATCTCGGTTTCAAATCTTCCGAGGTAATATTCAATGCCTTCATGCGTTCTATCAACACCGCTTTCCAACGCGTCCGCTCTTTTCCGATCCGTTTAAGCTCCGCCGCGTCGTTGGTTATCTCCGCTCGCGCCTGGGGGATCTTCAAAGCATTTAACGCTTTTTCCGCGGCTTTATACCTCTCATCTGCCCGCAAGCGTTCTTTCGCCTGTTCTGCCGGTGCCTCCGCCTGACGTCTGGCGACGGAATAGAAATGCTCCCGCTCTGCCTTCGCGTCCGCTGCCGCGATCTTCGGATCCACGTAACTTTCTTTTTTGACGGTTTTCTTATATTCCCGCTCCGCCGTTTTCAAATGTTCTTCATTGATTCGATACGCGCTCCAACGGCTGCCGTTCGGCGCTTTGGCTTCGCAAATAATCAGATTCGCGCGTTTAAGTACGTCAATACACCTCTGCGCCGTGGACGGAGAAAGCCCTAATAGCTTCGCCATGCTGCGGATCGAGCCTGTGTATTTTCCCGTTTCCGGGTTGTTACAATGTGTCCGGATCAAGGACAACACCAGGATTTCCGAAAGCGTTAAATAGCGCTTGCCTTCTCCATGTATTTCAAATTCTTTTTGATACAGATACAATTCCGAACGTATAAAACTTTTTCCGCACTTCTCCCCCGCGTAAGTATAAGCCGCGCAGGTGTTCAGACTTTTGTCCTGCACAACTACTTTTTCACCTTTCAGCTCTTTCACCTTCCGCGCGATCTGGCGTTCGGACAGGCGGAAGTCCTGCGCGAATCTCCGGAAGCTCGAACGGCAAACGCCGTCCTGCTTATTCGAAATATTCGAGAACGTGAAAATTTTGCCGAGGATCAGAAGCGCCGCGGCGGTAAGACCCTTTGACAAAAACTCATACGGGATTCGTATATAATTGTTGTTTTCCTTTACCGCTTCCGCCATTTCTTAACCTTCCTTTTTTAGTTCCTTCTGCGTCCGACAACCCTTTACCCGTTCGCCTGCTTCTCCGGCTTCTCCTGCGTTCTCGGCTTCCGTGACCGCACTCGAAACCCGCCCGCCTTCTCGGCGTTTTCTAACGCCGCTTTCAGCTCCGTCCTCTGTATCATCACCCGCGACGAATCCTCCGCCGGCTCCCGCACAAATTCGCTTGCCTTTCGGCGCAGCTCTTTATATGCCGGGTACTTCTCCGGCTCGTCCGGAGATGACGCATACTCCGAAAGCCGCGTCAATACATTTTTTACCCACCAGCGGAAAAACTCTATTTCTTCCTTCACCACTGCCTGATAGCAATATATCTTTACAATCCGCGCAAGTTCTTCGTAACAGTCTTTTTCCGTCAGTGCCTTGCTTTTCGGCTTCAATATCTCTTTCATCTTCTTCCCCCTTTAATTTACCAAGACGGCGTTCTGGATCGAGAGTTTCCCGTCCGTCTTTTTCAAAACCCCGTTCTTAATCATGCGATTGACGGCGCAACGCACCGTGTCGCGGTCTATGTTCAAAGATTTTGCAATCAGACTATAATCGACAAAGGCGGCTTCGTCGGCTCCGAGGTGCAGAGAAATGACGCGCAGGATCTGCGCGGACGTTTTATCTATTTCCGTCAGTTTCTCGATTTTCAATGCCCTCGTCATTCTTTTCGCCTCGATTTTTTGAGAAAATTTTTTTCAACTGCGAGTCGCCCTCCAACGTCGGGACGCTTCGCGCCACTCCGTTGTCGGGAATGAGGTACGGCGCGCCGCGGCTTGATTTTAGCGCCCCCGTCGCTCACCCGTCTGTCCCCCGATTGCGTTGCCCTATGTCCAGCCCATCGCGCGGGGGACGTTCCGCGGATTTTCTCCGGGCGCGTGGTCGGGACGCGGTTCGGCTTCC
>USMU01000088.1 GCA_900555925.1 uncultured Clostridium sp. | reverse complement strand
TATCATTTTATCTCTCAGAGTGTAAAAAGAGTGTAAATTTTCATTTTGGATAAATGAAACCGCAATATATGGTATATAAAACTCTTGAAATCCACAATATATTGTGGTTTGCTGTGGATAACATATTACCGTCGGAGGCCTTTATGGTATCCAATTCCACTACGGGCACATTTCTATATCGTATTATTCTCATATCGAAGAACCGCCGCATATCGTTTAACAACAACCAATATGCCGCGAGCCGCTTTCTTCGTCTGTCCGAAAAGACATTTCTCCCCGCAACAAATCCGATTTCAGCTTTCTTCCGCCGTTTTTCTCCGATTTATTCCGCCGACAAAAATGTACGGTTATATTTTACTCTTTTTTACTTCCTTTTTGCAAGCGTTTATGCTATAATATTTCAAAAAAGTAAAAAATTTTTTTGCCGCAATCGGATTTTTCTTCCGTGCGGCGAAAAAGGCGGTAGTTTTATGGCAGAAACGGTAGTCGTCGGATTGAGCGGCGGCGTGGACAGTTCGGTTGCGGCGCTCCTTCTGAAAGAGCAGGGCTTCAACGTCATCGGGTTATATATGTTAAATTGGGAGGAAAGCGACGACAGCGGTCGATGCACGGCCGAAGAAGACTTCGCGGACGTGCGGCGCGTCTGCTCTCTCCTCGATATTCCCTACTATACGGTCAATTTTTCAAAAGAGTATCTCGACAGAGTCTTTTCCTATTTTCTCGCCGAATACAAGGCGGGCAGAACGCCGAATCCCGACGTGCTCTGCAACCGGGAAATCAAATTCGGCCCCTTTCTCGAAGAGGCCGAAAAGCTGGGCGCAGATTATATCGCCACGGGACACTATTGCAAAATTTCTCATGAAAACGGTATCCACAGGCTCTTGAAAGCCGCGGATCAGAACAAGGATCAAACCTATTTCCTCAATCAGCTTTCCCAGCGTCAGCTGAAAAACGTCCTTTTCCCCTTACAGGATATCCAAAAGCCCGAAGTCAGAAAAATCGCGCTCGAAAACGGCCTTGCCACGGCGAAAAAAAAGGACAGCACGGGAATCTGCTTCATCGGAGAACGCAATTTCCGAAAATTCCTCAGCTCTTACCTGCCCGCCCAAAAAGGCAAAATCCTCGACCTGACGGGAAAACAGGTCGGCGAACACATGGGGCTTATGTACTATACTTTGGGACAAAGGCGCGGATTAGACCTCGGAGGAATTAAAGGAGAAACGGAACAGGGGCGCTGGTTTGTCGTGAAAAAGGACCTCGAAAACAATGTTTTATACGTCTCCCACGGCGACGAGTCCCCTTTGTATTCCAAATCCTGCGAGGTGAGCGGCTTCAACTGGATTCCCTTCCCCCCGAACGAGCGGGAATTCTCCTGCATGGCAAAATTCCGTTATCGTCAACCCGACCAAAAGGTTCGCGTCAAGATAAAGGAGGACGGAAACCTTCACATCAATTTTCAGGAGCCGCAGAGAGCGGTCACGGAAGGTCAGTACGCCGTTTTATACCGAGGCGAGGAATGTCTCGGCGGCGGCGTCATCGAGAGCGCGGAGTATTGAGCTTTCCGCGCTTTTTCCGTCTCGCGGAAAAATGCACGATCAGGTAATACGCCGCAGCGAGCAGGATGACCGAGCCGCCGAGCACGGCGACACAAACGGCGGGAGAGACGGAATTCCCGAAGAAATACAAATTGAAATCGAACGCGTCGCGAAGCGCGGAAACCGCTTCTGCCGGCGCGTATTTTGCTATTTCCTCCACCGCTCCGCCCATGAAAAAGCGGCGGAACAATACCGTCCCGTAAGTTCCGGGAATAAACATCACGAAATTGCGGATACCTGCGGCAAACTGGGAAATAGGCATATACGCGCCGCAGAGAAACCCGTACATGGAGGAAGCGATGGTGGCGGCGGCTCCGGCGGCGCCCTCCGTTTTCAAAAACGTCTCCACGATCACCGCGAGCAAGGCTCCGAACGTGGTACAAAGCACGAGATTTCCTAAGATAAGAAGCACGTCCGCCGCGGTCAAATACCAACCGCAGGCGGCGATATAGACAAATCCTATTGCCAAACAGACCAGACAGACCAAAAGCGTGGAAAATATCGTGGCTAAAAAATAGCTCCACGAGAGGACGCTCGATTTCACGGGAGCGACGAGAAAATCGTCGATGCGCTTTTTCGCCTTATCCGAAACCATGACCGTCTGCGAGCAAAACGCCAGCGTTACGGACGAAACGCCCAAAATAGAAGAAATCAGCCACCCCGCGACAAACCCGTTCACCAATTTATCGGGAAGTTCTATATCGGGAAGCGCCGAGGTCAAAGACGATACATATACGGAACGCAAAAAGGTTGCAAACAAAACGACGAGAATCAGCGGCGTGATGAGCGACATGAAAAAAGTCTGTTTGTCCTTGAAATATAATTTGATGTGTCTCGCCGTCAGACAGCGAAGATCCGTCAAGTCTTTACGCATTTTCCGCTCCTCCCGATAATTGTTTTCCCGTCGCCTTCAAAAAGACGTCGTCCATCTTCCCCTTTTCCACCTCAAAATCCGAAAACGCTTCGGGATAGGCGAAAATCAGCCTTCGGACTTCCGCGACGTTCGGAATTTCAATGAGGACATGCCCCTCGCGTTCCTCCGAAAGCAATCCTTCCTTCTCAATCATGGAGAAAAGAGTTTCGTTCTTTTCGTACACTTTGATGAAATCGGACGCATAAGCGTTTTTCAATCCGACGGGCGTATCGCAGGCGACGACTTTTCCGCAGTCCAGAATCACCACGTAATCGGATTCGGCGGCCTCCTCCATGTAATGCGTCGTCAAAAATATAGTCAGCCCCGTCTCTTTCCGCAAATCGTTCAGGCAATTCCAGACCATGATTCTCGTCTGCGGGTCGAGCCCCGTCGTCGGTTCGTCGAGAATGAGAATTTTCGGCCGATGTAAAAGCGCGCGGGCAATATCGATCCGCCGCCGCTGTCCGCCCGACAGTTTCCCGAGCGGCCGCCGCAAAAGCCCTTTCAAATCCAGCCGTTTCGTCAAATCGTCCAGCGTTTCCGAATACCGTTTCCCCGTGAGCCCGTACAGCGCCGCGCGATAGCGGAGATTATCCCCCGCGGAAAGCTCCTTATCCAGAGCGCTCCCCTGAAACACGACGCCGAGTTTCGATTTTACCGCGTCGAGGTCATAGTCAATGTTTACGCCGTCTACGACTACCTCCCCCGAATCTTTCTCGCGCACGCCCGAAATAATGTCTATCGTCGTGCTCTTTCCCGCACCGTTCAGCCCCAGAAAAGAAAACAACTCCCCGTCCCGAACCTCGAAAGATACGTCGTCCACGGCTTTGACGTCTTTGAAATACTTTTTCAGATGTTCAACCTTAATAATCGCCTTTCCCATCAAACCTCTTCCTTTAATTTGTTTTTTATTCCCTGAAATGCGTCCGTCAGCATACAATCGATCTGCTCTTCGGTAAACTCCGCGGTATCCGTCACGATCATGGATGCGATTCCGTGAACGAATATCCACATCTCCAAATAAAGTTTTTCCGATTTCTCCTTATTTAACTCCGACGCGGCGG
>USMU01000087.1 GCA_900555925.1 uncultured Clostridium sp. | reverse complement strand
ATAATGTCAATTTTTCCTTCTTGCGCCGTCCCGTTATAAAACATAGTATCTATCCCGCCGATTTCAAAGCCCGTTTTCAAATAAAATTTACAGGCAATCAGGTTGTTATCCTGTGCTTGCGTATAGATTCCTTTATAGCCGTTCGCAGTCGCTATCTTTTTACCTTCTTCTATTAATTTTTTACCTATTCCGTTATGACGATACTTTGCATTGACTTTCAAATCATATAAATAGAGATATTTGTTGCAGGATTTTTGAAATATCGCCAATCCGATACAAGCTTCATTTTCCGTATATGCGCCCACAAAAAAACTGTCGGAGGAAAGTAGGGCGTAATCATAGTGCTCATTCGGAAATGTCATTTCATAACGCTGTTCATTCGGATATAAACTTACATGATAATTCCAAGTCCCGTTGTATTCGGGATACAATTTTCCTATGATTGAAAATGGTTCGTTCGGTATATTTATATCGTTGAAACGAGCCGCATCGATTTTCTTTATCGTAAAATCCATCTTTAACGTCTCCGCCAAATAACTTTTTATTCTGCTTTCCGTTAAAAGTAAAATAAATAAGCGCACCGCCTCGCTTGCAAGGCATAGTGCGCTTTACTTGTTGCAGTAAAATTCCTGTTCGGGCTTGCTTTTATTCACCCTTGAAAGGGAGAAGAGAAGCGATTCTCGCGCGCTTGATGGCGGTGGCGAGCAATCTTTGATGTGCGGCGCAGGTACCGCTCATTCTGCGGGGAACGATTTTACCGCCTTCCGTAACAAACTTTTTCAAGCGGTTAATATCTTTATAATCGATTGCGTCGATTTTTTCCTGACAGAAAGCGCATACCTTTTTACGAGGCATTTTTTTATAGCTCTTTTTAACGGCAGTCTTTTCTTCCATGACTCATTACTCCTTATGTTATTATTCCCGTCCAATATCAGAAGGGGATATCGCTGTCATCGTCCAGACTTTGAAGGACGGGTTTCTTTTTAGCGGGAGCCGGCGCAGAACGTGCGGGAGCCATCGGCGCATCGTCGTCGAACGAATCGCCCGAAGCCTTGGGCGTAAGGAATTCCACGTCCTGAACGATAATATCTACCGCAGTGCGTTTCACGCCCTGATTGTCCTCGTAGTTCCGAAGCTGAATACTTCCGCTGACGGCAACTTTGTTGCCTTTTTTGGTATAACGCGCCACAGTTTCCGCCGTCGCACGCCACGCCGTACAATTAAAAAAGTCGGTTTGGCGTTCGCCGTCCTGAGAGGAATAATTCCTGTTGACGGCAATAGCAAAATGACAAACCGCCACGCCGCTGGGCGTTTCGGTGAGTTCGGGGTCGCGCGTTAAATTTCCGATTAAAAAAACTTTGTTCATGATTTCTTACCTATCAGTTCAGTTTTGTGATCATGCGTCTCAAAACTTCGCCGTCGATGCCCGCAACGCGGTCAAGCTCATTGACAACTTTTCCGTCGGCTTCGAACGTCATGAGGACATAATACGCTTCGTTCTTGAACTTAATCGGATACGCAAGCTTTTTCGTTCCCCATTTGTCCGTGGATTCTACGGAACCGTTCATCGATTTTACGATCGTTTCGTATTTTTCGATTTCGGCGGCTTTCGCTTCGTCCGTGGCGTCGTTGTTGAGCAAATAGAGCATTTCGTACTTTGCCATAGTTTTGTTTCACCTCCCGGTCTTATTCGGCATGCCTTCCCGACATGCAAGGCTATACACAGCTTGTCTCAAAAAGCTGTATTCCTATTATATCCCATTTCCGTTTTTTAGTCAATTGATTTTCGGGCAAAATACCGCGAATTTTGAAGGATTTTGTTCTTTTCAAAACCCCGAGCGGAAATTTTTCCGCTCGGGGTTACCTTTTATGAATTTGGCTGCTTGTTACTGAGCGCCTGTAACACTTTGGTAACGTAATCGAGCATTTCCGTAATCGTCAGTTCTCCGATTTTTTCCTTGGGGCCGTTCTCGCCTTGGATAGGAGTTATTTCAAAAATCGTTGTTCCTCCGACCACGTATTTATAAAGAATATCGGTCTCCAAAAAAGCAGTATTGTCGGTCGTGATAATGCCGTCTTTATGTAAATCCTCCAAGGTCGCGCTTTGGACGTTCGCCGTCATGTTTGTGACTAACTTATCGATTTCAGAGATTTTATATTCTACCTCTTCTCCGTTCTCGGTTAAAAGATATTTCCAGGTTCCTTGCAGCACTCTTTCCGATTCGGTATCGGCTTCAAAAGTCGGAGAGGTGTAATACTTACCGTCTTTTTCGTAAAGCCTGTTTCCGTCTTTGTCGACAAAATAAACGACGGCGGTTTCTCCTTCTTCTGTCTTTTCGGTCTTGTAGATTTTATCCGCAAATACCTGTTGAACGGTGAGGTCGTTGAGGTCTTTTGCCAACGTTTTGATCGTGGAATCTTTGAGATGTTTGAGATAAATATTTCCTTCGACGTCCGTCTCTCCGAGAATTTCCGTCAAAGTGAGCGTATTGATCTTTGCGCTCAGCTGGTCGATAGGGGTATCTTTGAGACTGATGAGGAGCGCGGAGGTTTTTTCGTCGTCTTCGTCTATGGAGATGACGTCGCCCAACGTGAGATCCCGCGTAATCGTGGAGATAGGGGAATTTTCGCCCGAAAGGTCTCCTATGGTGCGGGGAGTTGCCCCGTCGATCATGACGACATTTCCGTTTTCGTCTACCGTGTAATCCTGCCCTTCCACGCCGTAGAGGATATACATGGTGATTTTATCTTCGGGGTCGGGGGTGATAATCGCGGACAGGCGGACAGAGTCAATCGTGCTCTTGTCTTTCAGATCCTTGACGGTGCGGGGCGATTTCCCTTCTTTCATGACGATTTCTTTTGTGCCGTCGTCGTTCGTGACGATTTCATAATCCTCGCCTTCATTTCCGTAAGCGATGGACATAAGGATAGCGTTATCCGAGGCCGCATCGAGGGAAAGGACCGTGGAAATATACATTTCGTCGATGATTTCCGAGCCGTTCTTCAAATCCTTTATGGTACGGGGAGCCTTGCCTTCCGCCCAAACGATTTCCCCGTTTTCTATCGTATAGTCTGCCCCTTCGTTTCCGTAAGCGAGCGCGACCATTACGGGATCGGAATCGGGGTCGAGGGGAGACACGCCGAGGACGTCTGCCAGTTTGAGCCCGTTCAAAAGCTCGCTTGCCTTTTCATCGTCGCGGAGATCTCCCACTGTCGTAGGAGCCTTCCCGCCTTCTATGCGGACGATCGTATTCGTTTCTGGATCTATCGCATAATCTATGCCTTCGCTTCCGTAAGCGAGTGCGAGTAACATGGAATCGGAATCGCCGTCGAGACCCATGAGGGTACCGAGCTCTATATCGTCGAGGAGATGGGAGCCTTCTCCGTCCATGAGGTCACCGAGCGTCGTCTTTTCGTAGAGCAGTTTTTCGCCCGAGCAGTCCTCTTCTTCATAGAGATAGAAATTAGTATCTCCTTCCTTGTCGGCTTTCGCGTAGTAATTTTTCGTGCTTCCATCGGGGACGCGATAAATTCCGTTTTCCAACAACTCCGCATTTGCGTCTACGCCTTTTTCGTCGTATAAAACGCCGTCTTTTAAGGTATAGACGAGGGGGAGCATTTGGATTTCAAACTCACCTTCTCCGACTTCGACGACCTTGTAGCTTTTGTTTTTCGTCCCGTAAGCGAGGGCGCACATGAGGTCGTCGTTCGGGTCTACTTTCAGCACGGCGCCGAGCTCCATTTTGTCGAACAGTTCGCTGGTATCGCCGTCCGTGAGGGAGCCGATCGTATTCGGCTCGGTAATCGGGACGATTTTTCCGTTTTCGATGACATAATCCTTTCCCTCGCTGCCGTAGGCGAGCGAAATGAGGATTGCATCGGATTCGGGCGTCACGTTGAGAACGTCTCCGAGGCGCATATCCTCAAATACCTCCGTCACGTTTCCGCTCGTCAGGGAGCCTATGGACAGCGGCTTGTGTTTAATGAGCTTTCCCGACTTGTCATACGCTTCATAAGAGCCCGCCGTCGCGGTCGCTTTCAGATTGCAGACGATTTCATTTTCGGACGTGTAGACGATAAAGGCATATTGTTCATCGTTCTCGTCGGAGAGGGTGCAAGCCGCGGC
>USMU01000086.1 GCA_900555925.1 uncultured Clostridium sp. | reverse complement strand
AAGCCGATAAAAGGGAGCCCGCCCGATCTCATGAATCTGCCGCAAGGGTGTATCTTTTCGCCGCGCTGTCCGAAATGTCGGGATATTTGCCTGACGGCGGAGCCGCCCACGCGCGAATTTGCCGACGGCGGCAGAGGGAAGTGTTATTTTTACAGGGAGGGGGAACATGCAGATACAGACTGAACAATCGGCCGCACCTCTCATGCAGCTGAAAAATATCAATATGGTATTCAAAAAGCCGGGATCTTTCCTCGCGGATAAAAATATCCATGTCTTAAAAGACGTGAGTCTCGATATTGCCGAAGGGGAAATCGTTGCGCTCGTGGGCGAATCGGGCTGCGGGAAGACGACGCTCGGGAAGATTATCACGGGGCTGTACCGTCCCACTTCGGGCGACGTATATTTCGGAGGGGAACGTGTGTCGGGAACCTTCGACAAAAAATTGTCCTCCTACAATCAGGTGCAGTTTATTCAGCAGGACTCTTATGCGGCGCTCAATCCCGTTCGGACGATTTTTCAGAGCTTGTATGCGCCCATTAAGACGCATAACCGCAAATGGACGAAAAAGCAGATCGAAGACAGGATTGAGGAACTGATGAGCCTGATAGGGCTACAACCCTCGGGGCAGTTTTTGAGCAAATATCCGCACCAGCTTTCGGGAGGTCAGCGCCAGCGTATTCTCATGGCGCGCGCCATTTCTCTGGAACCCAAACTGATTGTCGCGGACGAACCCGTGAGTATGATCGACGTTTCATTGAGACTTTCTCTTCTCAATCTCATGAAGGAGCTGAATGAAAAACTCAACATGTCTTTCGTATATATCTCGCACGATTTATCTACGACTCGGTACATCGCGAGGAACGGCAGAGTTGCGGTCATGTATCTCGGGGAGATCGTCGAGGTTGGAAATATCGGGGAAGTCATAGCCAATCCCCGACATCCGTATACGAGGGCGCTCATTCAGGCGGTGCCCATTCCCGACCCTGAATTTAAGGGAAATGACGAGTTGCCTTTGAAGTCCATGCAGCTCGGTTCTCTCGAAAACAGAGGCGACGGGTGCGCTTTTTACGAGCGTTGCCTGTACGCTTCGGAAAAATGTAAAGGAAAAATAAATTTTGAGCGGACGGATACCGCGGACGTTTTGTGCTGTAATCTCGAAAACGTTCCCGCGTCTCCCGTCTATGCGAAAACAAATAACGGAGGTAAAATGTATGAGTAAAACGTTCACGAAAAAGCTGACGGGATTATTTGCCACTATGTGTGCCGCATGTCTTATGTTCGGCTTTTCGTTTTCGGGAAACAGCCGTCCCGTTTCGGCAGAAACGGAAACTGACGGCGAAAGCGAAAACGTACTGTATAAGCAGGACTTTTCGGGTGAGTTGGAAGGAGATCTTGCCGACAATATTACCGTCTCCAATGGCGAAGGGACTGTTTCGAGCAATACGATGTTCAATCTCCCCATTGAGACCATGGCGGAAAGCAATAACTATGAAGTAAGTTTCGACCTCAAACTTACGGGTACGACGGAATTTTATGTACATTTTGTGGGATTGGATGGAACGAATCAGAATAATATCTATCTCTGTATTATCGCCCAAGGTACTTATCTTCGGGTAACCGATAATTACGGGCACGATATTTATAACAATACGGGCGATTTGCATGGCGGTCTTGACGCGACGCCCGTCGACCTTTCGGGTTATGCAAATTTCAGATTCGTCTATTTTGAGGGATATCTCGAATTATGGGTGAACGGTACGCGGCGTTGCGTATCTCACCTTTGTGATTTCGGAAATAATAACTATATGACGCGGTCTCCTATCGAGGAAGGAAAAATTACCGCGATTGCCATGCATGCGCAAAACGCCAATTCGGCGGTTCTCGATAACATAAAAGTGACGGAAGCGGTCGGCGGAATTACGGAATATTTCGAAACTAACGAAGGAACAAATGTAACCGCTTCTAAAATATTCCCGCTTTCCGCGGAAAATTTGTATCGTGAAAATTTCATGGTAGAGGGTACGTTCCACGTTGTCGACGGGACTGCGACGGGATATTATCCCACGATTAATCTGTACGGTCTCAATGCCTCTCTGCGGTCGAATAATCAAAAAGAGTATTCTGTAAATGTGCAGGCCTTTGTGGAAGGGACATCTTTCTTGCCGCAAATCATGTGGCAGCCCGAGGACGCCGAAATAGCATGGAATAATGTCTCGGGCGAAAAGGTTACGGTCGAAGAAGGACAGGATTTCACAATGCGAATTGAGGTATACGGCGAATATTTCGACCTGTATATTAATGGTGATCTTTCTGTTTCTACGACATTTGAAGAAATGGGCTTGGAACAAGGCAGGGTGCAGTATATCCGGATCCAAAGCGGTGGAGGAGGAGCCTATTGGACAGATTTTTCCTATACGGGTTTTGAAAACGAAGCCGCCGCGGAAGTGACGGCCTCGGATACGACCGTAATGGCGGGAAGCTCCGTTACGTTCAATGCGGATTTATTCGGCGCGGCGGAGGGTAATTTCGCTTGGTATGTCAACGGCGAAAAACAGTCGGAGGAGAGCATGACGCTCGTCCTTTCCGACCTTGCCGCGGGAAGCTATACCGTACAGTATAAGAGCGATACGATTGCCAGCAAGGAAGTCGTCATCACGGTCGTGGATAAGATGGTTACGATTTCTTCCGAAGAAACGGAAATTTATCCTACCGAAACAATCACCGTTACCGCTGTTTTACAGGGCGATTTTGAGGGCGAAACATTCGCTTGGTATCTGAACGGAGAAAAGCAGGAGCAAACGGGAACCTCTGTCACGTTTGCCAATCTTACAGCGGGAAAATATACCGTACAGTACAAGAGCGAAAGCTCTGCGAGCAACGAGCTTGTCTTTACCGTCCTCGAAAGTAAGGTAGAGGTAACGACGGAAAAGAACAGCTACGAAAACGGCGAAAAGGCAACATTTACCGCCGAAATGACGGGACTTCCCGAAACGGAAGAAATATTCTGGTATGTGGACGGCGTGAAGCAGGAAGGGGTTTCCGGCGAAACTTTTGAACTCGATATGAGCGCGTACGCGACGGGCGATAAAGTAATCGTATATGCCGAAACGTCCTCCGGAATCAAGAGCAATGAAGTTACGGTGAGCGTCTCCTTCGATGTCATGAAAGAAATTCAAGACAACGAATATTATAAAACGATATACGAGGACAAAATCGAGGAGGGCGGTACCTACGGCAATTTCAGCGTGGGAAAAGAAGAAAACGGGGAACTGTATCTTTACAGCGCAGTTGAAAATGCAGGCACTTCCTATGTGGTCAATGCGAAGATGCCTTCAAACGTCAATTATATGTTTGAGTATGAGCTGTATATTCCCGCCGACATTTCTTCAAAGTCCTATGTCTATCCCTGTCTTACGGGGTTGAATTCCCAGTATCCCACAGGATTGGTCGAGCTTGCGTGGGAGGTGAATCCGGAAGGCGTTCGCCCGTATATCAAAGATCAGGGCGCGAATAAAGAATATCTGCATACCGATTACGGCTGCGGAGTGGACTTGACTTATGAAGGCGGCGTTGCCAAAAAGGGCGATTGGAATAAAATTTCCGTTGCCGTTTCGGGGAAATATATCGCCATGTATATCAATGGAGAAATGGTTTTGTTCTTCCAGATGTCCACGGCGACGGTACCCTCCGGCTGTTCCTTTAATCTCTATCCCGATGGCGGTGCGGGTGTGGTTCCCGTCCGTATTAAAGATATCTCTTTCAGCGGCGTGGTGGAGCCTGCTCCCGACCTTGTGAGCGTCAATGTTTCCCTGTCGTCTGTCAATGTAAAAGCAGGGGAAAAGGTAACGGCTACCGCGACTCTTAACCCCTTCAATGCGGAAGCGAATGAAATTGCCTGGTATGTTAACGGCGAAAAGGTGGGAGGAAATGAGCTCACTTATATCTTCACTTCCGAGGCTCCCGGTGAATATAAGATTTATTGCGAAATCGACGGCGTAAAGAGTGCGGAAAAGACGATTACGGTCACCGCGGGGGAAGGAAAAGACGACGATAAAGGCTGCGGTTCGGCAGCGGGACTCGGTACCTTTGCCGCGGCGGTAGCAGTTGCATTTATTGCTCTTAGAAAGAAAAAGAAGCAATAATGTAGCATAACCTTTAAGCAGTCAGAAAAATTGAGGAGGCCGCGCGCGTTC
>USMU01000085.1 GCA_900555925.1 uncultured Clostridium sp. | reverse complement strand
CCTTCTTTTAATCCTTTTTTCGCGCAGCGGAGCGCCGCGCGCATGAATTTTTCTTCCCGAGTCATTTCGTCATTCCTTTTTCCCGCACGCTTCCGTCAGAGCGCGGAGCGCTTCTATATTGTGCTTCCATATATTTTTGAACGATTCCCCTCCGAGCGGGTGGGAAAAAACGTCCGAACCCGCCTCCACCGTAAATGCGGGAATACCGAGTTTTTTGATGCACCAATCTTTATACCCGCCGGCACTTCCCGCCGCATGCGCCAGCGGATACCCCGTGGCTTTTGAAAGCGCCATCGCCATGCGCTTATCCCGCACGCACGACGAGAGCGGCTGGCCGTAATACCAATAAATTTCCTCGCCCTTCGTATGATAACTCACCGTGAAATCGGGACGGATTTTCTCGGTAAACATTTTCAAAGCACGGGTTTCCGGCTCCGAAAAAGGAAAGGGACCGATATAATTTTCACCTGCGGGGGAAAAGACGTTGCGCTTTCCTTCGCCCCAATCCGCGTCGAAATTGACGTTGAGATCCACTCCCGCGGCATTCGCCTTCCAAAGCGAAAAATCCGTTCCGCCGTTGATCCCGGAGAGAAACGCCGCGCGCATCTCATCCCGCACGGACCCGATTCCCCTTTGACTGAGGAGCGCTCCGTCGGGATTCATCAGGGGAATCAGCCACACGCTTCCGCGTTTAAGCCCGAAACGAAAATGCTCGAAAGCGAGGCGGGCCGTAATCCATTCCCGCCCGTGAATCGCATACTGCGCGATTCCCGTCGGTCGGCCTTCGCCGAGCAGCACGGCATAGATCGGCCGTCCCGAAATACTCTTGCCGATCGTGCATTTTTCTCCGTCGGCGGCCTTATAAAATTTTTTCGTCTCTTTGAAAATATCCACATAATACTATATGTGAATCCGCCTTTCTTCGTTCAAAAAACGCGAAAATTATTTATGATAAGCCGAACCGCTGTTGATCATGAAAGCCCGATATACCTGCTCCGCAAGAATTACCCGCATGAGCTGATGGGGAAAAGTCATATCGGAAAAGGACAGTTTCCAATCGGCCGCAGACTTCACCCGTTCCGAGAGCCCGCAGGAAGAACCGATGACGAAAGTAATTTCCCTGCCCTCGTCGCCGAGCCTTTTCAGGCGCGACGCCAAGCCTTCGCTGGAAATCTTTTCCCCTTCCACGGCCAAAGCCACGACGTATCCGCGCACGGCGCGCAGAATCTCGTCAGCTTCCGCTTCGGGATTCACCCCTTCGGGAAGCTCCCTGATCTCTGTTTTTGCGAATCGAGAAAGACGCTTGATATATTCCGCGACGGCATCGCGGTAAAACGCCTCTTTGATTTTTCCCACGACGACAAAATAAATTTTCTGCATTCTCTTTCGCGGCCTCCCGCCGCGCTTAAAAAAAATTTTTCCAAAGCTCCCGATGTCTGTACTCCGTACGGACGAAAAATTTTCTGTGCGCCCTAAAAAAGCGCAAAACTCTTATCCGAATCAGTTCCCGAAGCCCGTTGCCAGTACGCTCAACCACATCACGGCGCAGACGAGTATACCCAAAGCCGCATAGAGAAAAAATCCTTTTTTGTCGGAGGTCCTGCCGGACGGTTCCGGATTTTCGGAGCGTTTCGGCCCGTCAAAGAAGATCAGCCATACGAGACTGCCGACCAAACAGAGCGCAGACACAATCATCAACGGAACGGCCACGGCGGAAGGATAACTTTCGATGCCGAATTTCGTCAGAACGACGATGACGGCGTTATTGAGAAAATGGGAAAGCACCGTGGGAAGAATACTGCCCGAACGCAATGCCACGAGAGCGAACGCCGCTCCGCATAAAAATTGATAGATCGTCTGTGCGGGGTTTTCGTGATAAAGGGAAAACAAAGCGCCGCAGATAAGCACCGCTCCCACCGCGCCAAAACTTTTCAAACCTCTCAAAACGATGCCGCGGAAAATCGTTTCCTCGAAAACCGCGGGAAGAAGCCCGACGACCAAAAGCACGCCGATTACGCCCGCTCCGTCCAAAGAAGGAAGAGTTATCTCGCTGTTTTCATAGCCGAAACGGCCGAGAAAATCGAGAAAGAGCCCGTTGACGAAAGAGAGAGAAAACAGCCCGACCTGCAAAAGAATCGCGAGCAAAAAATATTTTGCTCTGCATTTGCCCGCGACCGTTCCGACGGGAGTTTTCGTCATGCGGAAAAACAGGAAAGCCACGAGTGCGAAAGAGAGCTGCGGCAACAAAAAGTTACAATAAAGATACCACTCTTCCGACATGTATTTCCCTTCCGCGTCGGTCAGCCCGATCAGCTGAACGACAAGGAGAAAAACAAAGGATATGACTACGGGCAGAACGGCGGCGGCACTGTATGTCAAGCCCGACTGCCTTTCGGCCGTAAGATCTTTGAATAATGAATTTTTTCCGTTTTGCGATTCCATGGTATTATTATAACAGATTTTTTGCGGAAGGCAAACAAAAAACAGCGGAAATAGAAATTTTCTCTTCCCGCTGTTTTTTTATCCGATGAGTTTCTGCCGAAATTCTTTAATGATGCGGCTCTCTATCCGCGATACCTGCACCTGACTGACTCCTATCTTTTCCGCCACTTCGCTCTGCGTCATGTCCCTGAAATATCTGAGAACAATAATTTTTCGGTCGCGTTCGGGCAGGGACTCTATGGCCGTGCGCAAAAGAAGTTTATCGATGAGTTCCTCCTGATTGTCCTCCGCCGGAAGCGTATCGATCAGTTCCCTTTCGTTTCCGTCCTTATATTCCGAACCGCCGTATATGGAAACGGGCATTTTGGAAGAGCCCATGACGAATACCGTTTCGCTTTCGTCCAAACCGAATTTTTCGGCTATTTCTTTAATCGCGGGCTGGCGACCGTGCACCGACGTATATTCCGAAACGAACGTATTCATTTCTTTCGCCGTCTGCTTCATGGCGCGCGAAACCTTCACCGAACCGTCGTCCCGCATAAACCGCTTGATTTCTCCCGCAATCATGGGGACCGCATATGTGGAAAAACGGACGCCGAAACTCTCGTCAAAACCCGCTATCGCTTTGAGAAAACCCATGCAGGCAAGCTGAAACAAGTCGTCGTACTCCACTCCTTTCCCCAAATAGCGCTTGACAATACATTTAATGAGCGAAACGTTTCCGTCTACCAGCGCTTGCTTCGCTTCTTGGTCCCCGCTTTTCGCGCGGCGGATATATTCGATTGTGTCCTTTTCATCAAGCATCTGCCGCGTCCTTTACGCCGATTTTTTTACTCATTCTCACCTTCGTGCCCTTGCCTTTCTCGCTCGTTACGGAAAACTCCGTCATGAATGTCTGCATGATGGTGAACCCCATACCGGAACGCTCATCGTCCGACAACGTGGTATAAAACGGTTGGACGGCGCGTTCGACATCGTCTATCCCGCATCCGTAGTCGGTGATCCCGATATGTAAAATGCCGCCGTCCTCCCCTTCGGGAGTCGTTTCTATCTCACACTCAATGAGAATTTTATTTGCGGCCGACCTATCGCTTCCCTTTTTTCTGTAAGCGTGTACGATACAATTCGTTACCGCTTCGCTCACCGCCGTCTTTATGTCCGAAAGTTCCGCTAAGGATGGATTTAAGGGCAGCGCAAACGCAGCTACCGTACTGCGTGCAAAGCTCTCGTTTTTCCCTATCGCCGCGATTTCTAATTTCATATAATTTTCCATTCTGTTTCTCCTCGTCTTTGTTTCCGTTCCCTCACAAAGTTCAAATCTTGGGAATCAACGTGTATACACCGCTTAAAGAAAGAATTTTATCCGCGGTCAGGTTCGGACGGGTTATGTACATCGAAATTCCGTACCGTCTCAGCTTCTTATATCTCCCGATCAGAAAACCGATCCCCGTCGAATCCATAAAACTTACGTCCTTCAAATCGAATACCGCTCGCTCCGCCTGCGTGTGGCAGTCGATAATTTCATCCGCTCGGCGCCTTGCGTCTGCGGCCGAATGTTCGTCGATTTCACCGTTCATGACGATATATAAAATCCCCTCCTCCAAATGAGCCGCGAGATCCATAGTTTTTCCTCCCGTTTTTATGTGTCTACATTTTACACGATACCGCAAGGCGGATTTTGCTTTTTTTGGAAAAACTCCGACGAATTTTGCCGAAAAAATTTTTTTCGCTTTTTATCAAAAATCTTCAAAAAAATACTTGACTTTTTCCGTAAAATAGTTTATCATATACAAGCACTTATGTGATGACCATCGTCACTTCTAACGTCGCGTGGTGTGGGCCTTTAGCTCAGTGGTCAGAGCTGTCGGCTCATAACCGATTGGTCCGCGGTTCGAATCCGTGAAGGCCCACCAAAATTTTTCATATCCTGTTGCACGGCCCAATAGCTCAGTTTGGTTAGAGCGCCAGCCTGTCACGCTGGAGGTCACG
>USMU01000084.1 GCA_900555925.1 uncultured Clostridium sp. | reverse complement strand
GCGTTTTCGTTTTTGAAAATGGAGACAATTTTTTATGACGGAGAAACAAACCTCTTTATAATAGGGAAAATTTTTTACAACGGGAAAAGTTTTATATAACGGAGAAAACTTTACAGCGGAAACAATTTTTTACTGTAAAGAAAATTACTTGTTACTGGGATTTCCATTCCGCGGGAAAATCGGCTATATTTGCTATGCGGAGGGTGGAGCGGAAAGGTCGCTCATTTTTATTTTCTTGCGTTTTCCGCCTTCGTAATCCGGCGTACAGTCGCAGCATCCGCCGTCGCAGCAATCGCAATCACAGCCGCAGTCGTCCGCCTGCAAAAGGACGAGCAGCACGATAACGGCAATAATTCCCACGGCGAGCGCGGAGGGAATGGCAAGAGAGATGAGGAGCTCGTCGAGACTGTCCGAATGAAAAACCGATCCGACGGCAAATAAGACCACTGCCACGGATAAGAGTGTGAAAAGGGCATAGGAGGATGCGCCTTTGTTACTCCAAAGTATTCCGCCCGAAGTCAGGAGCGCCGCAGCCCAAAGAATCCAGACGATAACTATGTAAACGCGGCTGCTGCGAAGGCGGGGAACACTTAAAAGGAGCATGAATATAAAAAAGCTGGCTCCCGAAGCGAGTACTGAACAGAATGCGGTTTTGAGAGAAAGAGAGAGGTGTTTCCCGATAAAAAGAGAAGCGAGGAAAAGTCCGCAGGAAATCGAATTGACGCAAAGGGAAATTGCGGGCGATTTTGGAATTTTTTCATAAAAGAAGAGGGGAATGACAGAAAGCAACATGAGCCCTGCCCCGATACCGAAGAATATTTGCCATTTCGCTTTGGAGAATAAATAAATACAACCCCAGGCAAGGACGGCTGAGACGAGAAGAAAGAAAAGAATAATAAAAAGCGCCTGCCACATTTTTTTACTTTGCATAAATCCTCCTTATCTATTACTCATTGTATCATAATTCGATGAAAAAATCAATCCCCTTTCCGAAATTAGGATTGACAAGCCCTATAAAATATAGTATAATAAAAGACAGAAAATCGGGAGGGAGAGAATATGCCCAAATATTCGCTGGTGGTTCCGGCGTATAACGAAGAAAAAGCATTGCCGTTGTTTTATGAAGCGGTAGTGCCCGTCATGGAATCGCTGAACGAAGATTTCGAAATGATTTTCATAAACGACGGCAGCAGGGATAAAACGAAAGAGATTTTAACGGAACTCGCCGCTCGGGACAAGCGCGTTAAGGTCTGCTGTTTTTCCCGCAATTTCGGACAACAGGCGGCGCTCCTTTGCGGATTTGCCGAGGCGAAAGGGGAGGCTGTCATCGCCATGGACGCGGATTTACAGGACCCTCCGGAAATCGCTTTGAGAATGATAGAAAAATGGAAAGAGGGCTTCGATATCGTACACGGGAGGCGAAGCCGCCGCGCGGGGGAAACTGTCTTTAAGCGCGCCACGGCGGCTGTGTTTTATCGGTTTATGAAAAAAATAACGGCTCTCGATATGCCGGCAGACGTGGGGGATTTCAAGTTATACGACAGAAAAGCCGTGGACGCCATTCTTTCTTTGGGAGAGCATGACAGACTGCTCCGCGCGCAGGTATCTTGGGTAGGATTCAAACAGACAATTATAGAATTTGAACGCCCCGAAAGAATTGCTGGCGAAACGCACTATACTTTGAAAAAAATGGTGAAGCTCGCGGAAAGCGGCGTTTTCCCCAATTCTGATTATCCGCTCACTCTGCCTTTGAAACTCGGGATTTTAAGCGGCGTTTTGAGCCTTGCCTGCTTTATCGTCTTTATCGTGCTCTCTTGCTGCGGAATATATTTCGGCGGGCTGACGGCTTGGCTGTTTCCCGCCTTGGGGCTGATCTGCGGAGCGGTATTGACCTGTCAGGGACTCTCCAATCTCTATCTTGCCATGATTTACAGGGAAGTGCAGAACAGGCCGAAATATATCGTCGCCGAAAAAATCAATCTGTAATTTCTCAAAAACCTGTCTAACCGCCGTCTGCGGGTGCGCGGACGGCCTTTTTGCGGGAATATTTTTCTTTCAGAGAGGTTTTCATGACCGATTTACAGAAGAAATTATTGAAAAATAGTTTATTGACAGGCTTTTTACTGTTGATTTCTTTCGTCATACTCCTGTTTGGCGTGGAGAGCTCGCCTTTATATCCGCTGAACGAATGGACGGACCCTAATTGCTTTTATACGGTCGGAAAAGCCTTGGCGAACGGAATTGTTCCTTATCGGGATATTTACGAGCAGAAAGGACCGTATGTCTATTTTTTGCATGCCCTTTGCTATCTCATCGATTCCGACGGATTTTTCGGAGTATGGCTCATGGAGGTGGCGGCCTGCTTTACGTCGCTTCTGTTCATCTCCAAAATTTTGAAATTATACGGCATTACCGATTTTAAGCGGGTGGCTCCCGTCTGTGTGCTCATCGCGCTTTCCGTTTATTTTTCTTTCGCCATGTCGACGGGCGACAGTGTGGAGGAGTTCTCTTCGCCGCTTTTGTTGGGCGTCATATATATTTCCGTTAAGCATATGAGAGAAGAAAACGGGAAATATTTCGTCGGCAATTACCTCTATATCGGAATCGCCGCGGGAATTATATTTTGGAGTAAATTCACGATCATAGGCTTCTTTATCGCCTGGTATGTGTTCTTCCTTTTCCGCACCGTGCGAAGAAAACAATTTTCCGAGATTTGGAAAAGCGTCGTATTTATTCTGATCGGGGTTGTCATTGCAACCCTGCCTTGCTTGATTTATTTCTCCGTAAACGGAGCCGTGAAAGACTGGCTGAAAGTTTATCTGTACGATAATATCTTCTTGTATCAAGACAAAGGCAATATTTTTTATCGGCTCTTTATGCCTTTATTGAATATCCTCGGAACGTTGGGCGCGAATATCCAATATAATGCGTTCGTCATTCTCGGAATCGTATTGTTTGCGAGGAAAAATTCGTTCGCGGGCAAAGAAGAAAAGGCTTTTCTTCTCATCGTGCCCATACTGGCCACGATATTATTTTTTATCGGCGGTCGAGGCTATCGCTATTACGGACTCCCGCTCTATATTTTCGCCGTGTTCGGATATGTGGGACTGCTCTGCGGGGATTATAAGTTTTTGAAAAAGAAACTGTGCAAAATTCTCGTCCCCGTCGTTTCGTTGTGCTTTTGTCTCGTGTTCTTTTGCATTAACGGAAACGTCAACTATATTTTCAAGAAAAAGGAAGATACCGTTCAGTATAAGTTTGCGAAAATTATCAACGAGAAGGAAAATGCCACTCTGCTCAATTACGGTTTCCTCGACGGAGGCTTTTACCTCGCGGCGGATATCCTTCCCGAATTCAAGTATTTTTGTCAGTTAAATATTCCGCTCGATGAAATGTACGAAGAGACGGAACGATATATAGAGGAGGGAATCCCCGATTTTGTGGTCATGAAAGTGTGGTATTTGAACGAAAACGAACTTCAAAGCGATAAATACAGGGAAGTGGCTCGGGAATCGGCTAAATTTCGCGAAAATGAAGTAGTATATGTATTATACGAGAAAATATAAAAGCTTCTTCATTGAAAAGTCTCCTTTCTTACATTTGACGAGAAAATTGCTTGAAAATCAAAAAAGAAAAACGGCGCGGAGATAAACCTCCGCGCCGTTTTCATAAATTCTAATTCAGTTTACTAAGGATTTTAAGTAACTGTCGATTTCACTCCGCGACTTAAAAATATAAATTCGCTTATTGTCCGCATACTTTTCTAATAATTCATAGATTTTCGGAAGCGATTTATCGGGATAGCTGTAAATCCATTTTTCAAAGTCTTCGTCCAATTCCTTTTCCAGCCAAGGCAAATCGTTTCTCTTTTTGCCGATGCGGGCTCTTACGCTCTCTAAACACGTTTGCAGCGGAATATCCAGCAAAAAAATCGTATCACATTCTTTGATGCGGACTTCAAGCGTCCTTTGGTAGTTTCCGTCGATAATCCACTCGCTTTTTTGCAGTAAATCCCTCAGCTGTTCGTCGAATTCTTCTTTCGTCAAAGTCGTTTTGTCGGGCTTGTGCCATATCATATCGAGGTGATAGAGCGGTATGTTTGTTATATCCGACAATTTACGGGCAAACGTACTTTTCCCGCTGCCCGGACAACCGATGATAATGATTTTTTTCATTTCAGTCTATTGTATTACCCGTATATATGCCTCCGAGCGCCGTACTGTCGGCGTTTATCGTCGGAAAAACGCGGAAGAACGGCAGGCAGTTTAATCGATATACGGTATTTCAATTAAGATGTGACGGTTTGTTATTTATTTCTCGTCGCGAGATACACCATAAGCACGGACACGTCGGCGGGATTGACGCCCGAAATTCTTCCGGCCTGCCCTAAATTGAGCGGGCGGACGCGGTTGAGCTTCTCACGCGCTTCCAATCGCAGCCCGCCGATTTCCGAATAATCGATGTCGGGCGGAAGAAGTCTGTCTTCCAGACGCTTGGCGCGCTCTATCTGTTCGAGTCCCTGCTTTAAGTAACCTTCGTAGCGGACGGAGATTTCCGCCGTTTCGAGGATATCTTTCGGATAGTCCTCAAATACTCCGAAATAAACGCGGATCTCTTTTAAGGGAATCGCCCTGCGGAGCATATCCGCATACGACAGACTGCCGTGCGGCGCGTCGTAGCCGTATTTTTGCACGAATACGGCCGCTTCCTTTTGCGGGACGCGTTCTTCGAACGCTCTGAGGAGGCGTTCGTATTTCTGTTTGCGGCGGAGGAAAACGTT
>USMU01000083.1 GCA_900555925.1 uncultured Clostridium sp. | reverse complement strand
GGCTCTTTTTTTGAACTATTTTTATCAGAAATCGACTTCGGTGTCATAGTAGCAGCATTTCAGCAGCTTTTCCATTTCCGCGGGTGAAGGTTGACGAGGGTTGGAACCCGTGCAGGCATCGCCGATTGCATTGACCGCGATTTCGGGCAATCTTTCGAGGAATACTTTTTCGGGAACAAAGCCTTGGTCGCAAGGATAGCTGTCCGCGCCATAGTTCTTAATACAATGAGGAATATTCAAATCGTCGTTCATCTTTCTCAGCATGGCGATGAGGAGGTCTACCTTCTCGTCGTCGTTCTTGCCGCCGAGATGAATGAAATCCGCGATCTGGCCATAGCGTTTCTTCGCCGTGGGATCTTTCGAATTGAACTTAATAACCTTAGGAAGGTACATCGCATTGGCAGCGCCGTGAATGATATGCGCACCGTAGTCCGCAAACGCCGCACCCGTCTTATGAGCCATGGAATGTACGATTCCCAAAAGAGCGTTCGAGAACGCCATACCCGCAAGGCACTGCGCATTGTGCATGCTGTCTCTCTTTTCCATATCCCCGTTATACGAACCGACAAGGTCTCTCTTGATCATTTCGATCGCATGGAGCGCCAAAGGATCGGTATAATCGCAATTCGCTGTGGAAACATACGCTTCAATCGCGTGCGTAATCGCATCCATACCCGTATGCGCCACCAATTTCTTGGGCATCGTCTCCGCAAGTTCCGGATCTACGATGGCTACGTCGGGCGTGATTTCAAAGTCCGCGATGGGATATTTAATTCCCTTCGCATAGTCCGTGATAATCGAGAAAGCCGTGACTTCCGTCGCCGTTCCCGACGTGGAAGAAATCGCACAGAAACGAGCCTTCTTTCTCAAATGGGGAATTCCGAACACTTTGCACATCTCTTCAAAGGTGATGTCGGGATATTCATATTTAATCCACATCGCTTTCGCCGCGTCGATGGGAGAACCGCCGCCGATCGCAACAATCCAATCAGGCTCGAATTCCAGCATCGCCTGCGCGCCCTTCATGACCGTTTCGACCGAGGGATCCGGTTCGATACCTTCAAACAGCTTCACTTCCATGCCCGCTTCCTTCAAATAGGAAACCGCTCTGTCCAAGAAGCCGAATTTCTTCATGGAGCCGCCGCCTACGCATACCATCGCTTTCTTGCCTTCAAACGTCTTTAACGCTTCCAGCGAACCCTTGCCGTGATATAAGTCTCTCGGTAAAGTAAATCTTGCCATTCGTCTATATCCTCCAATCATAGTTTTTTTATTCTTCCGGTTAGGGGGTTGTCCCTCATACCGTCTTACATTATACCGCAAATTCCCGACTTCGTCAAGATTAACGAGAAATTTTTATCGATTAAAGAATAAATATTATCAATTAAATTCTTTCCGAATAAAAAAGTACGTCCCCCATTTTTTCGGGGAACGCACTTTTATCTATATCTAATAGGAGGAAATGAACTTAGTTGTTTTGGGTATCGTCGTTTTCGTCTTCTTTCTTCTCTGCCGCTGCCTCGGCTTCCTTCTTCTCTTCCTTCTTTTCGGCTCTCTTTGCCATTCTTGCGTCCTTCTTCATCTGCGCCTTCATCTCTTTCGTCACGATGCGGGCAGCGTCGATCTGGGAACGCATTTCCTGAGGTGTGGGAGGTACGAATGCGGAACCCTCCGCATTTTCGGGAATGACTTCGTAGCCCTCGTCTCTTTCGAGCATCGTGGCCTCCGTATATCCGTCAAACAGGTGGATATGGTGCGCATCGAACGCCAGATCGATGACGTCTTTCAACGAAACTACCGCACGGCTGGAAATCTTCGCAATCATCTGCGTGGAATTGTCGATGACCGAGCTCTCTTTGGATTCGTGATCGAGTTCGCAGTAAATCTGCGTTTCGGCACCGAGCTTTTCGATAACTTCGATACGGGCTTTGACAATCGTATCGGGAGAAGCCGACAGGAACATCTGATCCTGATGAATATCTTCGGGACGAACGCCGAGCGTTACGTCTTTATCCGTATTGAGATACTCGTTCAGGTTCTTGATTCTCGCGACAACCGTCTTGGGAAGAAGAATTTTATTCCCGCCGACAAAGCTGACATAGACTTTATCGCCCTCGGACACGAGATGCGCGTTCTTGAAGAAGTTCATCTGAGGGGTTCCGATGAAGCCCGCGACAAACAGGTTGATGGGATAGTCATAAAGGTTCTGCGGAGTATCCACTTGCTGCATGAAGCCGTCCTTCATGACTACGATTCTCGTACCCATCGTCATGGCCTCGATCTGATCGTGCGTGACGTAAATGAAGGTCGTGGCAAGTCTCGCGTGGAGCTTGGAAATTTCCGTTCTCATCGAAGCGCGGAGTTTCGCGTCGAGGTTAGAGAGAGGCTCGTCGAGAAGGAATACCTTGGGCTCGCGGACGATGGTACGTCCCAAAGCGACACGCTGGCGCTGACCGCCGGAAAGAGCCTTGGGCTTTCTCGAAAGATAATCGGTAATGCCGAGGATTTCCGCCGCGGCCTTTACTTTTTGGTCGATGATTTCCTTGGGTACCTTGCGGAGTTTCAGACCGAACGCCATATTATCGTAAACGGACATGTGGGGATAAAGAGCGTAGTTCTGGAAAACCATTGCGATGTCTCTGTCCTTGGGTACGACGTCGTTGACGAGCTTTCCGTCGATATACAATTCGCCCGAAGAGATTTCTTCGAGACCAGCTATCATACGGAGCGTAGTGGATTTACCGCAGCCGGAAGGGCCGACCAAAACGATGAATTCCTTGTCGCGGATATCGAGACAGAAATTGAACACGGCCTGCACGCCCGAAGGGTATACCTTGTTAATGCCTTTCAGCAAAAGTCCTGACATTTGATTTTTTCCTCCATTACGGATAATAATTTTTATGCTTTTATTTTACTATATTTCCCCAAAAATTACAATAGACAAATTAACCAAACTTATCCCGCGGGATTGTATACTTTGCACAAGAAAGCCGGGGGCTTCCCCTCGGCTTTCTTTTATCGGGAGCTTTCTCTCTTTTCCCCGTTCTTTTCCGCGCTGTCTTCGGAAGAATCGGCTCCTTTTACCTTCACTTTACAGCAGGCGGTCTTTTCGCCCGTGTAGGCCGTGACGATGGTCTCCCCCGATTTGAGTCCCGTGATCAGTCCTCCCTCCACCGCCGCGACGGATGGATCGGAAACCCGCCATTCCACGGGCTTTTTCTCCGCAGAAACCGGCGTTACCGTCACCTTCAAAAGAATGTTTTCCCCTTCGGAAAGTTCTACCTCCGTACTGCTGAGCGTCAGCTCCATCTCGCTATACAGTTTTTTTTCCGCATTGCAGGAAACCGAAAAAAACGCGGCGGCGAGAATCACTGCCGCCAGAATTTTCGTCCAAAAAGTTTTGTTCTTCGTCATCATCCCGTCTCCCCCCATATCTCTATTGTGAGCGTCGCAAAAACTCTTTATACCCGCATTTTCCGAAAACGGCACGCAAAACTTGCAAAAACGCGAAAAAAGCGCTATACTATATATTATTAAAATCATGTTACAATTATCTTGAAATCTAAAATATTGAGGAGGCTTATCCATGTCCGTAAAAGAAAGATTTATCTCCTATGTGCAAATCGACACGCAATCCGATCCCGAGACGGGGACTCACCCCAGCACCGCGAAACAATTCGACCTCGCGCGGAAGTTAGAAGCGGAGCTCAAAGCCCTGGGGGCCTCGTCCGTGCGCTGCGATAAACATTGCTACGTATATGCGGAAATCCCCGCAAATGCCGAAGGGCTTCCTTCTCTCGGCTTTATCGCTCATATGGACACCGAACCCGTATGTTCGGGCAAAAACGTCAAGCCTACGTCCGTGCTCTATCGGGGCGGCGACATCGCCCTCGCCAACGGAAAGGTCATTTCCGAAAACGAATTTCCCGTTTTGAAAAATTACATCGGACAGGAACTCATCGTTACGGACGGGACGACCCTGCTCGGCGCCGACGACAAAGCGGGCGTTGCGGAAATCATGGAGGCCGTCGAACAAATTCTGGCGAATCCCTCCCTCAGACACGGAAAAATCGGAATCGCCTTTACCCCCGACGAAGAAATCGGAGAAGGCGCTTCCCTCTTCGACGTGAAAGACTTCGGCTGCGATTTCGCCTATACCGTGGACGGAGAAGAGTTGGGCGAGCTCGGATACGAGACGTTCAACGCCGCGGAAGCCGTCATAACCTTAAAGGGAAAAAATATTCATCCAGGAGCCGCCAAGGGAAAAATGGTCAACTGCGCCCTGCTCGCGGGCGAAGTACTCGCGGCGCTTCCGTCGGACGAAACGCCCGCGACCACGGAGGGACGGGAAGGGTTTTATCACGTCGAAAGCGTGCGCGCCGAAGTGGAATCGGGAGAAATCAAACTGATCATCCGCGACCACGACATGAAAAAATTTCAGGCAAAAAAGGCGCATATCCTCTCCATAGGAGAAAATCTCAACCATAAATACGGTTCGGGAAGCGCCGAGGTAAAAATCCGCGACCAGTATTTCAACTGTATCGAAAAAATTCAGCCCCATTTTCACCTCGTCGAAAACGCGCGGACCGCGTTCCGAAAAGAGGGAATATCTCCGATAGAAGCGCCCGTGAGAGGCGGAACGGACGGCTGCACCCTCTCCTTTATGGGGCTCCCCTGTCCCAATCTCTCGACGGGAGGGCTCAATGCACATTCCGTTTTGGAATTTATCCCCGTCTCCGCCATGGAAAAAATGGTAAAGGTTATTATAAATCTCGCAGAAATTTACGGAACGGGAATAAAGGAAAAACCGTAACGGCAAGCGTAATATTATCGGATAAAAAGGCGGAGAGGCCGGAAAAACAGAACAGGTAATTAACGACCGTGAAGGGAAAACAGAACAGGTAATTAACGACCGTGAAGGGAAAACAGAACAGGCAATTAACGACCGCGGAGGAAAAACGGGCAGGTAATGGCAGAAAGCAAAAAAACAAAGTCAAAAGCAATGCCATAAAGAGAAAATAAAACGACGGGTAACGGCAGGCGCTCCTAGCCGATAA
>USMU01000082.1 GCA_900555925.1 uncultured Clostridium sp. | reverse complement strand
CCGACGGGAAAGGCGGCTTCTTCTTATTGAATATATATCGAATCAATAGCTCTTAACTTTTATAGATTTTATAATAATGGGCGTCTTAGGAACGTCATAGGTCGCAGAAATTTTTGCGGACGACATGTACGGGTCATTCTCGTCTACCAAAACCGTGGTCTCGGTCGTAAACTCCGCGTCTTCCTCTCCGTATTCTTCTTCAATATATTGATTGATGTCGTCTTTCAGCTCGTCCAAAACGGACGTGCTGTCGTCTTCCAGCGTGGCAAACGTGCAGTAATTGGAATTGCTCTTCGACGACGACGAAAGGGAAATATAGAACATGGACGTCGCGCTGTTATATTTATAGGGCTTCCAATCGTAGCCCTCTCCGTCCGCGCGCTGAGTCATGACTACCCCGTTATACGTACCTTTCGGCGTATAGTACATCGTCAAAGAACCATATGTCTGTTTCAAGGCGCCGTTCGTTACCTGAAAACCGTTATCGGAAAATTCTCCGTATACGGTATTGACGGGAGTCGTTCTTTCCTCGTCGTCCCACACCGTCTGTGTAAGCCCCCATGTGGAAACCGTGGAAAAGTAGTCCTTTTCCACCAATCCGTTATTGTCCGAAACTGCCGCATCATAAGTATATGCGCCCGTATACAGCGCGGAATCGGCCTGATAATCGTGAATGCACAAGCCGTCGTAATACCCTTTCTCTACCAGTTCCAAAAAGTGCTGAACGGTGGAAGGAGCGATTTTCCGATACAATTTATATTCCAGCGTATACGTACTGCCGTTAAAAGAGAGCTTCATTTCCACCTCGGGGTGGGAAGTGGTACATGCGGAGAACAGCGTCGCAGACGCGAACACACTGACGCCGATAAGCGCCGCGCTCATAAGTTTTTTGAAAGAATTACGTAACATTCGATTTCTCCATCGACGGATTTTTATACTTCTATATTTTACCCTTTATTTGCGTTTCCGTCAAGTACTTTTGAGCGATTGCCGCCGATTTTTACATAAAATCCATAATTTACACAAAATTACGGGTTCCCGACCAAGGAGAACCCGTTTTTTCATCATCGATGATTTACCCGAAAAAAATTTTGGTGATTCCGCCCGCAATCGCCCCATAGATAAGAAACCACGCTAAATTCATCACTACCGCCATAAAAATACAGCCGGCTATCTTCAAGCCGAATTTTACGTTACTGCGCAAAATCGTCGCATTGATACCCGCGCACAACAGACAGAAAAGCGCACTCAACCCGCCGCCGATTGCTCCGCCCAAGATACCGACTCCTAATCCGAGCAACGGCAAAAAAATCAAAACCCATTCATACCATTTATTTTGGGCAAGAACGATATTGTTTCCGTCTCCCTCTACCAACGTCACGCCCGTGATGAAATTCCCTTTCACCGTGATGAGCTCTTCCGCTCCGTCCCGATTGACGACAAAAACCTTTTTATTCCTTTTCTCCAAGGCCACGCCGTTTAAGGTCAATTCCTTTTTGCCCGTCCATATATTTTCCGTATAGGAATATAAATTCCCGTCTTTCTCCGCAATAAGCTGCATTTTATCAAATCCCCCCTACCTATATTTCCTTAATTATATCATTGTTTTTCAATATTGTCAATACCCATAACAAAAATTTTTGGAAAAATATGAAAAATATTTTTCCCTTTACCGCACGGTAATTTTTTCAGCTTCATTTACCCTGTCAATGATTTTGGGGGAATTTACCGTTTGGTAAATTCCCCCAAAAAGTCTCCCCTTGACGTGTTTACAGGGTGCGTTCGGGAAAAGAAAGGACGGCTGAGCCCAACCGCTCGCCGCACTTTACGAGCGTCTCGTCCCCTCTCGCCGTGTTTTCCAAAAGTTCCGCATCCAGAACCGCGCGGCCCCTCTCTATCAGCAGGACGACGGTAGAGCCGCCGAACTCGAAGCGGCCCTTTTCCTCGCCGCGGCGGCAGGCGCCCGCTCCGTCGTTATTGACGATCCGCCCCACCATCATCGCGCCCACCTCTACCTGCGTCACCAAGCCGAAATGCTCGGTTTCCATAGTCGTATATTCGCGGCAGTTTTCCGTGAATACCTTCCGCTTTTCCAAGGCCGCGGGCTGTACGGTATGCAGCTTTCCGCGGATAAAGACGTTTTCTCCCTTTATTCCGTCGTCGATATAAAAATATCGGTGATAATCCTCCACCGTCAGGCGAAAAACAAGGCACTGTCCCCCGCGATACCGATTTGCCAGCGCTTTATTCCGCAAAAGGCTTTCGACGGAATAGGAAAATCCTTTAATTTCAAACCTGCTCCCCTCGTCCACGGGAAAAACGGACAATTTCGCGTCGCAGGGGGAAACGAACGCTTCGGGAGAAAGGTCGAAGGGGCGAAGCTCCGAACGGATATGGCGGGTAAAAAAGGCGTTGAAGCTCTTATAGTTCTCTTTTTCGTAAAGAGACATATCGATTTTATGTTTTCGGACATATCGGCGAATCAGAATACGGGAAAATCGGCTGTCCAGAAAACAGCCGACGACTTTTGAAACGGGGCGGCAGACGAGCAGGCGAAGAAAGAGTCCGCCGAGTCTGCTGCCGTATAAAAAACGCAGAGACGCCGCAGGCCGCAGCGCCTCTTTTTTCAGTACCTCTCTCATATCACCGCCCGCCTGATAAAGAACAGAGAAACGAGAATGACCGTCAGCACCGCCATGGCGATCAGCAATCCCTTGACGCCGAGCTTGGGCATTTTGAAGCGTATGACGAACGCCGCCGAAAGCGCGAGATACCCCGAAAGCATGACGGCGTTATACCCCACCGATTTGACCGCGAACATCGTGGCGACAAGATAGAAAATCGGAAGCACGAAAGCTACGTTCGTGACGGGCAGCCCCTCGTAATAGCGCCTGCGGCCGCAATTTTCATCGCTCGTGCGGATTTCCTCCGTCACGTCGAAATAGGCCAGCCGAATGAGCGCGCACAATACGAATACGGCATACACGGGCATAAAATACCAGCGGTTGAGCCGCATGCCGAAACCGATCATCGCAGGGGCGACGCCGAAGGCGATCAAATCGCTGAGAGAGTCTATCCTTTCCCCGAACATTCTGTCTTCCTTGGTCCTGTTTTTGCGTGTCTTGGCTACCGCTCCGTCGAAGGCGTCGCACACGCCCGAAATCAAAAGGCAAATTACGCCGATTTCGGGACGCGCGGGCTTATTTCCGCCGACGGAAAAACACATTCCGACGATTGCCGCAATCACCGAAAGATAGGTAAGAATGACTCCGTAATGATAAAATCCTACTATTTTTTTACTCTGGTTTTTCATTTTCACTTTTCTCTTGCGGTATATTTTCTCTCTTTTTTCTTTTGATGATATGTATATGATAGGCGAGCGTCATCGTTCCGCTCACTACGATACAGATATAATAGGAAATTGTTCTCGTCACCATCATCGCCGCGAGAATAAAGGCGTTCTCGAAAAGCAATCCGTAAATGTGCAGATAGAGATACTCGAATGCCCCCACGCCGCCCGGCAGAGGTACGGAGTTATACCCGATCAGCACGAATGCCTGCATGACGAATACATCTCTGAACGGCGCGCTTCTATCTGCCGCGAGACAGACGAAACAGGTAATGAGAATCTGCGAAACCCGCTGGGCAATATTCAAAAGCAACGCCTCAAAAAACAGCGCCCGATGCTTTTTGATCTCCTCGAACCCCGCGCGGTATTTCTCCACCTCGTCCGCGAGCTTTCCGCGCCACTTTTCCGGTTTTTTGACGAGCTTTATCTTCGTCAGAAACGAAATGAGACCGTTCCCGCACTTCAATACCGCTCTATGACAGCGCATACACGCGATAAAAAACGCAAGCAGAAGGGTCTGGGCAACAAATCCCGCCACCACGAGAAACTTAATCCAAAATTCAAACTCCGCAAACATGTGCGGACGGAGAATAAACGCGAACGCTCCAATGACGAGTATGGCCGAAGTATACGCGATGAGATTGAACACCAGCGCGAACGTCGCCGTTCCCGTATCCATTCCGTCCTTGACCATGTAATACGCGGAAGCGGGCTGACCGCCCGAAGCCGACGGCGTAAGCGCGGAATAATAGACGTCCGCCGCGGAATACACCATGGAGGAATACAGTTTGTTTTTATGCCCCAGCCGCCTCGAAATGAGATGCAGGCTCATGCCCTCAAATCCGATAAACAGGAGCATACACACGAAAGCGACCGCAATCAGCCACGGATTACAGCCCAAAATAAATTTTTTTATATTTTTTGCTATTTGAAATAAAATGTTCGTTGGTACTGCTTCCCCTATACTCTGTCTTATCTTTATTTCTTCTTTCTTTAACAAGACTTTTTTATTTTTTTCAGGAAAGGAGGCCCGGCATGAAAATCGCACTTTGTACGGAATTAAGAAATGCAGAATGGTTTGAAAGCAGGCTGCGCTCCCTTTTTGAAGGGGACGGACAGCTTGTCATCGACGAGCTATGGAATGAGAAGCAGCTATCTCAGGCACTGCGGCGGAGCCGATATCATGCGGTTGTCATCGCAATGACCGGGGCAAGGGGATTGGAGGCTGCCATTCAGGCAAAGCAGCTGGCACCGGAAGTACCGCTTGTCTGGTGGAGTGATGATGAAAACTTCGCCCTGATCGCGTATCAGCTTCATATCCCGGCATTCCTCTCCATAGATTGTAGTGATCAGGAGCTATATGAGGCGATGGCGCCCATCAGGAAACGGAGGTATGGAAATGCGAATTGCGCTATGCAGTTATAGCCAGAAAGAAAAAGAAACCGCTTTGCTGATGAAGCTTGGCAAAGTAGACCGCTTTGACAATGGCGTATTCTGCGTCTATGCCATGCAGCGGGATGGGCCTTATGACGCTGTGGTAGTCATGGAGGACGGAGCCAGGGGGATGAATTTCTGCATGAGCATACGAGGGTACAGCAGGGATGTCCCTCTCCTGTGGATCAGCGACCAGGCAGAGTTTGAACCCCAAAGCCGCAGGATGCAGGCGGACACCTTTTTGGTAAAGCCTGTGACGGAATATCAGCTGCGGGAGGCAGTCTCCCGGCTTCTTCAGGGAAAAAGGGGAAGTAATGAATCAGGTGAGGAGGAAAAGTATGAATAAAAAATATTACCGGAGAGAACAAAACCGTCACGCTATATAGAAAATAATGACAACAGGAGGAAATGGATATGAGGTATAAAAAGA
>USMU01000081.1 GCA_900555925.1 uncultured Clostridium sp. | reverse complement strand
AAAAGTGCTAATTCAAATACCGCACTTTTTTCGGTCAATTATATTGTATCAGGAGAATAAAGAAAAATGTTTACTCAAAATTTACTCGCGGCAGGCGGGAGCGTCGGGATCATTCTCATCGTCGTCGCCGTGCTTATCCTCGTGATGCTGCTTCTCGTCATCATGACCAGAATCAAGACCTGTCCGCCCGACAAGGTCCTTGTCGTACACGGTAAGGTGGGCAGGAGCGCCGACGGAACGTCCAGAAGCTCCAAGTGCATGCACGGCGGCGTCTGTCTCGTCCTTCCCTTCCTGCAAAAATATACTTTCCTCGATCTGACGCCCCTTTCCATCAGCGTCGATTTGAAGAGCGCGCTTTCCAAACAGAATATCCGTATCGACGTGCCCTGTATTTTCACGGTCGGCATTTCCACCGATCCCGCGGTCATGCAGAACGCCGCCGAACGTCTTTTGGGGCTTTCCCTTCAAAATATTTCCGATCTTGCAAAAGATATTATCTTCGGTCAGCTCCGTCTCGTCATCGCTACCATGGAAATCGAGGAGATCAATACCGATCGCGACAAATTCCTCGACGCCATTTCCCGCAACGTGGAGGGCGAACTCAAAAAGATAGGTCTCAAACTCATCAACGTCAACGTGACCGATATTTCCGATGAATCGGGATATATCATCGCGCTCGGCAAGGAGGCCGCCGCAAAGGCGATCAACGACGCGAGAATTTCCGTCGCTGAAGAGGACAAGAAAGGTTCCATCGGTCAGGCTAACGCGAAAATGCAGGAGCGTATCTCCGTCGCGGAAGCCGAATCCGCCGCTATCGCGGGCGAAAACAAGGCAAAGGCGGAAATCGCGCAGTCCAAGGCTATCCTCCGCGAAAAGGAGGCGGAGTCTTTGAAACTCGCCGTGACCGCGGAAAAGGTTCAGGAGGCGAAAGCTCTCGAAGAATCCTACCTCGCGCAGAAGGAAGCGGAAATTTCCCGTGCGGCCAGAGAGGAAGCTACCCGTCAGGCGGATATCATCGTCGCCGCCGAAATCGAAAAACGCAAAATGGAAATCGACGCGGAAGCGCAGGCCGAACAAATGCGCCGCAAGGCTAAGGGTGAAGCCGATGCCATCTATGCGAAAATGGAGGCCGAGGCGCGCGGTATTCAGGAGAAACTTTCCCGTCAGGCAGAAGGTCTCGCCAATATCGTGAAGGCGGCGGGTTCCGCAGACGAGGCCGTGAGACTCATGGTTACCGAAAAGCTCGAAAGCATCGTTTCCGAGCAGGTAAAGGCCATTTCCAACCTCAAAATCGACAAGGTCACCGTTTGGGACAACGGAGAAAACAAGGACGGAAAGACGTCTACCGCAAACTTCTTGTCGGGCATGTTGAAGAGTCTGCCTCCTCTCGAAGAGGTCTACAATATGGCGGGGCTCTCTCTGCCTAAAATCGTGGCTCCTCAAAAGGAGAGCGAAACCGACGGGGAAGCTCCGGGCGAAAAGAAAGAAAGCAAAGAGCCGACAAAAAAGACAAGTAAATAAAAATCTGACCTACGGCGGAACGGGCTTTTAGCCCGTTCCGTATGCGGTTACAGGGGAAAATAATGGAAGATTGGGAAAAAAAAGATAAACAAGATAAACAAGATAAGCAAGAACCGAAATGGTATGAAAGGACTTCGGACGGAACGGCTTGGTACGAAAAGTCTTACGGATTCGAGGAAAACGGACGGGAGAGTCTGAAAATCTCCGACGCGGAGAAAGAGGAAAAAAAGCCGATTCAAAACGAAACGGAGCTTGAAAAGAGTGAAATCTTTCCTCGCGGCGCAGGTAGAGAAAAAAAAGAATTATTCTCCGATAGGACGGAAATTGAGGAAAGGAACGTTCTTTCAGATAAAACGGAATTTGAGAGAACGGAAAGTTTTTCGGACGAAACGGGATTTGAGCGAAAAGAAAAAGTTCTGCCCTCGGAAGAATGGGCAGCGGAATACATAGAAAAAACAGAGTCGTTCGCAGAGGAGACGGGTTTTCCGAACAGAGAAATTTATGCGGACGGAGAGGAGGGAAAAATTTTTCTTCCCGATATTCTCCCCGAATTTGCGGCGGATAAAATTTCCGACGAAAAGGCGTACATAAGAAAAAAACTGCTTTCCGATCGGAAAAACATCGAAGTCTCCGACAAGAAGAAATACGAGCAAAAGAAAAAAACGTTCCAATTGGTGATAGCCCTTTTTGTCTGGTCGGTGATTTTGTTTATTTTGGGCTGCATCGTATTTTCGGGATATGTGATTTGCGGTTCCTTTATTCTCTTTTTAGTCGCGGTTATTGTCTGGGCGTCTAAAATTCCGCTTTGGAAAAGCGGGGCAGACCTCATGAAAAAAATAGAAAAATTTCAGCTCATCAGACCCTATGCCGTCAAAAGAGAGTGCATATACGAAGTTTCGGAACTAATCGAAGAAAATTCGGCGAGATTTGCTTTGAGGCTGTATTACCAAATAGACGGCGCGATGAAAGACGCCGCTACTCAGCAGCTCTATACGGAAACGGAAATAGAAACGCTGGAAAAGGCTTTCGTGAAAGGAAAGCTCGTCGCTGCCTGCCTCAAAGATAATTTTTTAGGAGATACCGTGATCGTCTGCGAACCGCAGATATTCGAACCTGTCCGAAAATAAAAGAGTCGAAACGGACGAAAAACGCGGGCGGAAAAGATTTGATTTTTTCGCCCCTGTTGTTATATAATAAATATACTCGGGTTACACGGCAAACGGAATCGGCGTTTGCGAACATAAAAAATCAAACAACGGAGAAAAAATAATGAGATTCGTATTCAGCGACGGAGAAAAGCTCGGCGTGTACGACGACGGAAAAATTCGGAAATTTGAAAGCACCTATATTACCCGTTACCGCGAAACCGCGACGAAAAGCGCCAAAAATAAAGAATGGAAAACGCAGGGACATGCGGCTCAGATGATGTCGGAGGGCTATTATTGGAACGAAAGGGAAGAATCCGTGACGGCCGCCATTCACGGCGTGGCGCTCACCGAAGCGGACAACAAAATCGTATACGCATTTTCCGTCAATAATTCCTCGGGAATTTATTCCAAACTCCTCGACGACGAAATAAAAACCGAAGCGCACATCGTCTCCGCTAACGACGTGGAATTTATGTCCGTGTCCTACGCCGCCGACGGGGAAATGCTCGCCGCCGTGCAGGTGGATTCCGTGACTTCCCGAATCGCTCTGTTCCCGAAAAACAGCGGCGATTATAAATGCGTCACGGGCGGCGATAGCCTCGATGAAAATCCCTCCTTCGATTCCGCCGAAAATTGTGTATTGTTTAATTCTTACGGCGTGGGCAGGGACGCGAACAACAATTTCATCGAATACATGCCTTCGGAAGTTTATCGGCTGAACCTGTCCACGCTGGACGTGGAACTCGTCGTCTCCGATCCGAAATTTTCTTACATAAAGCCGTTGGCCGATTCGAAGGGCGACATCTATTGCATCAAAAAACCCGGCAGCGAAAAGACGGGAGGAAATCCGATCGTCGAAATTCTCATGATTCCCGTGCGCATCGTACAGGCAATCGCGGGATTTATTTCCGCTTTCGTCATGTGCTTTTCGGGAAAATCCCTCGTCTCGGGACAGAGCGGACGTTCCGCGCTCGGCGACGGCAGCGCGGCCAAAAAGGGCGGCGACGCGAAAAAAGTCTTTATCAACAATAATCTGCTCAATGTCGATAAGGAACTGAAAAAGAACAAAAAACAAGAGGATTACGGCTTTATTCCGTCGAGCTGGAAAATCGTGCGGCTGGGAAAAAACGGTGCGTCCGATACGGAAATCGCCTCGGGCGCGGCGGATTTCTGTCTCGTCGAAGAGGACGGAAAAACAAAATTTGTCTACACGAACGGAAAACATATCTTTTCCGTGGAGGAAGGGCAAAAGAGACAAAAGCTCGCGGATACCGATTTTTGTCTCAAAGTGGGCGGCATCGCCCGCGCGCATTCGGACGGGAAACTGTTCGACCTCATTTGAGGGGCGGAAAACGGGAAAACGATAACGAACGGAGACGATAACGGACGGAAACGGACGAAAGTAGTAACGAACAGAAACAAAGAAACGAAAATAAGCCGGCGGAAAATAAGGAGACTGAAAAACACGGCGGGTGGGAAAATAAAATACTCCCCGGAAAGCTCGGAGCGCTTTCCGGGGAGATTTTTTACTTTTTATTGTTTTTGCGGGCGGGGAAGATCCGAAAAAGCCGATACGTTTTTTGTCCGCATGCGATATACAAAGAAATAGAGGGGTACGCCCAAGGCATAGACCCAGACCGCTTCGGTAGCCGCGAGAGACGCGACATAAGTCCAATAAGTGACCGCTCTCGTTCCGTAAGTCAGATCTCCGCACAAAAAGACGATGATGACGGGAATGACGAATGCGTTCAGGAGAACGGGAAAAAGTCCTCCGAGCACGATTTTCGGCGCGTGCAAGCGAAGGAATTTCCCTGCCGCCCAAGTGCCTGCCGCCGCGAGAAGCGTCGCCAAAGAGCCTAAAAATACGTCGTACACCCAAAAGGGAGACGCGATATTGCTCAGCATGCAGCCGATATACAGCGCAGGCACCGCTTCGGGAAAGAAGAGGGGCAGAATACAGAGCGCTTCGGCGGGGCGGATCTGCAAAAATCCGTTATAGGCGATTGCCCCGAACGAATAGGTGAGGGCGACGTACAACGCCGCGATGATTCCCGCGCGGCAGAGGCGTTTCGCCGTAAAAAATCCTTTCATATTCAATTTTACCTCGGTTTTTTTATTCGGAAGTGTTCTCCGAAAACCTTCCGTATGCCGTATTATATCACCCCGTGCGGGAAATTGTCAACTTTTTTTATACAAGATAAATGCAATTTTTGCGGCTTTTTATAAATACGGAAAAATGTAAAAATATTACATTTTTGTTGCAAGACGTGGTAAATTTTTTTACAAATGTGTGTTATAATTTTGTACAGATTCGGGAGGTTTTTATGAAAAAATTATTTACATGTTTCTGACGGCAATTTTGGTTATCGTATCGCTGTTTTCCGCGGTCGGTTGTAAAGAAGAGGAATATGTGTTTTCCTGTTATGCAAATTCAAGTTCACCCTTATGGAATTTTAGAAGTATTCGTCTGTACATAACGGTTTTTTAAGAAAAAACAAAAAAATAAAAGGAGGAGTTTTTATGGATGAAACGGAACTGAATGAAAAAATTTCCGAAAAGAAGAAAAAGTTGAAAAAGCTGTACGAGTCCTTGGGCGTTTACAAATGGGAGTGTATTCCCGGAATCATCGGGTTGATTTGTCTTGCAATCGTAAGCATTCCGATTATATGTTCGTCGGGGAAACTCAAATGGATAGGAATAGCCATGTTGGTCGGGTCAATAGTAATCATTGCTTTTTTAGGATTTATGTTGAAACGATTATACACAGAAATCGAAAATACCGAGGAAGAGATTCGGTCTTTTGAACGTGAAAAACGATTGAATTTTGAAGGAAAAAAACAATAAGACCTGCAAATAAAAGTCAAGAGAAATGAAGAAGGAAATTGAAAAAAT
>USMU01000080.1 GCA_900555925.1 uncultured Clostridium sp. | reverse complement strand
AATGAAACAAATAAAAATTTTTTTCATTTTATATAAAAATTTTGAAATAAGTATTGACATCGAGATTTTCTTATGATATAATATGAACAAATTCAAAGAAAGTCGAGTGAAAGAAAATGTTGAACAGAGGACTTATTGTATCCTGTCAGGCCTGTGTAAACGAACCGCTATACGGATACGGCATAATGCCGATTATGGCCAAGGCCGCTGTCGAGGGCGGAGCTGTGGGAATCCGTGCATTATATGATGACGTAGACGCCATAAAAAAGGTCGTCAATGTACCGGTAATCGGGCTTGTCAAGCGGAATTATCAAAATTGTGCAGTGTATATCACGCCTACGGAAAAGGAAGTGGATTTAGTGCTCGCCACGCGGGCAGATTGTTTGGCCATAGATGCCACTTCCCGACCTCGTCCGGGCGGAATTATGCTAAAAGATTTGGTCGCCTACGTACGGTCGAAAAAGCCGGATGTAGAGTTGATGGCCGACGTAGATACTCTGGAAAATGCGATACGGGCCGAAGAAATCGGATTCGATTACATATCTACAACGCTTAGGGGATATACGGAGGAAACGAGGGGGATTCAGCTTCCCGATATCGATTTCTTGGCCGAAGTGATTAAGCGAGTGAAAAGGTCCAAAGTAATCGCCGAAGGAGGAATTTTTGAAACGGGGGAATTGGAAAAAATCAACCGTATCAATCCTTATGCTGTTGTGATAGGGTCTGCTGTCACTCGGCCGGCGGTAATTACGAAGCGATTTGTAAAAGCATTAAGATTGGGCGAACGAGTATGAAAAAAATTGTAATTCTTCCGCTGGATGAGCGACCGTGTAATTATAATTTCCCGCTGTTTTTGAGCGAGGGAAATTCCCGCTATGTTTTGGCGGCGCCCCCGCGAGAAATGATGGGCAAGAAAAAAATCCCCGGGAATTATAGCGCTTTGAAGGAGTTCCTCCAAAGGGAGTGCAGTGACGCATACGGTTTAATTTTATCGGTAGATGCTCTCTTGTACGGCGGAATCGTTCCTTCGAGATTGCACGGATTATCCGAGGAACAGCTCACGGACAGACTGTCGGTCATAGAAGAGCTCAAAAGGAAAAATCCCGATTTGAAAATCTATGCCTTCGCCCTGTTGATGCGATGTCCGTCCTATTCCAGCTCCGATGAGGAGCCCGATTATTACGCCGAATGCGGACGGGAAATTTTTCTGACGGGGCAGGCGGAACATAAATACATCGACGGGTTACTCGATAAAAAAGAGTATATCCGGCAAAGAGAGGCTCTCGACAGAATAACGGGAAATGCTCTGAAAGATTATCTTTCTCGCAGAAAAGTTAATTTGCGGCTTTTGGAAAAGACCTTGATGCTGGTTGGAGGGGCAATCGATAAATTGATTATTCCGCAAGACGATTCGGCGCCTTACGGGTATACGGCTCTCGACCAGCGAAAAATAAAGAGCTTTATCGCGGAAAATCAAATACGAAAAGTCGCCATCTATCCGGGCGCGGACGAAACGGGAATGACTCTCTTGGCTGCACTCGTCTCGGACATGGAGGAGAAAAGGCCTGTAATCTGTCCCATATATCCAAAAGAAGAATGTAAAGGAGTCATTCCTCTTTATGAGGACAGAGCTGTTGAACAGAGCATAAGGGCTCAAATAGAAGGCGCGGGAGCGATTATGTCGGAAAACTCGGATACCGCGGATATTCTATTATTTTGTAACCTGCCGGCGGGAAATATGAAAAATGCTTCAGAGTACGGCGGCTCGGATTACGATAGCAGAGATTTGCCCCGATTTACGGAAGAAATGAAAAAAGGTTTTTGCGAGGGGAAAATTGTCGCGGCGGCCGATCTCGCTTACTGCAACGGCGGCGACGCCGAATGGGCGGAATTGCTGGATAAGAGCGTAGGACTGTTCGAGTTGGGCGGCTATGCGGGCTGGAATACTTCCTCAAACAGCCTCGGTACAGTCATCTGTCAATCCGTGCTGCGTTTTTTATACGGAAACGGCGACGCATTAATAGCCTTTACGGCAGAGAGAATATACGAGGATGTAGGATATTGCGCATATGTACGCAAACGCATGTGCGACGAGGTTTTGCCGAAAATGGGGCTGGATTATTTTCACGCCGACGGCGTCAGAGGCGAGGTGAGCCGCGCCGTCAAAAAGATGTTGGAGGATTATATAAAAAAACGTTTTCCCGACGTTTGGGAGAACTATGAAATAACCGACTGCGCAATGCCATGGAACAGAATGTTTGAAGTGGAGTTGCGAGTGGAAAAAAGACTGAAATAAGGAGAAGAAAATGGTAAACAAAAGGTTTCTCGTTTGGACAGCGGCTATCTGTGCGGCGGTATCGATCGCCGCAGGTACGGCAGTTTTGAACAGCGTTCCCGCCGTGGCGGAACAGGGAGATTTTTCCGTAGAGGGCATCAAGGTGTCGAACGGCAGCGTCTCCGTGGAGAATGTGACCTCCGACCCGTATATTTACATAGACGAGGCTTCGGGCGGCAGTTTGACGAACGCGAGCGAAAAGCTGGATACCGAAAAGCTCGAAAGCCAGCAGCCACTGTTATTTACTGCAAAATATCCCTATACGACGACGCACAGGGTCGGGAATTACATAGAATACGCCGTGGAATATTCCGAAAATAAATATTCCGTGACGGAAATTAACGCCGCGGGCGACGGAGAAACCTATATTCCCGTCGGCGGATATGTACTTTCTGTGCCGGAGTCCTCCTCCTTTACGGCGAAAGAGGGAGACGTACTCACGTTGGAGGGAAAGCTTACGCTTCCCGAAATGGCAGTGGAATCGGACAAGGGCGCCCGCGTCGCTATCGACGCGCTCAACAGTAACCGTTCCATGCCCATGGTCGTGTATTACGACTATGATTTCGGGGATAAGACGGGTACTAACGCTTACGGTACCGAATTATCCGCTATATTCGACGAGGAGAGCGCTTCCTTCGAGGTCATATCCTTCCGAGGCTTCGGCGTGGGGGACGGCTCGGGAATAGAAATTCCCGAAAACGGGTTTGTGCTGAGCGCGTACGGCGTCGGCTACCGCGGGATCTTTTTAGAAAATAACCGTTTCAGTCTCGGAGATAAGCTGACGATGGTCGGATTCGATTATATCCGATTCGGCGGCGACCCCGTCACTTATACTTACAACTACGACTATTACGACGAGAACGACCCGAACGACGCTTGCCATACCAATCCCGGCCGCATGGAGACGGAAACGACTCCCTTCGCCGCTTATCGGGGGGAAAATCAAACCATTATCTATCACGATGGTTGGTCGTATCAGGGCTCGGCGGGAACGGGTGCGAACGTCTATGGCTTTGAAGCCGCGGTGGACGCTTCGGGAACGGTGGTGGAACGGGGGGTAACCGTCACGTCGATTCCCGATGGCGGATACGTTATCAGCGGTCACGGTACGGGCAGGGATTTCATTCGCGCTTCGGTGCCCTTGGGTGCGAGCATTATTCTCGACCAAGATAAAAAAGAATTTGCCGTCACGACTTCACTGAACAGCTTCTACGTAAATACCAAATCGACGGTAGACGAAATCATTTCGGACGCGGAAACAAAAATTAAACAGCTTTACGACGTGGACGTCGACGCTCTGGAAGCAAAAATAGACGAGGCGAGAGCTCTCCTCGAAACCTTGGAGGAGACCAAAAACAATATCGAAAAAAAGATGGAGGAGGGCACTTGGAGCAACGAGGAGAAAACTCGTGAAATGATGGCCTACAATACGGCAAAATTGGACGCGGAGGCTACGGCATACGAAATTTTGGCTCTATCCGCGGAAAGCAAGCCCGTCACCGCCCGCGCCGTATGGCACAGACCTACGGAAAAAACGCTCAAAAGCCTTACGGAAACCCTCGATATCTATGAGGAAATCGGTATCAATCTCGTCTTTGTGGAGACTTTCTACAACGGCTATTCTTTGTTCAAATCGGACAACGTGCAATACCACAAGGACTTTGAGGGCGCTTCTTACGAAGGGTATCCCGATTATCTGACGGCTTTCACCGAATTGGCCGCCGAGCGCGGAATAGAGGTACATGCTTGGGTAGAAAACTTCTATGTCGGATTGACTACCGATATCGAAATTTTACAAGAACACCCGGATTGGATAATGTATAACTCCGACGGTACGTATATCCAGAAAAATGAGGGCGGAGACTATATCTTTATTGATCCCGCAAATCCGAAGGTGCAGGATTTCCTTATCACTTACTATAAAGAAATGCTCCAAAAGGTTCCTAAAATCAAGGGCATTAACCTCGACTATATCCGCTATCCCGTCTCCGATAAGGCGGAGGATACGGGGTATACCAAATATGCTATGATGGAGTTCGCTGAGTCCGTGGGCGTTACCCGCCTCGACGAGTCCATGAGCATAGACAAAATGATTTCCGAATTTAATAAATGGGTGCTCGATGACGCATACAATTTGAATGCGGCGGAAAATTATGAAAAATGGTGCGATTATCGCGTGAACGCGGTTACTTCCTTCGTCGAAAGAGTTTATGAGGAGGTTAAGGGGGACGGGGATTTGCTTCTCTCTACGGCGGTTTTCAGTTCGGCTTCTCAGACTCTGGACAGCAAAAAACAGGATTGGAAAACTTGGATTCGCAACGGCTGGATAGATATTGCTACCCCTATGGCTTACTATGATGCGGCCGCAGATGTACTGTCGGGCGTGTCGGATATGATTCTTGCCGCAGGCGCTAACTGCTACTACTATACGGGACTCGCGTCGTCCTATCGCGGGCTCCCCGCCTACGAAAACGTATATCAGACGGAGGCTTCCTATCTCGGCGGCGCAAACGGATATGTCATCTTCTGTTCTACACAGATTATCGGTCATAAGGACGTACAGGAAATGTTGAAGGCCGGCGTCAATTCCCGTCCGGCGGTGCTCCCTCATGCGTCCACAGAGGACGTATTAAAGGCTTATTTCGACAGAATCCTCGACCGCGCAGACAGATTGTATATCCCCGCCGAAGGCATGACAACGGAGGGAAAAACAGCGTTGAAGGCGGAATTTGATAAAATACTCGCCATGGATATGCAGGGTTACGACGCATTAAAGGCCGTTCAGACTGCTGTGAACAATTTATATAAGAGCAACAATCTCTCCGCTTATGCAAAGGGTTTCTCCGCTCGGCGTATCCAAGAAACGCTTACCGAATTATACGACCTCTTGGAAACAAAGGCGCAAAAGGAATATGAGGGCGGCGATACGCCTACCCCTCCCGATCCCGGCGATTCTTCGACAAGCTCTTCCGAAAACTCGGGTACGGAGACGAATCCCGAAAGAAAAGGCTGTGGTTCGGTTGTGAGCGCGTGCGCTCTCTCCACCGTTTTCGCCGCGGGCGTGGCTCTGTTTTTGAAGAAAAAACGTAAAATTTAAGTATACTTATTTCTGAATTTATATAATAAGTATCTATTTCTAAACCTTTATAATCTCGATATAGTATATTCCGAGAGCCTGTCAAGGGCGGAAATCAGCCGGCTGATTTCATTTGTTTGCATAAACAAATGAAAAAACTTAATCGGCTAAAAGAAAAATTTTATAAAAAATTAA
>USMU01000079.1 GCA_900555925.1 uncultured Clostridium sp. | reverse complement strand
CGGGCCCGGCAGCCGAACTTGCCCACGTCGGGGGCGGCAGCCGCGGCGGAGATCCGCGGAGCATTCGGGTCCGCGGACGGAAACGCCGCCCCCTTTTTCGCCGACATGAACAACAGCCGAAACAAATTCGGCTCCCGACGCGCAAAACGGATATACGCTTTGCCCACCCCCTTGAAACCTTTCTCCTCTTTCAGCCCCTCTTCGATAAAAACTCCGTATATCTCGAATCCCCTCTTTACGACCGCTTCCTTTAATCCTTCCATATTCCCGAAACAAGAAAAAATCGGAGAGGTGGAACAGCTTAACCGCTTCGCCAAATCCCGAGCGTTCAGCCTCCCGAATCCCTTCTCCCGCACTTCCTCCAAAGCTCCGTTCAATATATCCTTCTCTTTTAATTTCGCTTTCGGCGGCATATCCGTTTTCCTCCGTAAAATATCATCTGTTATATAACATATGTTATTTTATAATGTTTTCGGAAAAAAGTCAAGCGTTTTGAACAAAAAAACGCCGTTTTACGGAGACGAAACAAAGACGGCGCGAAACGGGGTCGTTTTCAAAAACGTCAAACAAAGCGGTGAAGCAGATTTTTGCCGCACAGAAAAAAACCGAGACAACCTTTGGGTTGTCCCGGTTATATATACCGAACGATTCTGTTTTAATTAAATATACCGAACGATTGTGTTCGAGTCAAACACACCGAGCGGTACGATTTTCGTCACGCGTACCGAACGATACGTCTCAGTTGAGCATTTCGGGATTCTCGAAGGAGAGAGTCGCGTTCTTTTCGCCCCTGTCCTCGGGGAACATGGTACCCGCGGGGATTACAGGGAGAATGAGGGGGTTGATGAAAGCGTTCGCCGTCAGAGCGGAAACCGCGCTTCTCAGGTAAGGATACACGATTTCGGTGGTGCTGATGGCGAGAACCTGTCTGTCCTCGTCGGTCTTGACGTCCTCCGCCTCGAAAATGCCGACCAGACGCGCTTTCAGATTGAAGGGCTTGGGTTCGGTCTCGGTGGATTCCACTTTCACTTCGAGGGAAACGAAATAGAGCTTGTCGTTTTCCTGAACTCTTCTGATGGTACGGGAAAACTGGGGCTTGATTTCAAATTTCGTGTTTTTTTCCATTTTCACCCGATTGATGGTGTAAGAAAGTTCTTCGGCAGTAATGCCTCTCAATGCATATTTCATAATCGAATACCTCGTTATCGAATATTTTGATTTTTCTAATTATACCATATCTTCCGCTTTTTGTCAATAGCGGATTGTAAATTCTTTCGTTTTATTTTATTTTTTCCCAACCGATTGCTTTCGGGCGGAAAATATGCTATACTGTATACAATATGAACCATTAAGCGGGAAACTATGAGCGCGTTTCTCTTTCCGGAGATTTTCTTTCGGGGAAAGAAAACGCGGCTCGGCACTTTTAGGAGAAGAGAATATGTTGGAAGTCATTCACCTCACAAAACTCTACAAGACAAAGGGCGGCGCGGACGTCCGGGCGCTGGACGACGTCTCCCTGCGCTTTCCCGAAAAGGGCATGGTCTTTCTTTTGGGACGGAGCGGAAGCGGAAAATCCACGCTTTTGAACGTCTGCGGCGGACTCGATTCCCCCACGTCGGGGGAAATCGTCGTCAAGGGCAGGAGCAGCAGGGACTTTACCCAAAGCGATTTCGACAGCTACCGCAACACCTTCGTGGGATTCGTGTTCCAGGAATACAATATTCTGGACGAATTTTCCGTCGAGGACAATATCGCGCTCGCGCTCGAACTACAAGGCAAGCCTAAGGACAAAAAGACGATAGAAAAGCTCCTTGCCGACGTGGATCTGTCGGGTTACGCAAAGCGCAAGCCCAACACCCTTTCGGGCGGACAGAAGCAGCGCATCGCGATCGCACGGGCGCTCGTCAAAAATCCCGAAATCATCATGGCGGACGAGCCGACGGGCGCGCTCGATTCCTCTACGGGGAAACAGGTGCTCGATACTTTGAAAAAGCTCTCGGAAAACAAACTCGTCATCGTCGTTTCCCACGACAGGGATTTCGCGGAACAGTACGGGGATCGCATCGTCGAACTCAAAGACGGAAAAATCATCTCCGACGTCAGCAAGGCGCGCGCGGAGAGCGCCGCTTTAAGCGCCAACCTCACGGTTTCGGGCGACACGCTCTGCGTGAAGTCGGGCGCGGCGCTTTCGGATACCGATTTTGAGGCCGTAAAAGCCTTTCTGACGCGCACGGAGGGCAGCGTCGTCATCTCGGGCGACCAAAGGGAGATTTCGCTGTTTAAGCAGGTTTCAAGGCTTCAAGACGACGGTTCGAAAGAAGTGTTCCGCCCGACGGACGAAAAACAGACGCCGAAGAAAGAATATTCCCCCGACGACAGCAGATTTATCCGTTCCAAGCTCCCCGCGCGCCACGCGGTGAAAATAGGCATTTCGGGAATGAAATCCAAACCTCTGCGCCTGTTCTTCACCATACTCCTCTGTACGGTTTCTTTCGTCATGTTCGGACTCCTTTCCACCATGATGGTCTACGACGAAGAAGCGACGATGAAGAGCAATCTCCGCAGTTCCGACTACACGACGATGAGCGTTTCAAAGAGATATCGGATGACCGTCGAAAGAGGCGAAGGCGAAAATTTTTATTCTTGGAACCAAGACCAAGAAACGCCCTTTACGCCCGCCGAAGTCGAAGCATACAGGGAACGGTTTCCCGGAGCTATGCCCGCAATCCGTTGGCAGAGTTCTTTCCATAACTCCAATCAGGGCAAAAGTGTCTATTATGAAAATATGAACCGCTATGTCCTCTCCGCCTCGGAAACGGATTTTTCCGAAAAAATGGTCTGCGGCGTTCTTCCCCAAGAGGACGACGAAATCTGCATTTCTTCTTATCAGGCCGACTGTTTCATAGAAAACGGACTTCTTGACCCCGAAACAAAGGAAGAATATACGCTCACGGACAGAAATTCCCTCATCGGAAAAAAAGCCGTGTTGAACAATATTTCGTTCACGATTGTCGGTATATACGATTGCGGAAAAATCCCCTCTGCGTATGACGCCGTAAAAGATTCTACGGAATCCGCGGAAATAGATTATGATTTACAATACTCTTTTCAAGAAGATATTAAAGCCTACGAAGCGGCTATATTTACAAATTCGTTTTTCGACAGCCTCAAAAGGACTTCTTCGGGAGAACGTCTGAGGGAGCTTTTTTCCTCAAAACAGGTCTACATACAGGCTTCCGACTATTATGACTGTTATTATGCCTCTTTCGGAAAATTCCGCGATAAAATTCCGGTTACATTTTTCGAGGAGGGAAAGACGCAGCCGGACAAGGGAGAAGTCGTCGTGCCTATCCGAACATTTTCGAAATTGCTCGAAATTGCGTTGGCAAACAGAATCCCCGACCTGACGGTAGAAGAACTTTGGGAGCTTGACCAACAATTAAATTACGGTTCATCTTCCGCGCCTTCTATCAACGATAAGCTTTTGGCGATCGAACGGGGCTATAATGATTATACCGGTGAACCTCTCAGTGAAGAAATGACCTTGGAATATCTTTCCGATATATTTTCATTCATGAAAGAATGGGAACTTTCGCTGAAAGAGTTTACCTTGGAGGACTCTTACGAAAATCCCCTCCTCGATTATCCGTTAACCACCGTCGGAATCTCGTTAGCGAGCGGCTATTTATACAATATTCCCGACTCGTATATCCTCACAGACGAGGAGACGGAGGAAATGTTAACCAAGGCACTTTATGACCCGAACGACGAACGGCAAATCACGAATTACAAAGTTCCCGAAGATGCCGTATACGACGCAATCATTCTCCCCTACGACCGCAGCGCCGCTCAGACGGATTTTCTCGCCGCGAATACGGGAAAATGGCAGGCAGACGACAGCGGAATCCGCCTCGATTGCGCGCTTGTAAGCGCTGTTCAAAACGCTTCTGGAATGGTGGATACTTTGTATAAAGTATTTCTCTATGCGGGGCTCGTTATAGCGGCGTTCTCCGCACTGCTGCTCTGTAATTTTATTTCCATATCCATTTCCTATAAGAAAAAGGAAATCGGCATTCTCCGCGCGGTCGGCGCGAGGAGCTTCGACGTATTCAAAATTTTCTTTTCGGAATCCCTCGTCATCTCCGTCATCTGTATCCTGCTCTCCTGCGCGGGCGGCATCGTTGCCTGCCACTTCATCAACGCCGAGGTGAGCGCGCTTTTAGCGGGTGTTTCCATTTTCGTGTTCGGGCCTCTGTCCGTCCTCATGCTGGTGGACGTGGCGCTCGTCACGGCGCTCGTCGCCACATTCCTGCCCGTCTACCACACGGCAAAGAAAAAACCCGTCGAATCCATTCGCGCCCTGTAACGATAATTTATGGTTTCTATTCTTTTTCCCAACGAATATTTTTCCCCGAAAGCGACGCTGGAAAGCGGTCAGACGTTTCGCTTTTGTCCCGTCGAAGAAGGCGGCTACTTTGTGTTGTCCGCAGATAAGGCATGCCTGCTCTTTCCCGACGGAAAAAACATCCGCCTCGAATGTGAAAACGCGGACGAGGAATACTTCCGCAATTATTTCGATTTTCAGACGGATTACGCCGCTCTGATTTCGGAAGCGGAAAGTTTTTCCGTCCCCGTTCTCTCCGCCGCCGCGCGGTTCGGAAAGGGACTGCGAATCCTGCGGCAGGACAAGGCCGAATGTATAGTGAGCTTTATCGTTTCCCAGCAAAACAACATTCCGAGAATCAAGGGAATCCTCTCCCGTCTCTGCGCGGCGCTGGGAGAGAAAAAATCTTTCGCGGGAAGGGAGTACTTCGCTTTTCCCGCGCTTGAAAAGCTCGCGGAAAAGGACGAGGGGTTTTATCGGGATTTGGGGCTCGGATACCGCGCGAAATACATTTCCGAAACCTCGAAAAAGCTATACGCCGAAGGGACGGCGCCGCTCGAAAACAAACGGGGCAGGGATTTGAGGAACGCGCTCAACGAATACAAGGGTATCGGAAACAAGGTGGCGGACTGCATTTCCCTGTTCGCTTTCCGCGAAACGGCGGCGTTTCCCGTGGATACCTGGATCGCCAAGCTCTATCGGGAAAACTTCGGCGGGACGGAGACCGACCGCGAAAAAATCAACCGCTTTTTCGTCGATAAATTCGGACCGAACGCGGGAATCTTTCAGCAATATCTCTTCTATTACAAACGCGAAAAGGGAGACGCTTAAAAAGCGCCTTCCCTTTTTATTTCCGCGGGGGTTCGCTCGGATTTATTCCCAAAGAGATACCTTCGGATTTATTCCGATACCGCTTTACCGAAATTTTTCCAAAGCCTCCGTTCAGTTTTATTCCCGAAAATACTCGTTCAAGACAAATTCGACGTCTTTATCGCCGCGGCCGGAGAGATTGACGACGATACTCTTTCCCCTGCCCAGCTCCTTTGCGAGCTTCAACGCATACGCGACCGCGTGAGCGCTTTCCAACGCGGGGATAATTCCCTCCGACAGCGACAGCGTCCGAAAGGCGGACAGCGCTTCTTCGTCCGTCACTCCGACATACTCCGCCCGTCCGATCGCGTGAAGGTAGGCGTGTTCGGGACCCACGGAGGGATAGTCCAAGCCGCTCGCCACCGAATACGCTTCCGCGGGCTCCCCGTCCTTATCTTGAAGGACGAGACTTCTGAACCCGTGCAGGACGGCGGGCGTCCCGAAAGCGACGCTCGCCGCGTTGTCGCCTATGCCCGTCCCCCGTCCCAAGGGCTCCGCACCGTACAGTTTCACCGATTTATCCGAAAGAAACGCACTGAAAATTCCGGCGGCATTGGAGC
>USMU01000078.1 GCA_900555925.1 uncultured Clostridium sp. | reverse complement strand
GAAGGATAGAAACGAGGAAGCCCGGCGGGCGGGCTTCCGGGATATGGAAGAAAGAAAACGGAAAGCCGGGGCGGCTTTCTCGGTGTTGGAACTTATCGGCGGGAGAACGGCCGCCACGGTGAAGCTGCCCGGGAAAGCGGATAAATAACGAATCCCCCGCCCGTGCGCTCTGGATTAAAAGGGTGATTTATAAAGAAAAGCCCGCCCAAGTAGGCGGAAAAGGGGTTTTTGATTTGGGGAAAATTGGGGAAAATAGTTAAATGTAAAACAAAAGACAATAAAAAACGGTCAAAAACCGCGTTTTTAACCGTTTTTTTGGTGCACCTTCAGGGACTCGAACCCTGGGCCCAATGATTAAGAGTCATTTGCTCTACCAACTGAGCTAAAGGTGCATATGGTGGTCCATCCGAGTCTCGAACTCGGGACACCTTGATTAAAAATCAAGTGCTCTACCAACTGAGCTAATGGGCCAACTATTGAAAAGAGCAAAACTCTAATAGTTTAAGTGGCTGGGGTGGCAAGATTTGAACTTACGAATGCCGGAATCAAAATCCGGTGCCTTAACCACTTGGCGACACCCCAATAAATAAATGGGGCGGGCGACAAGAATCGAACTTGCGACCTCCAGGGCCACAATCTGGCGCTCTAACCAACTGAGCTACACCCGCCATTTATTTGGTGCGCCTGAAGAGATTCGAACCCCTGACACACGGCTTAGAAGGCCGTTGCTCTATCCAACTGAGCTACAGGCGCATACTTGATGCTTTGCCGATATCGGCAGATGATCTGCGCCCGGCACTCAAAAAGTTTAGTGGAGCGGGTGATGGGAATCGGACCCACGCAACCAGCTTGGAAGGCTGGAATTCTACCATTGAACTACACCCGCATTTTTTAAGTTTCGGTGCCATATCAACAACGCCTGTATATAATAGCACTATTAAGAAAAATTGTCAAATCTTTTTTCGCGCTTTTTTGCAAATTTTCGGAAAAAATTTTTAATCGAAAAAGATGTGATAAAATTCTCAAAAAATGTTAAAAACGAACTCAAAAAAAACACTTCGGATAATGCAAAACATTTGTTGTCTAAACCGCTCCATGTATGTTATAATAGTAATATAAAGAAATACGGTCTGTTTCGAGGTGATTATGAAAATACTTTATGTATCCGACTTAGACGGCACCTTGATTACCCGCAGAGAACGCATTTCCGAGTATAGTTTGAAACTGCTCGGTTCGCTAGTATCAGAGGGACTGCTCTTTACTTACGCGACGGCGCGTTCGCTGGCTTCGGCCGAAGCCGCGGTCGCGGGATTGAATCATTCTTTGCCCGTTATTGTGTATAACGGCGCTTTGATTATCAATCCGATTACGAAAGAGCCGTTATTTTCCTTAACCTTTTCCCAAGAGAAGAAAGAGAAACTCATCGAAGAACTCAATACTTTCGGAGTGTCTCCTGTCGTTCATGCACGGGAAGGCGGGGAAGACAAAATTTTTTGGGTTCGCGGTCGGGAATCCGAGGGACAGCTCCGTTATCTTTCCCGCAGAGTCGGAGATAAACGTTTAAATCCCGTGGGAAACGATAGGGAACTTGGCCGCGGAGATGTTTACTTTTTTGCGTGTAACGGTGCCTATGACAAAATGAAGCAGATTCATGACGCTTTGGAAGAGAAAGGAGTATATAGTCTGATTTACCCCGAAGTTTATCGAAAGGATTATTGGCTGGAAATTTTACCGAAAGGTGCGACGAAGGCCAATGCGGTTGTGCGCTTAAAAGAGCTGCTCGGTTGCGATAAAGTAATTTGCTTCGGCGATTCCGCCAACGATTCGGAAATGTTCGACGTCTGCGACGAAAAGTACGCGGTAAAAAACGCAGATGAATGGCTGAAAAAGAAGGCGACGGGCGTCGTCGGCTACTGTGAGGAGGACGGTGTAGCCAAGTGGCTGGCGGAATATGCCTTTATCGGGCGTTAAACGCTTCTTCACACGACGAAGAATGTGGTGCCGGAGCGGAAAGCGATAACCCAAAGATAGACGTTCAGAACGCCCAAAATGGGCATTAAAATCATAAGGAAAAGACTTTTCAATCGGTATTTATAGATAAACATACAGATATAAATCGTAATTGCACCGCCGAGGAAGGCTGTCAGGACAAGCCTTCCATCCGAGGACTTGTTCGGGTGTTCTTCGTCGTAATCGTCCTTCAATCCCTTGATGAGTAAAAAGGAATAAAAGTTGACTGCGAGGATATACGCGATGAAAAAGAGATACAGAATCAGCATACTTTCAGTATGTTCCGTTTTTGCAAAAAATAAAAGAGGTATATATAAATTATGACAATGAAGAAAAGAGCTTTGGTAAGTGTTTCGGATAAGACGGGCGTAGTGGATTTTTGCCGCGGGCTCAAAAAATGCGGTTATGAAATCATTTCTACGGGTGGAACGGCAAAGGCACTGACGGAAGCAGGAATTTCCGTTATCGGTATCAGCGACATTACGGGTTTTCCCGAATGTCTCGACGGGAGGGTAAAGACGTTGCATCCTGCAGTTCATGCGGGACTTTTGGCCATGCGCTCCAATCCCGAACATATGGCTCAGCTCGAAAAGTTGGGGATTAATACAATCGATGTGGTCGTCGTCAACCTTTATCCCTTTAAGGCGACAATTTCCAAACCGGGCGTTTCGTTTGCGGAAGCCGTGGAGAATATCGACATCGGCGGCCCGACCATGATTCGCGCCGCAGCGAAAAATTATCAGGACGTCGCAGTCGTCGTAGACCCTAAGGATTACGAAAAAGTACTTTCCGAGTTAGAGTCGGGCGGCGTTTCTTTGGAAACGAAGAAATACCTTCAATATAAAGTGTTTGCGCATACGGCGGTATACGACAGCATGATTTCCAATTATCTCGCCGGACAGCTGGGGATTCGTTTCCCCGACAGCATTACGTTCGCCTATGAAAAGGCGCAGGATATGCGCTACGGCGAAAACCCTCATCAAGGCGCTTCCTATTATAACGAAGAATTTATTCGTGCGGGATCTTTGTCCAAGGCAAAACAGCTTTGGGGCAAGGAGCTTTCCTATAATAACATCAACGACGCGAACGGCGCTTTGGAGCTCGTGAAAGAATTCGACGAGCCGTGCGTGGTTGCCAGCAAGCACGCAAATCCCTGCGGAGTAGGCATCGGAGAGACGATTTACGACGCTTATATAAAAGCGTATGAATCCGACCCCGTTTCCGTGTTCGGCGGAATCCTCGCCATCAACGGCACTGTGGACGAAAAAACCGCGGCGGAAATCAATAAAATTTTCATAGAAATCGTCATTGCGGAACATTTTACGCCCGAAGCGCTGGCGATTTTGCAAACCAAAAAGAATATCCGCCTTTTGGAGCTGCCCGATATCCGCGTGCGCCGCGAAAAGAGCACTTACGATATGAAGAAAGTATACGGGGGACTGCTGATTCAGGATTATGACGAGACACTGTATAACGAAGAAGATGTGAAAGTCGTCACGAAACGGGCGCCCACGAAAGAGGAGATGAAGGCGCTTCTGTTCAATTGGAAAGTCGTAAAATATACGAAATCCAATGCCATCGTCATCGGCAAGGAAGATAGAACGACGGGGATCGGCATGGGACAGACGAACCGCATCTGGGCGGCTCAGCAAGCGATTGAACATGCAGGGAAAGAAGCTAAGGGATCGGTTATGGCTTCCGATGCGTTTTTCCCGTTCCCCGATTGCGTGGAAGAGTGCGTCAAAGCGGGAATTACCGCGATTATTCAGCCGGGCGGGAGTATCCGCGATCAGTTGTCTGTCGACGCTTGCGATAAAGCGGGGATTGCGATGATTTTCGTGGGACAGCGCCATTTCAGACATTGATGTGAGGAGAAAATAAGAGATGGAATTTTTCCTTACGCTGACTTTTTTGTTTGCGGTCGGCGCGCTGTGCGGCTGGGTAATAGAATTGTTTTTCCGCCGTCTGAACAGCAAAAAGTGGATTAATCCCGGTTTTTTACACGGACCATATCTCCCCTTATATGGTTTCGGACTCGTTTTTCTGTTTTTGATTGCCCGTATACCGCTCGACGGAATTTCTCCTGTATGGCTTCGCTATGCGGTTACATTGGCGGTCATCTGTGTGGTAATGACGCTCATCGAATACCTGGCGGGCTTGATTTTTATCAAAGGCATGGGGATTAAACTTTGGGATTATTCCGGACGGCCCGGAAATATTCAAGGGATTATCTGTCCGTTATTTTCCTTGATTTGGACAATTATCGGCGGCGGATATGTGTTTTTCCTCGATCCGTTGATTACCCGAATGGTGGGGTGGTTCACGAATAATATTTACTATTCCTTCTTTGTCGGAATATTTTTCGGCCTGTTTTTTTGGGATTTGGCGTCTACGTTAAAATTATCCGCAAAAATCAGAAAATTTGCGAAAGAGAATCGCATCGCCGTGCGATACGAAGAATTGAAACTGACGATTAAGAGCTATCTCGATACAGAAAAATTGAAGAGCAGTTTCCTTAATCCTTTCAAGGCCTCCAAAGAAGCAATTAAGAAATCTTTTGAAAAGTATATGGAAAACTTCCGCAACGGTATTTATAGTCCGAAACGAAAAAAGAAAAATAAGTCAGAGGACGAAGACGAGGAAAAGAAAAATTAAAATTAAAAAACCGGCAGGGCTATGAGCCTGCCGGTTTTCACATAATCACAACAATGATAAAATAAGCAAAAGGAAACCGTCCTTCCCTAAAATCGGCTTTGGCCGTTTTTACGAATAGACCGGGAAGCGACGAAAAAATAGCAGAAAAAGGAACGGACTTTATTTTTCCGCAGCCGCCGCAGTTGCGGCCGCCCTTTCCGCCTTATATTCGGCAATCGCCTTGGACAGTTGGTCGGGACAGGACGTGCCGTTTCTGCAACGAATCCCCGCGAGCAGGTTTTCGATTTCGTCGATTTTTTTCCCCTCGACAAGGCGGGCGATCCCTTGAAGATTGCCGCCGCAGCCGCCGATAAAGCGCACATTATGAAGTTTGTCTTCGGCGTCGACGTCGAAGAGGATTTGTCTCGAACAGGTTCCTTTCGTGGAATAAGTAAACATAGTTTGGTCACCTCGATGATAAGTTGAGCTCAATCTACCAATGTTTCATAAATGGCGGAATAGAGTTCAGATGCTTTGCTTTCCCAATTTTTATAGATATTCTGCGCGGTTTTTTTGTCGGGTACGACAAATTTCAATTCCAGCATAGGCTGAACGGGTGCGATAATTTTGAGAAATACCGTATAAGTTCCGTCTTTGTTTTGATAATAATCCGCCTTGCACTCCTGGCGGTTTCTGAGTTTTCCGCTGTTTTTCTTTACGAAAGCGGAAATTTCTTCGCGGATACTTTTGGGAATATTGATATAGAAGTTATTGAGGCTTTCCCGCCCGTCGGTAGTAATGGTATAGAGCGGTTCCTCGTCGGAAGAGAGACGGCAGATAAAACCGTCCTCTAAAAGTTTGGGAAGCAGTTCCATGCAGTCCATATAATTTAGCCAATTATTGCTGGTCGTGCACATTTCGACGATCGTGCGCTCGGAAAGGGCACTTTCCATCTTATCGAAAACGAAAAGAACGATTAATTTGTTTACGGATGTCTCGCCCTGTATCTGCATTGGTAAAAGCTCCTCAAACGGTCGGAAAAAAGACCGAAAATATTTTCGGCCGAACGAAACCGCCCTTTGGCGGTCGTCATTTTTGAATATGCCGGATTATGCGGCAAATTTTTTCAGTTTCTCTAAAAGATCCGCGCAATCGTCGGAATAAATTTCTACCGTGAGAGGCTGGGACAGATCGAGCGAGAAGATACCGAGGATAGACTTTGCATCTACGACATATTTTCCGCTTTTCAAAAGAATTTCATAAGAACAGTCTTGGGTAATAGCAACGAACTCTTTGACTTTTT
>USMU01000077.1 GCA_900555925.1 uncultured Clostridium sp. | reverse complement strand
CGCCGTCCGTAGCCGTATTTCCCGCAGGATAGTATACTTGGCCGTCGAGATAATAAGGCTCCGTGGTCGCACGATATTCGTCCGCCCAGTCCTCCCGGATTTTTAAAGACCAAGTCGGAGGGTCGGGCAAAGTCCAAAGCGCCGTCAGCTTATCCTCTTCCGTAAGCATGAGCCTCGCAATAGACGGTTCTCCAGGGCGGTCGGCGTCCTCCGTATTGATGATTTTGGAAAAATTGGGCATTTTATCGAGATACGGCGTCCAGTCGGAAAGGAGCACGCCCTGATTAAAAATGGTACGGAAGGAATCCACGCTATCGAACGCCACAATATCGGGCATATTTTCGGTATTGGAAAATTGAAGCTGAGCCGTCGTGGCGAAATCAGTCGCTGCAATCAAAGTGGTATTGAGTCCGTAATTATCTTTTATGTACTGTTTATACGGATCATTTTCCGTTGTGGGCGTACCTACCGCGGCGGTCGTCAGAATCGTGATATTATCGGACGACGTAATCCCGCCAACAATATTTCCGTCTCCGCAACCCGTCGCGGCCAAGGACACTACGGCGGCTATCGTCGTACAAAGTATTTTTTTGAATGTTTTCATAATTTTAACTCCTCCGAATTGGAATTTGTTTTTTTAACCCTTGACGGCACCGAGATATACGCCGTCCTTAAAGAATTTCTGGAAAAAGGGATAGATACAGAGTATAGGCAGAAATCCCGTAATCGTCAGCGCCATGCGCAGCGTTTCCTGCGTCACTCCCCCGCCCGTAATCTCGATGACCGAGGAATCGATTTGAGCGAGATTATTGAAATTGATCATGATGTAATATTGCAAGGTCCAAAGCGCGGAATGAGCTTGGTCGATGTAAATCATGACGTCGAACCAGTTATTCCAATGCGCGACCATGGTAAAGAGTCCGATAGACGCGACGACGGGCGTAGAGAGCGGCAGGATAATGGAAGTGAACAGCCGCATTTCCCCGATTCCGTCCACGGTCGCCGCCTCCTGTATCTCCGCCGGGATACCGAGGAAAAACTGCTTGAAGATGAGGATATTCCAAGCGCTTACGATATTGGGCAAAATGAGCGCCCAAAAATTATTCAGAAGGTTGAGTTCCTTAATGACGAGATAATTGGGAATGAGTCCGCCCGAAAAGAATATTGTAAAGAGCAAGAGATAGATATACTTATCTTTCCCCGGGAATTTTCCCCGTGAGAGCGCATATCCTACCAGCGCATTGATTGAAACGGACGTAAGAGTTCCGACTACCGTCCTCAAAAGGGACATCCAAAGCGCTTTGAGGACATAGCTTCCCACGCCGAAAATTTTCCGATAAGCGAGGAAAGTGGGCGAGGAGGGAAAGAGCAGGATAAGTCCGTTTTTTTCCGTCCATTCCGCCTCTCCGCAGAGGGAAATACCCAGCGAATAAAGGAGCGGATAGAGGCAAACGAGCATAAACAAGCTGGCGAGGACAATACATACGATTTCAAAAATTTTATCGTCTTTGCTTCTTATCATCTTATCCCCTCCTTTACCATGCACCGATTCCGACGAGTTTTTGTGAAAGTTTATGCGCGCCGATGACCATCGCGAAACCGATCACCGCCTGAACGAAGGAAATCGCGCCCGAAAGCCCGTATTTGAGCTCCTGCAAGCCCTCCCAATACAGCCATGTATCGATAACCAAAGCTTTATTGTTCTGTACCGCGCTGGTGGAGAAAATGAGAATCTGTTCTCCCCCTGCGCCTTTGAGAAGATTGCCCACCGCCATGACGACCTGATAGACCAGAATTGGCACCATTCCGGGGAGTGTGATATGCCACATTTTGCGCATGACTCCCGCTCCGTCTATGGAAGCCGCTTCATACAGAGATTTATCGATTCCCATCAGACTGGCCATGAACAAAATAGACCCCCAGCCCGCTTCTTTCCAGATGGAAGAAAAAATCATATTCGTATAGAACAATTCGGGCTTTGAGAGAAAATCTATCGGCTCGCCGTGAAACAGATTCACTATGATATTATTGACGACGCCGTTCGGCGTGAGGAAGGCGGATACGATCGCATAGATGACTACCCAACTGAAAAAATGCGGAATATAGACAATCGTCTGCACCACGGAGCGGTATCTCTTGGAGGTGATATGATAGAACACCAGCGCGAAAAATACCGCGGGAATGATACCCGCCAGCAACCTTAAAAAACTAAGATAAATCGTTTGCCAGATGACCATTCTCATGTCGGGATTGGACACTATGTAACGGAAGTTTTCCAATCCTATCCACTCGCTGCCCCAAACTCCGTCTTTCAAAAGATAATTTTTGAATGCCAAAATTGTCTGTAAAATGCTGGGATATACGTTGAATATAAGTATCAGCAACGTGGGAATCACGAGAATCAAATAGAAAGGAAAAAATCTTTTGACCGCGGGAATCTGCGTAAGCCGACAACCATACTGAACCCCGCCCGCGAGTAAAAACAAGAAGGCAGTGAGAAGAAACAACGGCCGAATTTCATATAATTTATAAAAGGGAAGCCTTTCCCCCGTCCCCGACGTGGCGCCGATAAAATCGCACGTGAGACAAAGGACGTAAAATAAGACGAGAAACGCGGCAAATCCCATTTGCGCGATACCGAGAACGGGGAGGTCACGCTTTTTTACAAATCCTTCTACGGCTCCCCATACGGCGAAACCGACAGGCGCGGCCACGCAGACCAATCCGACGGCAACGGCATACCATGGCACGGTAATATAAACGACGTTTCCGTAATTGACATATCCGAGCTTGCAGCCGTAAAACAAACTTAAAATGGCATTTCCGCCCGTCAAAGGGACGGACATTGTCTCGTCGGAATAAGTGATATAGCCGCTGAACAGAAAAACCGCCGCAACAAAAAGCATGAGTCCGAGCTGAATAATCGTCTTGACTATCAGACTGTTTTCCGCTTCCTTCCGCCCCTTTTCCCTTTGCAGCTTCGTCATTGATTTTTCCGCGGTCATCGCGTTCTTCCTCCTTGCGATTGCTTGTATTGAATGGGCGTCATCCCGACGATTTCCTTAAACTTCATATAGAAATATTTGATGTCGTTAAATCCCACCATTTCGGATACCACCGCTACCGAATAATCGGTATTGATGAGATATTTACAGCTTTGCTCTATCCTGTATTTGATAAGATATTCCTTGATAGAGGTATCCCTTTCCTTTCTGAACAGTCTCTGAATATATGCCTTACAAACTCCGCACGCCGAAGCCACGTCATCTACGTCTATTTGACTGTCGTAATGCGAATGAATGAATTTCATTGCGGTATCGATGTAATCCACGTTTTGTTTCTGCGTACTTCCGTCCCGTTCAGTCTTCCTCCGCTTGGTCGGCGTGAGCCTGAAAATCTCGCTCATGAGCACCTGCGTCAAGGCGTGCGTCATCTCCCCGTAAAGCCATTTTTTTTCCGAATATTCCGCGCGGATTCGTTCAATCAACGCTTCTCCGTTCGGGATATCCTTTACATGATAGACGTGTTCAGGCTTCAAAAGATAGTAGTTAAAACGATAAAATTCATAGGGGAAAATGATATTCAGAATAGTAAATTCATCGGCGTTTCCCAGCGGAATAATCGAATGTACCACGCTCTTGTCGGCAATGACGAAAAGATTCCCCTTTTCGATTTTTACGTGTTTATCTCCGATGATGTGTTCTCCGTGGCCGCTTTTGACATAGACCGTTTCGACAAACTCGTGCGAGTGGGGTACGATAGATCCTACTCCGCCGCTCTCCACTACGGCCACGTTGACTTTTGAATCGAACATTTTCAAACTGAACGACATAATTTATTCCTTTTCAAAGATGTACTTCCTCCCGCTTTCGATCTCGATACTCCCTTTCGGAAAACCGCTGTTCTTCTCAAATTCAAGCGTTCCGTGGCAGCCTTCCGCAAAGGCGGAAAATTTCTTGCCGTCATAACCGAGCGTCAGCAATCCTCCCGCAGTCGGGCAGATGAAACGGAAAGGCGGCAGCACGCCGAGCTTGGGACGGCACTTAAAGCTATTTTTTTCCGGTTGTATTCCGATTATATATGCGGCGATGAGATATACGGGCGAAGCTCCCCAAGCGTGACAGAGACTTTTGCCGTATTTCCGTCCGTACATGGCATACTTTTCAAGTCCCTTCTCCGTGGGATCGAAGGTTTCCCAAAAGGTCGTAGCGCCGCTGTCGAGCATACCGCCCCAATAACTGCGAATTTCGTCCATTATTTCATCGAACCGACCGTATTCCGCCATAGTCTTTAATTCGTAAAACTTCATATACGGCGTCGTTATCTGTTGGATTTTAGGATTTCCGAGAACATTTTTCCAAATATCCTCCCGCATCTTTTCATCGGCAAATCCGTAGAGTACGGCGAACATATTTGCGTATCTCGTCACCTCGCCCGTGAGCCGCCCGTCGATTTTCCCGTGTAAAAATTTCCCGTCACGCCAAAAAGTCTCCACTGTTTTTTTCCAAAGTCTTTCGGACTGGACGAGATACGCCGTCCCGTCCTTCCCGCATACTTCACAGAGCTCAGAATATCCTTTCAACGCCGCCGAATAAAGAATCTGTTCAAAGGAGGTGATTCCTCGGTTATCCATGGGCGCCCAATCGATAAACATCCAATCGTCGGGATGGTAATAAAGAAATCCGTCCTCGTTCGTTCTCCCTTTGAGAAAGGACATATATTTTTCTGCCCAAGGAAGCATTTCTTCGATAAATTTCCCGTCACCCGTATATCGGTAATAATCGCAGAGCGATAAAATCCAATACATAGTGTAGTCGGTAATATGATTGATATGCGCGTCGACGGGCTCCTTTCCTTTCAGCGCTCGAAGGGAACGTTTGACGACCTCTGTATCGTGATAGGAATAATAATTTACGAGTGCGCTTTGGTAAACGTCTCCGCACCATGCCCACCTGTCACGCTTGACTCCGTCAAGAATAAATTCTTTTTTACAGAGCCCGAACGTATAAAGCGCCGTATCAAAAATCCGTTTCAGGCGTTCGTCCCCGCACTCGAACGAACAGAGAGGTTCGTCGGGCGCCTCTTCCAATGCGGTCAGTTCCCCGTAAGGCGTTCGGGAGACAACGTATACGTAACGGAAAGCCTTCGTAAATTCCGTTTCCGCAGTTCCTTTCAAGGGCGAAAGAAAATCCGTCTGCTCACAATTTTCTTTGTCCAGAGCCTCTTCCCGCGATTCTCCGTAATAACAGGCTATGGGGGAAAAAGCACGCTCAAAACGGAGTCCCGCCGTTATTTCGCGCCCGAAATCGTACAATATACCGTCGGGGAGGATTTCCTTTGTCAGATGGGGGGTTCCCCGGGGGGGGAGCCGATAGGAATTGGGACTTTGTTCCGGGGAGTCGAAATTCCAGCACGCGGCAGGATAAAAGACATTATCCTGACAGGTGACGGTAAACGTATCGCCGCCCGATTTCAGATATTTGCCGTCCACATAGACGCAGGGCAGCGCCGCCACATTGTTGACGAGTATCTGCATTTCATATTCCCCCGACTCCAAATCCACGTATCCCTTGAAATCGCGGATATAGCCGAGCTTATCAACGAAAATATTAAAGCTCCCGTCCGCCTTTATGTCGATTCTGTCCCTTTCGGGAAGATTGAATTTCGCATAGAACTTGACGGTTACAAAATGGCTGTCCATACGCCAAAAAGGCGTAATCAGTACGTCCCGTTCGTATCTTCTCGCCATGCACTTATTGAAAAGCGCCGCTTCGAAATCCCCCGGGTACCAAATCCAAGTTGCTCGTGTTCTCATATCGATTCTATCTTAACGCTCACTCCGCCGTTATCGAGCGATTCGTCCGCCGCGTATACGATTAAATGTCCGTTTATGGAATCCTCTATCACCGTCGAGGAAATCGAGCGGGGAAGGCCCAGCTCCATATTGACGAAATCGTTGACGATACGGCTGTCTCCGCCGCTGTGACCGTCGCCCGCGCCGACATTCGTATTTTCAAAAC
>USMU01000076.1 GCA_900555925.1 uncultured Clostridium sp. | reverse complement strand
TCGAAGGCGTTTTTTTGCCGCCCCGAAACTTGTTTCGGGGCGGTTTTCGACGCTTTACGGAGAATATTTTTATTTAAAATATTTTTCAAAGGAGTGTTTCTCTATGTCCGTAAAAAAAATTCCCGAACCCGAAACGCCCGCCGTTTCAATGTCTCCCGCACCGACCGCCAAAGAGCGCGTCAAAAAGATGTTTTCGGCCAAACGCCTCGCCTTAATGGCGGTGTTTGCCGCCCTCTCCTTCGTCGTCAGCCTGTTCGAGTTCCCCATTTTTCCCACGGCGGCAAATTGGCTCAAACTCGATTTCGGAAACGTGTTTATCATGCTTATTGCCTTTCTTTTTGGGCCCGTCGAAGGCGTGCTCGTGTGTATCGTAAAAGAGCTTCTCCGCATTTCCGTGAGCTCGTCGGGCGGCGTGGGAGAGCTTGCAAATATCATCATGACGTGTTCCTTTATCCTTCTTCCTTCGATTGTCTATAAATTCCATAAGGGACTGATCGTCGTCATTCCCTCCATGTTCGTCGCCTGCTTCATCGCTTCAGGAGTGGCTTTGCTTGCAAATCGCTACATACTTTTATCCGTATTCGGGATTGCCGATCCGAAAAAATTTTTTGAGGACACATGGGGGTTTATCCTCGGATTCAATCTTATCAAAACGGCGGCAATTTCCGTTATCACGCTGCTTTTGTATAAACGCTTGTCCGTGTTCGTCAAGAAAATGAAAATTTGAAAGCCGAAATTATTGCAAAAAATCGCCGTACGTATTATAATATACGTATGGCAGTTTTTTTATCCGATTCCCGCGAAGCGACCGAGGCGTTTGCCGCGGGATATGCAAAAACTTTATCCGCGGGAGACGTCGTGCTTTTGGACGGCGAAATGGGCGCCGGAAAAACGGTGTTCGCCAAGGGCGTGGCCAAGGGGCTCGGAATCGAAGAAGAAGTCACCAGCCCCACTTACGCATACATGAACGATTACGACGGCAGATTGTTCCATTACGACTGTTATCGGATAGAATCTCCCGAACAGGCGGAGGCGCTCGGCCTTGCGGACTATTTCGATATGGGCGGAATCTGTCTCGTGGAATGGAGCCGCAATATTGCTCCGCTCCTTCCCGAACGCGTGAAAAGAGTGCGGATTAAAAAAATCGACGAAAACACGAGAGAGATAGAATATTGAAAAACTTTCTGGCAATCGACACAAGTTCAAAATATATGACGGTATTGGCGGCGAAGGACGGAAAAACCTTCGTTTCGTATGTTCCCGACTGCGCGATGAGACATTCCATGCTTTTGATGGGAGAGATCGATAAAGTTCTTTCCGAAGCGGAACTATCTTTGAACGACTGCGATTTTTTTTCCGCCGTCGTCGGAGCGGGCTCGTTTACGGGAATCCGAATCGGGATTTCCACAATCAAAGGTTTTTGCCTCGCCGCGGGAAAACCCTCGCTTCCCGTCACCTCGTTCGCTGTCGCGGCATATAATGCGATAGACGGAGAAAGGCCGTTGTGCCTCGTGGACGCTCTGCACGGAAATTGTTACGTCTGCGGTTTCGACGAGAACAAAAAAATTATCCGCCCGCCTATATTTCCTTTGAGGAAGCAAGGCGCCTCGCAAAGGAGGAGAGATATACGTTCCGAAGCGCGGAAAGTTTCTCCGATAAGGGGGAAAAAATAATACGGTCCGATCCTGCGGAAGGGCTCTTGCGGGCGGTTTCGGCTCTTAGCCGAGACGAGCGCAATTTCGGGCCTTTGAACGCGCTGTATATCCGAAAGAGTCAGGCGGAGGAAAATTCCTCCGCGGGAAGGGGAGGGACGCCATGACTTATCGTTCCTGGAAATTTGAGGATATCCTGAAAATTTCCGAGCTGGAAAAGGAATGTTTTTCCGACCCCTGGACGTATCGAATGTTCGTGGAGGGCTTTTCCTCCAAATTGTTTTACGGCGTGTGCGCGGTGGAGGACGGAGAAATCGTCGGATATGCCTGCGAGACGGTACTGTTCGAGAATGCGGAAGTGGACAATATCGCGGTAGCGGAGAGCTGCCGCCGCCGCGGAGTGGGAAAGAAGCTGCTCAAAAAACTGGAAACGGAGGCGAAGGAACGCGGCGCGCGGGTGATTCTTCTGGAAGTGCGCGTCTCCAATGCTCCCGCGATGACGATGTATCTGAAAGAGGGCTTCAAGGGCATTTACGTGCGGCCGAGGTACTATCCCGACGGGGAGGACGCGGTCGTCATGCAAAAGGAATTGTGAACGAAAACCGAAAAGGAGGGTAAGCGCACGAAAATCGAGCTTTCCGACGTTTCGTTTATACAAAAGGGAACGGGCAAAGACCTCGTTTTTTTTCACGGCTACCTTTCTTCCAAGGAAAGTTTTACGGCGCAAATCGAATATTTTTCCGCCTTTTATCGGGTGACGGCATTGGATTTTCCGGGCTTCGGCCAAAGTGCGCCCCTGAAAGAAGCCTTTTCCGTGTTTGACTATGCGGAATGGACAAAGGAAGCTCTGGGCCTTTTAGGCGTCGTCCGCCCGCACGTCGTCGCCCATTCCTTCGGCTGCCGCGTAGCGGTGAAAATGGCGAAAGGGGACGGACAGGTATTCGATAAGATATTGCTTACCGGTCCTGCGGGCGTAATTTTGAAACGCGGAACGAAATACAGGACGAAGGTTAGGCTGTATCGTCTGGTCAGAAAAATTGCGCCGCGGTTTGCCGAAAAACATTTCGGCAGCAGGGAATACCGCTCCCTTTCGCCCCTCATGAAAGAGAGCTATAAAAAAATTGTCAACGAGGATCTCCGCGGCGACGCGGCGGAAATCGAAAACGAAGTTTTACTGGTGGAAGGGGAACGGGATACGACGACCCCGCCCGAGGAGGCGGAAGCGTATCTTTCCGTACTTCAAAGGGGAAAGATGAAACGAATGGAGGGAGGGCATTTCGCTTTTGCGGAATATCCCGTCTCCTTCAATTTGATTGCGGAGGAATTTTTCGGTCATGAGTGACGTATTTTCGAGAATAGCCGCGTGTATCGCGTGTACGTGCTTCTTTTACGTGGCGACCTATAAATCGCTGGGAGCCTTGCAGCAATGCGGTTATCAAAACGGCAAGTTCGCGCGTTGGTTAAAGAAAAAGGACAATTTATATTATAACCGCCTCGCGCTTTGGGCCGGGCTGGCGCTTTTGTCTACGGCGCTCGTCTCTCTCTGCTTTTCCTTTGCGGGGACCAAGACTGCGGTGCTCGTTTCGGCTTTTCCCTTTTTCCTGTTCTGTCTGCTCTTTTGTATTGCGGACAGGAAGTACGCCCTCAAAATTCCCGTGAAAAATACGGGCAGAATCAAGCGGCTCAGCGGCGTGTATATCCTTTTGACCGCCTGCGTTTCCTATATCGTCATAGCGCTTCTGGATTTTCTTGCTGCGGTTTTTGAAAGCGAGCTGTATTCCCTGTTTGCCTACGTGCCGTTTACGCTCATGCCCCTGTTGCTTCCGTGGCTTTTATGCCTTGCAAATCTTCTCGACGGACTGTACGAAAATCCGAGAAATGCGAAATTCGTCCGCCGGGCGAAGGAAGAACTCGAAAAGAGCGGCATTGTGCGCGTGGCCGTCGTGGGAAGCTACGGAAAAACCTCCGTCAAGAATATTCTTGCTTCCCTTCTGTCGGTAAAATACAAGACGATACCGACGCCCGAATCCTTCAATACGCCCGTCGGAATCGCCAAGACCGTGACGAGCCCCGATTTCGCGGAAAAGGAAGTCTTTATCTCGGAAATGGGCGCGCGGCACAGAGGGGACATTGCGGAACTCTGCGCTCTGGTAAAACCCGATTACGCCGTTTTTACGGGCGTCTGCGCCCAGCATATCGAAACGTTCGGTTCGGAAGAGAATATCCTGAAAGCGAAGTGCGAAATCTTGAAAGGAACCGCGAAAAAAATCGTCTGCGGCGGGGAATTGAAGGAAAAAATCGACGGCCTTCCCCAGGAAGACGCCGAAGGAAAAGAAAAGTGCGTCTATGCCGATTACGGCTCGCTTTTGTCCGATGTCTGCCTGAACGCGGAAAGTACCTCGTTTGTCCTTCGTTTGCCCGATAGGAAGCCCATTCGCGCCGAAGTGCCGTTGCTCGGAAAACACTCCGCGGAAAATGTCGCTTTGGCGGCTCTGCTCGCCGCGGAAATGGGACTTTCGGAAGAGGAAATCGAACGGGGAATCGGAGAGATACAACCCGTTCCGCACCGTTTGCAGCTCATCGAGAGCGGCGGAGTCAAAATTCTCGACGACAGCTACAATTCCAATCCGCGCGGCGCGAGAGAAGCGCTCGCGGCGCTCAGGCGCTTTTCTGGACGGAAAATCGTCGTGACGCCCGGACTCGTCGAAACGGGAATTTTGGACGAAACGCTCAACGGCGAACTCGGAGCAGAGCTCTGCGGCCTCGACCTTGTTCTCCTTGTCGGGGATACGCAGGTAGGAGCGGTTAAAAAAGGATACCTCGACGCGGGGGGAGACGCGGATAAAATTTTCGTATACCCCACGCTGGAACGGGCGAAAGATATTTTGAGCGAAACGCTCTGCACGGGAGACTGCGTTTTGTTTCTGAACGATTTGCCCGACGCTTATTGACTGTTAACTTTGCCGTTTGTTGCTTCATTCGGTTTTGCTTTTTTCGGATTTGACGTGTATCGTCAGTCTGATTTCGGTAACGTTCTCAAAAACGGAAACACGAATCCTCTGAAAAACGGAAAACACCAAAGCGAAAAAATTTCTTTTTGCGGAGGTGTTTTTTTATGCGTAAAGTAGCGGTATTGTTCGGCGGAAAGTCCTGCGAAAACGAAATTTCCGTATTGACGGGCGTATTTGTGCTCAATCTCATAGACAGAGAAAAATTTATTCCCGTACCCGTATATATTCATACCGACGGAGGTATGTATACTTCGCCGAAGATGACGGACTTAAACATTTTTAAAAAACGCGACTTTTCATCCTTTGAACGGATATTTTTTGACGGGGGTACCATGTATGCGTTCAACGGCGCAAAAACGAAGGCTAAGAATAAGGGAAAAATAGATGCGGCGCTCAACTGCTGCCACGGAGGATTGGGGGAGGGCGGAGGCGTTTCGGCTCTGATGCAGATGAACGAAATTCCGCTCGCGTCTCCCGAATTGACGGCGTCCGGTATGTTCATGGATAAGACGCTGACGAAGCTCGTCGCCAAGGCACTCAATATTCCCGCCGTAGAATACATACGCGTCGGAGAAACGGATTATGCCCGACGCGGGAAATTCCTGCTGAAAAATATCGAAACCCGCTTAAAATATCCCGTCGTCGTCAAGCCCGCGCACCTCGGTTCTTCCATCGGGATTTCAGTCGCGGAAACGGAAGCGGAGGCCAAGGCGGCAGTGGATGCGGCGTTCCTTTTGGATGACCGCGTAATTATCGAACGGTTTTTGAAAAATAAACGAGATATAAACTGTGCGGCGTATTCCCTCGGCGGGGAAATTTTTGTCTCCGAGCCCGAGGAAGCCGCCTGCGGAGAAAAAATTTATTCTTTTGCAGATAAATATCTCAAAGCTCATCCTCGCATCTCGCAGAGAAATACGGAGAAAACGGCAGACTCAGCGGCAACCGAGCTTTCGGACGGAGATTTTTCGGGTCGGAAATCGGCGGGGGTGTCTGCGCCGATTTCCGACGAAACGAGAGAGAAAATTCGTTCTTATACCCGCACACTGTATAAGAGAATGAATCTGAAAGGTATCGTCCGCATGGATTTTCTTCTCTCGGAAGGGGAACTTTATTTGGGCGAAGTCAATACGGTTCCCGGTTCGCTCGCGTATTATTTATTCTGCGAGCGGGTATCCGATGCGAAAAATCTCTTTACCGATCTGATTGAGGACGCTTTGAAAAATAATGCGTCGGCAGAAAAACATCTGATTACTACGGGAATCTTACAATCGGTAACGCTCGTGGGAAAACGCGGCGGCGTAAGGTTATAAATGGGAAAAATATCAATTCTTCGACAATTTCGGCGGCAAAAAATAAAAGTGCTCACCCGTTTCGGAAGAAACGGGTGAGCATAAAGAGAGGAAATAATTGCGATAAATGCGTCAGGCGAGTTTTACGATCGTCATGGAAGCGTTGACGTTCGCTCCCGTTCCGCCTGTCTGCGTGGCAAGGGGTACGGCTGTCGCGGAATTGTTGACGAGAGTGAGCGTATCGTTTGCGGGGGGGGGTTTAGTTGGGGGAACGACAGTCTAGGCGCAAG
>USMU01000075.1 GCA_900555925.1 uncultured Clostridium sp. | reverse complement strand
GCTCTGCGGGTTGTTCGCCTGCGCCCCGACTGAGCCTGCCGGCGACGTCACGACGTGGCTGGATGAGAAATATCTCTATTGGCGCGCGAATACCGAGAGGGGAAATGCCCTTACGGAAAGCGTAAAGGAACTTTTTGAAAACGGCGGGGAGAAGGAAGTCTCTGCTCAGCAGAAAAAGACGCGCGAGATTATCGAGAAACTTCCCTTCTCTCATTTGAATTTATCCCGTTTCAAGCCCGAAAATCTCAACGAGCTTTTCGATGCTCCCGAATGGGAAAGTCTTTCCGAAGCCTGTCTCGGTTGCGGAGCTTGTACCTTCGTATGCCCGACCTGTCAGTGTTTCGATATCCGCGATTTCAAGACAAACGAAGGAGTTATCCGTTATCGTTGCTGGGATTCCTGCATGTATTCCGACTTTACGCAAATGGCGGCGGCAAACAGCCGTACGACGCAGTTGCAGAGGTATCGCCAGAGATTTATGCATAAACTCGTCTATTATCCTTCCCAGCATGAAGGATTGTATTCCTGCGTCGGATGCGGGCGTTGCGTCAATAAGTGTCCTCAGCATCTCAACATCATAAAAGTTGTAAAAACGTTGGGAGGTAAAGCGCATGATTAATGAAAATCTCATTCCGAAAATCGGTGTAATCACGGATATTCGAAAGGATACGCCCGACGTCAAGACCTTCCGCGTCGTCGGGACGGACGGCAAAAAGCTGTTCGAACATTTGCCCGGTCAGTGTGCGATGGTTTCCGTCCCCGGCGTCGGTGAGTGTATGTTCTCCATCACTTCTTCTCCCACGAACGAGGAATTCATGGAATTTTCCATCAAAAAATGCGGCTGTGTCACGGAAGTCATTCATTCCCTCGAAGTGGGGCAGCAGATTACCGTACGCGGCCCCTACGGCAGAAATTTCCCCGTCGAGGAGGATTTCAAGGGGAAAGACATGCTGTTTATCGCGGGCGGTATCGGCCTTGCGCCTTTGAGAAGCGTCATCAACTATATCAGGCATTACCGTAAAAATTACGGGAAAGTCGTCGTGGTTTACGGCGCTCGGAGCAAAGATGATCTCGTAGATATTGAGGAGATACGCACCGAATGGGAAAAGGAGCCCGATTTTGAAGTCTACCTTACCATAGACCGTCCGCAGGAAGGTTGGAACGGACATGTCGGTTTTGTGCCCGCTTACGTCAAGGAATTGGGGCTCGATCCGAACATGACGGCGGTTCTTTGCGGACCTCCCATCATGATTAAATTCACTCTGGCAGGGCTTTTGGAACTTGGGTTCGACAAATCCCGCGTATATACGACGCTGGAACTTCGTATGAAGTGCGGTATCGGCAAATGCGGCAGATGTAACGTCGGAGACAAATTCGTCTGTAAGGACGGACCCGTATTCCGCATGGATGAGCTGGACGAACTGCCCGACGAGTATTGAGCGAAGGAGAATATCATGGAAAATTTGGTAAACGTTTATCTTTTCGGGAAAAGATATCAGGTTCCCGAAAGTCTGACGATTATGAAAGCGATGGAATATGCGGGATATCAGCTCGTTCGCGGCTGCGGTTGCAGAAACGGCTTCTGCGGTGCGTGCGCGACCATTTACCGCATTAAAGGTCAGCAGGAACTCAAAACCTGCCTTGCCTGTCAGACGCAGGTAGAGGAAGGAATGTACGTGGCGACGCTGCCTTTCTTCCCGCTGGTAAAGCAAGTTTATGACATCGAAAAGATAAAGCCCACGCAGCAGATTATGATGCAGCTGTATCCCGAAATCTATTCTTGTATCGGCTGTAACGCCTGCACAAAGAGCTGTACGCAGGGCCTGAACGTCATGCAGTACATTGCCTACGCGCAGCGCGGCGAATACGAAAAATGTGCGGAGGAAAGTTTCGACTGCGTGATGTGCGGAGTATGTTCTTCGCGTTGTCCCGCGGGAATTTCTCACCCGCAGGTCGCGGAGCTCGCAAGGCGACTCACGGGAAAATACCTCGCGCCGAAGAGCGAACATCTCGAAAAGCGGGTAGAAGAAATCAAAGAAGGAAAATTCGAATCCCTTCTCGAAAATCTCATGCAAAAGCCCGTTGAAGAAATGAAAGAACTTTATAATCACAGAGAGATAGAAAAATAAGGAGAAGCGTATGTATCAGTACACCGAAGAACAATTAGTGTCCATGAAAAAGGTGGAAGCGACGCGCGCTTCCCGTTTCGGTGCGGAAATTCGGAGAATGACGGCGGAAGAAAAGGACGAGGTTCTCGCTTCCTTCCACCCCGATTACATCACTTCCGCATACGAAGAACTCAAAGTCGGTCCCAATAAGGGAGGCAAGGTTTTGCACGAACTTGCGGCGCTCTTGGAGGGACGTTCCCGCGTGCTCGATATGAATATCGATCTTTCCGCGCCCGATTACGACGTAGACGTTTTAATTATCGGCGGCGGCGGCGCGGGCGCTTCGGCGGCAATCGAAGCGGATAACTGCGGAGCAAACGTAATGATAGCTACCAAGCTCCGTTTGGGCGATGCGAATACGGCAATGGCTGAGGGCGGCATTCAAGCTGCGGATAAGGAAAACGACAGCCCCGCAATCCATTATCTCGACGCGTTCGGGGGCGGACATTTCAAGAATAAACCCGAGCTTCTCTATAAGCTCGTCAACGAAGCTCCCGAGGCCATTCAATGGCTGAATAACCTCGGCGTCATGTTCGATAAAGCTCCCGACGGAACGATGATTACGACGCATGGCGGCGGTACTTCCCGCAAGAGAATGCACGCCTGCCGCGACTATTCGGGTTCCGAAATCATGCGCGTTCTGCGCGACGAGGTCTTAAATCGCGGCATCACGGTAGTGGATTTTACTTCCGCAATCGAGCTTATCAAGGATACGGACGGAAAGGTTGCCGGTGCCGTGCTCCTGAATATGGAAACGAAGGAAATTCTCGTTGCCCGCGCAAAGACGGTGATTATCGCGACGGGCGGAGCGGGCAGACTGCATTATCAGGGTTTCCCTACTTCGAATCACTACGGCGCGACGGCGGACGGGCTCGTGCTCGCCTATCGCGCGGGGGCAAAGTTGCTCTATCCCGAGACATTGCAATATCATCCCACTGGCGCGGCTTGTCCTACGCAGATTTACGGTGCACTCGTCACCGAGAAGGTGCGTTCGCTCGGCGCTCAGCTCGTCAATAAGGACGGCGTGGCGTTCGTCAATCCTTTGGAAACGCGCGACGTTACGGCTTCTGCGATTATTCGCGAATGTAAAAAGAACGGCGGCGGAATTGCCACGACGGACGGAGAAGGCGTCTGGCTGGATACGCCGCTCATCGAAATGGTCAACGGCGAAGGAACGATCGAAAAGCGTATTCCCGCAATGATGAGAATGTTCGGAAAATACGGTATCGATATCCGCAAGGAGCCCATTCTCGTTTATCCGACTTTGCATTACCAGAATGGCGGCATCGATATTTCCGCAAACGGAATGTCGGGAGTGGAAAATCTCTATGTCGCGGGAGAAGCGGTCGGAGGAATTCACGGCACAAACCGCTTGATGGGAAATTCGTTGCTCGATATCATCGTATTCGGGCGTAATGCCGGTCGTCAAGCCGGCGAAAAGTGCAAGTCGGTGGCGCTCAAATCTTTGACGTTGGATTTTGTCAAAGATTATGAAAAAGAGCTGAAAGCTGCTGGAATTAGTTCCGAAATGCCTTCGCCTCGTCTGTTGCCCGATTACAGAAGAAAGGATAATTGACGGAGGAAATCATGGAAACTTTTGCAACAGTTTTTGAAATCGTTATGGTGCTCTGTTTCGGAGCCTCCTGGCCCTTCAATATTGTTCGTGCGTATAAGGCAAGAACGACGAAGGGAACGAGCCTGCAATTTACGATTTTGATCGGCATCGGATATGTGGGCGGGATTTTAAGTAAGATTTTTGCCTGGGCAAACAGCATGCAAGCGGGTGTCGCCTATTGGGATTGGTTGAAGATTTTGGCGTTTGTTTTCTATATCATAAATCTTTGCATGATTTTAACGGCACTCGCGATTTATTTCCGCAATAAAAAATTGGATGCGAAAAGAGCGGCTGAATCCCCTCGGGAACAGGCTTAAAAAGAATAAAGAAGCACTTCAAACTATCGGAAGTGCTTTTTTATTTCATAAAAATTGACAGATAGACTTTTTTATGGTATAATATCGAAAAAAAGCGAAGGACAACCTTATGATATTATCAATTGGAGAAATTTTGGCGGATTTTATCGGAGAAGATGAGACGAAATTTCGCATGTGTTGCGGTGGAGCGCCCTTTAATGTTGCCGTCAATGCAAAACATGCAGGGGCAAAAGTAGGATTTATCGGTCGGGTAGGAAAAGATCCCGTGGGAAATTATTTGAAAAAATATGCCTCCAAAGAAAATTTGGATTTATGCAAAATTCAGACGGATGAGGTTCGTAATACTACACTTGCCTTTGTAACTTTGCAGAATGGCGAGAGAAATTTCGGATTTTTTCGTCACGATACGGCTGATTTTCATATCGATATATCGTCTCCTGTTTTTGAAAATTTGGGGAAGGCAGACATCGTTCATTTAGGTTCTTTAATGCTAAGTGAGGAAAAGGGATGCCTTTTTGCACAGAAGATTGTCGAGAAAGTTCATCAGGCAGGAAAACTTTTGAGCTTTGATGTTAACTTTCGTTCCGATTTGTATTCTGATTTTGAAGAAGCAAAGAATATTTACTTGCCGTATATCGAAAAGGCGGATATACTGAAATTTTCGGAAGATGAATTGGAACTGTTTACAGGGGAAAAAGACATAGAAAAAGGAGCTGAGAGGCTGAATAAAAAGAGTGGTTTACTTCTTATTACGATGGGCGGTAAAGGAAGCTATTATCAACTCGGCAAGCTGCGCGGCTTTGTAGAGACGGTATCGGTCAAGCCCGTGGATACGACAGGAGCGGGCGACGCATTTTATGGTACTGCTTTAGCAGGATTAGACGGTAAAAAGTTAGAGAAATTGTCCGAAGAAGAACTTAAAAATATTCTTTCTCAGGCAAATATAGCGGGCGCAGCCGCCACGCAACATAAAGGAGCTCTTGCTTCGAGATAACATATTTGAAAAGCGCAGGAAAACCTTTGAAAACGGCATAAAAAGAGTTGCTTTTTTTGCTCGGATAGTATATAATACTAACGATGCAGAGATGGCGGAGCGGTCGAACGCGCACGATTCGAAATCGTGTTATGCAGGAATGTATACAAGGGTTCAAATCCCTTTCTCTGCGCCAGCTGTCAAAAGGGTTTCCGCATTTTTCGGAAATCCTTTCTTTTTACCGTTTTTAGGTTATACGATTTTTTCATAGATTGGATTTTTATGGCTTTTAGCGCTTAATGAAATAAGTAATAAATGAGATAAGGAGAAAAAGCATGAGTAAAATTGAAAGATACGATGTAAATGAAGATTGGGCGCATAGCGGAATTGTGAAAGCAGGCAATTACTGTTTTTTGAATTATTGCGTCGGGAATATCGGAAAGTCTGTCGAAGAGCAGATAAACGGTGCGTTTGACGAAATGGAAAAAAGATTACGACTGGTAGGGCTTACTTTGGAAAATGTTGTTCAAATGGACTGCCTGTTCCGAGATATTTGGAATATTTCCGTTATGGAGAAAGTCATAAAGGAGAGATTTCACGATAAATATCCGGCACGTAAATCCATACAAACGGAATTTGCTCATACGGAAGGCATAAGGGAATTATTGTTTCAGGTGGATGCGATTGCGTATTGCGGGTGATTTTTTCCGAAGCAACTTTATTCCTCTGAAAATAATATATATATTTATAGGCAAAAAAAGCAGGCTATAAGGCCTGCTTTTTCTGCTTAATTATGATGGAATATCACCAAGACGAAATATAGTCAAAGAGGTGACAGAATAATTAAAAGTATCTCCTGAGGAAACAATAGATAGAGTAGAAGGTACGGAAGATACGTTTACGATTCCCGAAAGCGATTGCACTTCGTCGTCCATCGCGTCAGTGAAAATACTTGTCGTCTCTGAACTTGCTACATTTACTCCGTTGAGTCTGAGAAACAAAAAGTTTGCTGCAGGGAGAGTAATTCCTAAACCGGGGGTCGCCGTCCCTTTATAAAACACATAATATACCCCTGGTTGCGTAATTATGAAATCGGAAGTATTCAGAGCATGGCTGATAGCAGTTCCGTTTTGAATTCCATTTCTGTCAAATATCAAGGTAGAGCCGCTAGTAACAGGCGCTGTGGGGGTAGAATAGGCCGTTATCGATTCTACGTTTGCCGACGTTCCGGCAGGTCCCTGC
>USMU01000074.1 GCA_900555925.1 uncultured Clostridium sp. | reverse complement strand
TATTCATAAAATATTTTATTTTTATAAACTCAACTTTCTCGCGAACAAAAGTTTTCCACTTGTCCACACTCGATTCACAATGTTATCCACAAGAAAGACGCGAGTTATCCACAATGCTTTTATACCGAGAAACAGGCCTGTCCAAGCAAAAAAACGGGACTTATCCACAATTTCACCGAGACTACTATTAATACTAATAATACAATTCTATCATAAAAAATCAACGGGGAGGAGGAGGGAGGGAAGGAAAAAATTTTCTTAAAAATTGCCGACGAAAAAGATTTTTGCTTGCCAAAAACGGACAGATATGGTAAAATGAATCCGAATCGTAAGGATTAACGACGAGCCGCCGTACCTCGGCGGGAAAAGGAGTGGAAAGCAATGAAATTTATCAGCGAAGGGCTCATTCTTTCGGACGCGGCGATGACGGTGAGCAAAGCCTGCTCGACCAAGACGACGACGCCCGTTCTCGAATGTATCAAAATCAGCGCGCAGAACGATGCGGTGACGTTGATCGCATACGACGGAGAAATTTCCATTGAGAAAAAGATCAAGGCGGACGTTCTCGAAGAGGGAGAAATTTGCGTAAACGGCAGATTTTTCTCGGATTTCATGGGAAAGGTTTCGGGAATGAACGTAGTCATCTCCACCGGGGAGAAGGGATTGGAAATCCGTTACGGGGATTCGGAATCCTTTTTGCAGGTGCTTTCGGCGGAGGAATTTCCGCTCATCAAGGCGGAAGCGGGAGACGATTATTTCGAGGTGAAGGAATCGTCTCTGAAATCGTTGATCGCAAAGACAGTATTCTGCTGCGCGACGGACGAGAGCAGGCCCATTTTGAAGGGCTGTCTTTTGGAGACGGAAGGAAATAAGCTGCACGCGACGGCGCTGGACGGATACAGAATGGCGGTTTCGGAATGCGAGGCGAAAACGGGAAAAGGAAACGTAAAGCTGGTCTGTCCCGCGCGCACGCTCACGGAGATTTCGAGAATGCTCGAAAACGGGGAAGAGACGTTAAAAATTTACGTAGCGAAGAATATGCTTTTCGTATCGGTGAACGATACGGTGCTCACGTCCCGCCTGTATACGGGGGAATTCGTCAACAAGAGCAATATTTTTCCTTCCGCGTTCACGACGGAAGTCTATGTTTCCCGCGCGGAGCTCATCGAGAGCGTGGAACGCGCGTCGATTCTCATCAGGGGAGATAAGAACAATCTCATCATTCTGGACATCAAGGGCGGAAACATTCTCATCACGGCGAATTCGGAGATCGGGAACGTGGCGGAGAGCGTGAAAGTGGAGATGTCGGGGAAAGAGCTGAAAATCGCGATGAACGGAAAATTTGTGCTGGACGCGCTGAAAGCGCTCAGCGAAGAGACGGTGAAATTGTCGTTCAACAATGCGATTTCGCCCTTCACGCTCGAAAACAAAGGGTCGAAAGAGGACGCATATTTGATTTTACCTGTAAGAACGGGCGCATAATCGCTTGACGGCGGGCGGAAAAGTGCGCTATAATGTAAAGAGAGTCGTTTGCGGCTCTTTTTATCGAGACCGCGAACAGCCGCGGCGGTTTATCAGCCGGCGGAGTAGAAAATAAAAAAACAAATCCAAAACAGGAGACAAAGAAAATGAAAAGAACGTATCAGCCCAAAAAGAGACAGAGAAACAAGGTGCACGGATTCAGAAAGAGAATGTCCACGAAGTCGGGACGGAACGTGCTCAAAAGACGCAGAAACAAGGGCAGAAAGAAACTTTCCTATTAAGGACAAGCACCCGGACGGGAAAGGCCGCAGTACAGATTCTGTAAATGCGGCTTATTCGTTATTATCCGTATTTTCGTGAAGCTCTTTGCTGGAGAGGAGAATGAATTATCTGAGACTTAAAAAACAGGCGGATTTTCAGAAGCTGTTTACGAAAGGCAGGCGGGCATTTTCCCCCTCGCTCACGATGATTTATTTTCCCTCGAAGGAAACGCGCATGGGAATTTCCGTGGGCAAGCGCCACGGCAAGAGCGTAAAGCGCAACAGGATAAAGCGTCTCCTTCGGGAAGCGTTCCGCGCCGAACGGGAAGAGATGAATGGAAATTGGTCGGTGGTGCTCGTGCCGAAAGTCAGGGACGAATACGACCTGAACACCTTCAAAAGACACTTGAAATGTATGATAAAGAAGGAAAAACTGTAAATATCGGCCTTTCCGCACTTATCAGAGCAAACGGAAAATATCTGAAAAAGAAGGTCTTTAAGCCGTATCTCAAAATGCTGTGCATGCGGCTGATTCTCTTTTATCAGAGGAGGATTTCAAAGCATACCTGCCTGTATCGCCCAACCTGTTCCCAATATACGCTGGAATGCATCAACAATCACGGGGCACTCGTCGGGATATTGCTCGGCGCGTGGCGGATTCTGCGCTGCAATCCCTTTTCCAAGGGCGGTTACGACCCCGCCCCCGAAAAGTATTTCAAAAAGCGCTGGCTACTGTGACGGGAAAATGTATTTCTGTTGCGTCGAAGAGATGCTTTGAAAAATATCGGGCAAGGCGCTGTGCGGCAAACGTTCGGGCCGGACGGACATTCATTCGGACATCAAAAAGGTTTAGAATAAAATAATGAACTTTCTCACTTTATTGGCAAGCGATCCCGTCATTCCGTTTCTCGGAAGGACGTACGATATTTCCCTGAACTGGCTGGGGCAGCTCATTCGTATCCTCATCGAGGGGATAGGAATCGTCGGCGTCGGCATTATTGTGTTTTCCATCATTTTGAGAATGATTGTTCTCCCCTTCGATATTTATCAGAGGGTGACTATGCGCAAGCAGAACATCAAGATGAAAGAAAACAAGGAAAAAATGGAGAAACTGCAAAAGCAGTACGCCAACGACAAGGCGATGTATAATCAGAAGCTGATGGAAATGTATAAGGAAAACGGCATTTCTATGTTTTCTTCCTGCCTTCCCGCCATTTTGTCCCTCGTCGTATTCTTCGTCGCTATCAGCGCGTTCAACTCCTTTTCTCAATACGCGAACATTCAGAACTATAACTCGATGGCGGATTCCTATAACGCCTATCTCAACCCCTATTGCGCGGAGCTGAAAGAGGAAAATATTTCCGACTTCACGCTCGACGGAGAGAACGGAGAAACACAGAGATTTCTTCTTATCAAGGACGAAGCGGGCGAAAACAGATATATTTATTATACGGTGGTGTATAACGAGAATTACGCTGCGGACGATTTTGACTATATCAAGACTTCGGAAAAGACCTATTACGTGGACGCGGAAAAAATGTACGCGGACGAGGAATGGAAAACCGTGGTGGACGAGCTTGTTTCCGCTTCCGAGGAGACGGAAAATCCCATAACATGGGAAAATGCGTGCAGGGACGCCCTCGTGTCCGCCGCGCAGGACGAAGTGAAGGAAACCTACAATACCGTCGTAAAGGACAGAATGAGTTTCGGCTGGATCAAGAATATCTGGGTGACGGACGCTTCCTATAAGCACCCCGTTTTGAGTTACAGCGAATTCAAATCCACCGTCTCCCGCGAAAAATTCTCCACGGAGGACGGAAAAGTGAAATTCTCCTCCATCAGCGGCTATACCGACGTATACAACGAAAACAGCTACAACGTAGTGACGGCGAAACTTTCGGCGGAAAAATCCCAGGCGAACGGATACTTTATCCTGATCGTCCTTTCGATTGGCACGATCCTTTTACAGCAGTTCGTATCCATGCGCTCGCAGAAGGAACAGACGCAGTTCTCCTCTGTGGACGGAAAGGGCATGTTCAATCAGAAGATGATGCTCGTCATCATGACGGTTATGTTTGCTATCTTTGCGTTTATGTACAGCGCCGCCTTCTCCATTTATATGGTCACGAGCAATATTCTCTCCCTAATCATGACGCTTCTCATCAACAAAATCGTGGAAGTGACCATGAGCAAAAAGGAAGAAAAGGCCATGCAGGAGCAGTATAACAAGCGTTTCCCCGGCCGCGTGTATGTCTCGGAAAAGGATAGGGCGAAGTCCGAAAAAAATAAGGCAAAGACGGACAAAAAGAAACAAAAATAATATATATTGACGGAATAAATCGGATAAACAGAGCATTTTATGACAGGAGGTCATAGACATCATGGAATATAAGGAATTTACCGGAAAAACCGCGGAAGAAGCGATCGAAGCCGGTCTGAATGAATTGGGGCTTTCAAGGGAGGAAGCGGATATTCGCATTTTGGAGGAAGGAAAGAAAAAATTGTTCGGCTATGTCAAAGCTCGCGTGGAAATCGCTCCTAAGGCTGCGGAATGGGTCTCAGACGAAGAAAAGGCGTCTGGGCAGACAGAGAGTAAGACCCCCGACAAAAACGCCGCAGAAACGAATTTAGAAGTTTCTAATATTCATCGGGATTCTCTCGGACGGACGGACGGGGAACGGGCGGTGGAATTTTTGGAGGGACTGCTCGAATTATTGAAGATCACCGCCTGCACGGAGCTGAAAAGGGAAGGCGAAAAAATCGAAATCGAAGTGACGGCGGCGAATACGAAGGCGATTATAGGCAGACACGGGGAAATGCTGGACGCGATTCAGACGGTTGCGGGCGCCGTGGCGAATACGGGCCGCGAGGAATACAAGAGAGTGGTGGTAGACTGCGAGAACTATCGGGAAAACAGGGAGGCTACTTTACAAAATCTCGCCTATAAGCTGGCGGGAAAGGCCGTTCGCTATGCAGAAAAAATCAAGCTGGAACCCATGAACCCCTACGAGCGCAGAATTATCCACGCGGCTCTTTCGGGCAGACAGGATGTGACGACGGAGAGCGAGGGCAAGGAGCCGTACCGCTATATCGTCATCGTTCCGTCTAATTTGCGAGATCCCGACGCTCCCGCCTATTCCGCGCGCGAGGAGCGGTCCCGCGGAGGCTTCGGCAATCGCGGCTATCATCGCGGATACAACGGATATAATAACGGGTATAACAACGGATACAGAAAGCCGTATAATAATCGGGAAGGCCGAGACGGAGACGGGTATAGAAAGCCCTATAACCGCGGCGGCAGGAGACCCTATAATCAGGACGGAGAATACAGGAAGCCGTACAATCAGGACGGAGAGTACAGAAAGCCGTACTATAACAACGACGGGTACAAGAGGCCGTATAATCAGCGTCGCGATGAGGGCGGAACGGATTTTTCGGGAGAGAAGAAGCCTTACGATAAGCCTCGTACCTCCTACAAAAAGCCTTCGTCCGACTTTTTCGGTACCTACCTTGGCAACAGTAAGGACAAAGATAACGGCGAAGAATGAATCGCGGACGAGGACGAAAAAAGTTGCCTTAAATTCCCGTCCGAAGGTCGGCAGGTCGAATTGTGCGGAAAATTTACAAAAAACGCTTGACTTTTTCGGAAAATGTGATATAATATATTTAAACTGAACAAAGAAAACTTGTCAGACTGACGATACTGCAAGTTGAGGGAGTAATTTGCGCACGGTTCATTACGGAACCATACGTAACGAAATCCGACTTATTGACGGAAGGGCAAATCCGTTCGGATGGCTTTTAAAAAATGAGACTCATGCACTGTGTGGAAACATACAATGTATGGGTCTTTTTCGATAAAAGGAAAGCCCCCCTGTTCGGCGGGAGGAAAATCCCCCCGTTTCGGGAAAGTGACTCTTTTCTTTCTCTTTGTCGGTATGTAACAATCAAGATAAGAATATCCTAAAAAGGAGGATTTTCAATAATGTGGTATAATTCGTTGACGACGCCAGAAAAAGTATTTTTCTATATCGCCGTTATTGGAACGGTGCTGCTCGTCGTACAGATTATTCTGATGCTCGTTTCCTTCGGCGGCGACGCCGACGTGGACGGGGATTTCGGCGGCGACGGGGATTTTGACACTCCGGACGGCGGGCTCGGCGTTTCTCTGTTCACGCTCAAAGGTCTTACGGCCTTTTTCGCCATCGGCGGCTGGGTGGGACTTCTCATTTTACAGATCAATTCCAAAAATATCGCGCTCGCCATTATCGTCTCGTTGGTGTCGGGACTCTTTTCCATGGTTCTCGTCGCCCTCGCGCTTCGCGGCATCGCAAAGTTACAGTGCAACGGTAATCTCGATAAGGAAAAATTGATCGGAAAAGAAGCTACCGTATACGTATCCATCGCGCCTTCCCGCACGGGCAGGGGAAAAATCGTCCTCACCGCGCAGGGCGCGTACACGGAACTCGACGCCGTCACCGACGACGCCGAACGCATTCCCGTGGACGAAAGAGTCGTCATTTCCGAAATCGGCTCCGATTACATGGTCGTCAAAAGACTTGCCGAAAAGCAGGCTTCTGCGGCGGAAAATGAAAAAAGTTTTATGAAAAACGGTCTCGTACCGGAACGAAAACAAAGAAAAAAAATAAGACCTGCAAATAAAAGTCAAGAGAAATGAAGAAGGAAATTGAAAAAATTT
>USMU01000073.1 GCA_900555925.1 uncultured Clostridium sp. | reverse complement strand
ACTTTGACGGTATGCACTTAAATACCGATTTTATCGCAAATCTGTATGCGTTATACGGCGAAGAGCGTATGAATTACGTTCTTGCAAATACCGTGCAGATGTCGGACGGCGACGGCAGATACAGCCCCGATAATAAAGCGTGGGCAAAGGAAATCAATATCAATAACGCCGAAGATGACAGACGAACGTTTTACGTTAATTCCCATCCGGCGTTGCTCGACGGATTTATTACGGCTTATAGAAAATACGTTAAAGAATTCAAAGAACAATTAGACAAGGAGGACAAAACATTGAGCGATTTTACGAAAGTAACCGCAAGGGGAGATAAAGTCGTAAGCATCTCGAAAGACATAAACGGCAGAGATATTGCGATCATCGACCGCACGGCGAGAGAAAACGGAGATTATACCGTAGCAATCGGCTACCATATCGAAACGGGCGATTGGGAACAAGGCAGATACGGTTTTGAAACGCAGAAAGCGGCGGAAGAGTGGCGAGAGAAAGAGTATTCCGCAGAAACGAATCCGAAAGCCTTATATACGAAAATCAAAGTGGCGAGCGACGCGTTTATTAAACGGTCGGGCATGGGCAGCGTGTTCAGAATGCCGGAAAAAGGCGAGTATGCGGGCTTTGCCTACTTTATGTTCAACGACAAAATCAAACCGTCAAGGCAGATTGCGGACTTAAAGAGCGATTTGCAGGAACTCTGCTACGAATTGTCCGTAAGGAATAACGCGGAGATCGATATTTTCAAACGCCGCGGCGACGACGAAGAAGTCGTTACGCTTACCGCGGAAGAGTTTAAAAAGGCTGTAGACGGCACGACGAATAAGGACTACGAAACGAGCAGAAACGACGATACAAAGTGGTTTGCTACGAGCATTCCGCAAGAAGCGTTCAGAAGGGAATACGACAACAGTATGCTGTTCGTTTTACCGAACAAGGACGATTTCGGCGGCATGACGTATTTCATTCCGAGCGTGTTCGTCGGGGAAGATAAAAATAGCAACGACGGACGAATCGAGATCCGCTTGCCACAGGATTTCGTGGTAAAAGCGCAAACGCGCGGCGGCGAGAAAAAGATTGAACTTACCGCTTACGATTTTTGCAAACTGACGGACAAAACGACCGCCGAGGATTATAAACGTCTGAAAACCGAAATCGTTACGGAAAACGAAACGGAATGGAATCACGTTTCCGTTCCCGAAAAGGCGAGAATTGCGAGCTTCGACGAAAGCACCTTATTCAGAATGCCCGACGGCGAATACGGCGATTATACCTATTATTTGCCGAATAAATGCGTGAAAGACAGCGAAGAGAACGGCACTATCCGCCTGAGTTTACATAACAATTACAAGGTGCGCCTTACGAACAATAAGGGCGAGAAAAAGAAAACGGCGGAACTTACGGCGAAAGATTTTTGCTTGGCGGTAAGAGAAAAAGACGAAAGTGCATACGGCGTGGAATACAAACGACCGAGCGAGGAAGCGAAAACCGCTTTTGCCGAAAGAGAAAAAGCGTTGCGCGCAGCAGTCCCCGACGAGATGAAAGCGCGTAAAAATTGGGTTGCCGTAAGAACGTGGAAGAGTGCAGAAAAGGATAAACTCAGCAAACGTCCGATCGATTGCAATACGGGGAATTACGCCGAAAGCGACAATCCCGAAACGTGGACGACTTTCGATAAAGCGTTGGAATATGTCCGCGAACACGGCGGAACAACCGTTGCCTATGCGCTTGACGGCAAAGATAAGGTTTCTTGCGTGGATATAGACCGCTGCTTCGATGAAAACGGCGAGCTGTCCGAAACGGCGAAAGAAGCGTTGAAACGAAGCGGCGCAACTTATGCGGAACGCTCGGTCAGCGGTAACGGCTTGCATATTTTCGGCAAGACGGACGGTATGGATTTACGCACTTTCTCAAAAGGCGGCGACTTGGAATTTTACCAAAAGGAACAGTTTATAGCGATGACGGGAGACGGTGCAAAAACGAAAGACCTTGTAAACTTCGATAGCTGCGGAATGAAGCCGTATTTAGAGAGTAAATGCGAAAAGCGTATCGAGTGGAAAGGCGTATGCAAGGGCGAGAACGGGCTTTCTTCGATGTCGGATAAAGACGTGGTGGAAAAGGCGAGAGAGGCGAAGAACGGAGATAAGTTCAAGCGGCTTTATACGGGTGAAGATTTGCAGAATAATCACAGTAATTCGGATATGAGCCTTATGAATATTCTTGCTTATTGGTGCAACGGCGATAAAGAACAGATGCTTCGTATTTTCGCAACGAGCGGACTGTTTCGTCCGAACAAATCCGCCGATTATTACGAGCATACGGCAATCAAGGCATTGCGCGAAATACCCGTTAAATCGACCTATACGCCGACTATTCCGAAAAACAACGGCGGCAACGGAAAGAGATAAAGAGTATAGAAAAAGGCTACGGCGAGTAGCCGTAGCCAAAAGAAAAACTATTTCAATAAGTCGAACAAATATCCTTCGTCGGATTTGTGCTTTCCGTGGGTGCGATGGTATTCAGTAATAGCGGAAGTTAAAAGGTCTATGCGGTCTTGAAAATACTCTTCGTAAAACGCAGTGGAATTGTCGTATTTCTTGCGATTATATACGACGTTTTGTTTGCAGAAGTCTTTCGGCTTTTTCTTAGCCTTAACTTTTTCAAATTCGGATACTTTGTTCTCCGCAATGATAAGCAACATTTCAAGTTCCGGCTTCGTGCAGAATTTCGCTTGGGATTTGATGGATAAAAGCAATTCTTTAGGGATTTTCAATGAATCCGTCATTTTGTCCCCGATCCGATAAATCGCAATCTCGCCGTGATATGCGTCAAGCGCGGGTTTTAATTGCGGCGAGGTGAGCTGGCGAGCATGAAAGGGGCGCATATCGAGCAAATCGTCGCGTGTGAACTTAAATTTGCCTTTATCGAGCAAAAGATTTACGATTTTCAGTTCGTTCGGGCCTTCGCACATTATAAGGATTTTCATTTCAAAAACTCCTTCTTAATGTTCATAAGGTCGTCGTAGTTGACGGAAGTCTTAAATGCGTCGTTATAAAACTGACGGCTCTTTGAAAGTTCTACGCGAATATCGAAGTTCTCATACATATTCTCGGCAACGATTTTCTTATCCGCACGGCAAACCCAGATATTGTCCTGACGATTGAACAAATCGAGCAGTTCACAATAATGTGTGGAGAAATAGAGCGTGGCATTGAACTTGTTGACAGATTTATCCTTATACAGATTGATGATATTTTCGACGAGCGTTTTGTGGAAATGGTTTTCTATTTCATCGATGATAAGGTCGAATCCGTATTTAAGCGATGCGATGACGGTAACGTAAAGAAGTAATCCTTTGGTTGTGCCGCTCGATAAAAAGTGGACGAGTTCCTTATTCGAAACAATCTTTTTGCCCGAGGCAAGAGAAAGTTCGTAATTGTGTTCGTCGAGCATCGTGAGACCTTTTACGTTTTCGTCGAATAAGTGCAAAACTTTTGCTAAAACGGAAGGGGACAACTTATACAGTTTCAGCGCATTGAACATTAAGCGATAGGTGTTTGCGCCTTCGCCGTCCGAATTAAAATATACGGCTCGTGTTTCTTTCTTCTTTAATACGAAAAACACGATAGACGTATCTTCTGGCAAAATGCCGATATTCTCGACTGGGACAAAATCGTCGTCTGAGAAAATCGTTTTCGCTTTGGACTTATAGTAGACTTTTTCGAGAAGTTGCTGATTAGAAAACGTCGCCTTATCGTTTAAGGTTTGCGATGACGAAATATCGGTGGAATACTTATAGATTTTTCCTTCGTGATAGAAAAACAGGGTTAAGTGAATTCCGTCATAAGAATAATTTTTATCTTCGAGCGAAAAGTTGCCGAGTATGGAATAAGCGCAATCGAGAAGATCGAGGAGAGAAGTTTTACCGGAAGCGTTTTTTCCGATAAACGCGACGGTGTTATATACGAATAAGCCGTCTGCGATTTCCTGAAGCTCGTATTCTTTATCTTCGGTTGTTTTCTTGGATTTGGCTGTGAAGTCGAGTATGCAATCGTTTTGAATGTTTTTGAAGCCCGAGGCTTTGACGTAAAGCAATTTCATGTTCTTTACCTCCGTGCTTATATTATACACGATAAAACGAAAATAAACAAGTATTTTGTTTTAGATTTTATGAAAAATATTTTTGAGGCGATTTTATAAAAAAATAAAACAGAAATTTCGACAAAATCGAACGAGGATAGAGTGAGTTGAGGGGCTTTTGAAATAGTAAACACAAAAAATTTTTTTCAGGAGGTAAAAAATGAAGAAAAAGAGTATACGAGATACTCCCGTTATCGTAATTCCGAAAGGGTATACGATAGACGAAATGTTGGATTTCGACGACGAGGGGTATGAAAACGGAGAACCCGTGGCGGTAGAGGAGGTGAAAGTTGTCTTTGGAGAATGAAGAAAGAAATTCGGCGTATGAAAAATTAACGCCGCAGCGAAAGCAACTCGTGGACAAGGTTATGGAAAACCTTGAAAAGGGCAATTTGTTCTGGTCGCAAGGGTGGGTATCGTCGGGCGCGCCGGAATCGGCGGTGACGGGCAAGAAATATCGCGGAATCAATAACCTTTTTCTGTCGCTGATTGCAATGAGCGAGAATTACGAAGATAACCGCTGGGCGACCTTTAAGCAAATGGAAGAAAAGGGCTGGACGTTCAAAAAGGACGAAGAGGGCAAAAGTGCGGCAAAAGGCAAGGGCGCAACCGTCGAATACTACGAAATGCGCGACAAAGAAACGAAAAAGCGTTTCGATAGAAGCGTATTGGACGGCATGACGGCAAGCGAACAGCAAGAGTATATGGATAAAAACGTGTATTGGCTACGCAAATTCTACCGTGTATTCAACTGTTCGCTGATGGACGGCGTACCTATAAAGGAAAAACCGCAAATCGATATAAACGACCGAAACGAGCGAGCCGAAGCGATTCTTTCGTATTGGGATCAGAACGAATCGAAAATCGTATACGGCGGCAGTCAGGCGTATTACAAGGCGAGTAACGACGAAGTGCATTTGCCTAAGCGTGCGGACTTTAAGAGTATGCAGGAATTTTACTCGACGGCGCTGCACGAAATCGGGCATAGCACGGGACACGAAAGCAGGCTTAACCGAGATTTGTCGGGCGGATTCGGGAGCGAGAAATACGCAATGGAAGAACTCCGCGCCGAAATCGCGTCTATCTTTATGGAACAGGACGTTGGTATCGAAGCGAGCGAAGGCAGGCTTCAGAACAACGCGGCGTATTTGCAGTCGTGGAAAGAAGAAATCAAGGAGAACCCGAACGCGCTGTTTACGGCAATTACCGACGCGGACAAAATCGCGAAATACGTTTCGGAAAGAGAAAGAGCGTATCGGAGAGTGAACGACGTGCAATATTACGCAATTATCGAGGAAACGAACGCTTATTCCGAGCAGGTGTATAAATGCTGTATCTGCGACGAAGAGGGCGAGGTGAAGCCGCTTATCAATTACGCTTTTGCAGACCGCGAAGCCCTTGAAAAAGAGATAGATAAAGTTAAAGAACTCGACATTTGGAAAGACAAGACCTTTGAAGAAGTGAGTATCGACGAACTCAGAGAAAAGGGGAAAACAGGCAAGGTAGAACAGGAGAAGTCGACGGAATACATAAAGCCGTCCGAACTTGTGGCGACGGAAGTCGCGGCGAAAGCCTTGCCCGTGAGTATGGAAGGGCGCGGGAGCGAAAGCTTGACGAGAATGAGCGACCGAGAAACGCTGGCAAGGGCGGAAGGGTATTACGCGAAAGACAGTAAGTTTGCGGACTTATACGTCGGCAAAAACGTGATGAAAAATATTGAGCGGAGCGAGTCCGGACTGATGCTTCGGCTTGCGATGTTCTGCGGAAACGACGAGGAGCAACTGCTCCGTATCTTTAAGTCGTCGGGGCAATTCCGCGACGAAAAGCCGAACGCTTATTATATGAAACTTGCGAGCGAGAGTATGAAAACCATACGGGAAATGCGCGGTTCGATTGCCGCGGCACAAGAGAATAACGGTTTTACGAAAGGCAAAATCGGTATCAATTCCAAAAGATAAAAACAAATAAAAACAGGGAGTAAAAAACAATGAGAAACAAATTTTTCAAATTCAACGAGAACTATGCAAATGTCATCAAACATCTCGATGACAAACAGGCAGGGCAGTATGTAAAAGCAATTTCGGATTATGCTTTCGAGGGTAAGACTTACGGCGGCAAAGACACGGCGGTGAAAACTGCGTTCACGCTTACCAAGCAGATGATCGACGACGAAAAATTTTATCGCGAAAAGGGCAGGCTCGGCGGGCAGAAAATCGCGGAAAGAAAGAGAATCGATGACGGACAGATCGAATCCGATACGATGTTGAAATCGGTTATCGAAACGGTGGTTGCGAGCGAACTTTTGAATAGTCTTCTCGGCGGTCAGGGCGAAAATACTGAAGCCGAGAAAGCGTGACCACGAATAAAATCTTGATGCATTCTGCCTCAAAAACATAAGACCAGCTATTAAAAGTCAAGCAAAAATACGCAGAAAAAATAAAAATTTTTTA
>USMU01000072.1 GCA_900555925.1 uncultured Clostridium sp. | reverse complement strand
ATAAGTGAAGGTCTTTTCTTCCATTGGCTCAAATTCTGCCAGGAAGCTTACCAGAACACCGCGGGGATGTGCAGACAGCTGAACCTCCATCACATCCTTTGTCTTGTCATCGGTTACTTTTACAGCCGGAAGGCTCATAGTTTCCACATAGAACTCAACCGGGAATACTCTCTTTTCATGGCTGGTGGATACTGCTTTTACCTTACCGGACAGGTTGTAATAACGCAGGATATCGCCGAGCAGATGACACTGCTCGTTTTTGCGCATTGCAGCCGCCTCATGTGCTTTGGATGCATAGCTGTTTTTACGCATATCCAGGTTTGTTACCATGGTATCGTAAGGATTGGTTACGGTTGCGGAATGTCCCCAGGTGTGTTCCGCATACAGCAGGGAGTTATCGCCGTAAGCTTTTACCAGCTCTGCGTTATGAACGCCGGTCTTTTCTTCCAGACGGTCGCAGATACGGTTTAAACGGACTGCCTCTTTATAATGCTTTACTGCATAAGGTGTGCTGCCAACACCGTTGCCCCACCAGTCGTTGATCGCGCCGCGGTAAACAGGGGCATCCGCCACCTTATCACGGATCAGCTCATACAGCTCCTGTAAGGTTACCATGCGCATGGTAACTTCTTCGCCGTATTTTTCGTTGAACAACGCTACCGTGTCTGCAATTGCGGGATTGATGGGCGCGTTCGGGGCGGCGCTTTACGCCAAGGAGACGCAGCCCGCTTACGTCGCGGCGAGTTCCCTCGCCTCTCCGATCGAGCTTTCCGATTTTACCTATACCTCTCGCTGTGCAAACTGCCACGGCTGTACGTCGAATTGTAATATCAACATTATCACGTTTGCGGACGGCAGGAAATACATATCGGGGAATAAGTGTGAAAGAGGCGCGGGAAAAAAGCTCCGTTCGGATGCTTTGGATATGTTCGCCTATAAGTACCGCAGATTGCAGGAGAGCGTAACGCCGTCGGACGGAACGACGGAAAAGCTCGGCCGCGTGGGACTTCCCTTTCAGCTCGTCATGTTTGAACAGCTTCCTCTGTGGGCGGGATTTTTTGAAAAGTTAGGCTTTGAAGTTGTCCTCAGCGACAAGAGTTCGCGTGAATTGTATTTCCGCGGACAGCATACGGTGGCGAGCGATACGGCGTGTTATCCCGCGAAACTCATGCACGGACATATCGAGAGCCTTTTGGATAAAGGGGTGGATTTTATCTTCTACCCTTGCGAGAGTTATAATATCGACGAGCACGATTCCGTCAATCACTATAATTGTCCGGTTGTGGCGTACTATGCGGAACTTCTGAAAGCGAATAACGAGCGCCTGAACGACGATAATTTCGTCATGCCTTATCTCGACCCCAATATGCGGGAAACGACGGTTCGCAACCTGCGCCGCGCGCTGGGGAAATATAAGTTTCCGAAAAGGAGAATTGAGGAAGCGCTGGATGAGGGCTTTGCCCGCCTTGAAAAGTATCACGCCGACGTTCGGGAAAAGGGTAGGGAGATTATCTCCAAGGCTCGCGCCGAAGGAAAGCAAATCATCGTCCTTGCGGGGCGTCCGTATCATGCCGACCCCGAAATTAACCACGGAATCGGAAAACTTTTGACGTCGCTGGATCTTGCCGTGCTTTCCGAGGACAGCATTTTTGAGGAGGCGCCGCTCGTCAAAGTCAATGTGCTCAATCAGTGGACGTATCACGCGCGCCTTTACCGCGCGGCGGAGTACGTTTCCCGCAACGAAGATATGAATCTCGTTCAGCTCGTCTCTTTCGGCTGCGGCATAGACGCGATAACGACGGACGAAATGCGTTCCATACTCGAAAAGAACGGAAAACTGTATACGCAGATCAAAATAGACGAAATCAACAATCTCGGCGTGGTGCGTATCCGCCTGCGCAGTATGCTTGCGGCAATCGAGGAACAGAAGGCCGCTCGGGAAACGGCCGCGAACGAAAATCTGGCGCGTCCCGAAATCGAAGCGGAAGCCGCGGCGGCGGACGCTTCTTTGGAGGCATAGACAATGCAGGAAAACGAAAAGAAAAAAACGGTGGATTATACCGACGACTATCCGAAATTTGCGCCCGAAATGAAGGGGACGTATACCATACTCGTCCCTGACATGCTCCCGTATCATTTCGATATCATCAAGCATATCGTAGGCCGCCGCGGCTATCGCATGGAGGTCTTGAAGAACGATTCCCGCGCGGTCATCGACGAGGGCTTAAAGCACGTCCATAACGATACCTGTTATCCTGCGCTCTGCGTCATAGGGCAGTATTTGGACGCCCTGAAAAGCGGAAAATACGACGTAAATCACACTGCGGTAATGATTACGCAATCGGGCGGCGGATGCCGCGCCTCCAATTATATTCCGCTTATCAGGAAAGCGTTGAAGGCGGAGTTTCCGCAGGTGCCCGTCATGTCCCTGAATTTTTCGGGGCTGGAAAAGGGGAACGGAATCGAGATAGATTTGTCACTGTTGTTGCAGCTCGCTTTCGGCATTTTTTACGGTGATACGCTCATGACGCTGTATAACCAGTGCAAGCCGTATGAAAAGAATATCGGGGATACGGACAGGGCGCGAGAGGAATGTTTTGCGGAAATCAAAAAGTCTTTCGATAGTAAAGCATATAAAAAATATAAAAAGATTATTCGTCGTCTGATCGAGCGTTTCAGTCAGATCGACCGCACGGACGAGGAAAAAGTAAAGGTGGGGATCGTCGGAGAAATTTACGTCAAATATTCTCCGCTCGGAAATTCTCATTTGGAGGAATTTCTGCTTTCGGAGGGGTGCGAACCCGTCGTGCCCGCGCTCATGGATTTCGTATTGTATTGTATCGTAAATAATATCAATGATACGAAACTTTACGGAAGGACGAAAAAAACGGGCTTTATTTACTCGCTCGTTTATAAATACGCTTATCATATCCAAAAGCAGATTATTAAAATTTTTGTCGAGGACGGCACGTTTGAGCCGCCGCATGACTTCCAGCATCTCCGCCGCTGTGCCGATAAGGTTATCAATCAGGGCGTAAAGATGGGGGAAGGCTGGCTGATTCCCGCCGAAATGGCGGCGCTGGCGGAGACGGGAACGGATAATATCGTCTGCGCACAGCCGTTCGGTTGTCTGCCCAATCACATTGCGGGAAAAGGCGCGGTGCGGGCCTTGAAAAATCTTTATCGGGACGAAAATATCGTCCCCATCGACTACGACCCGTCCGCTACCCGCGTCAATCAGGAAAACCGCATAAAATTGATGTTGGCCACCGCGCGGGAAAATTTGAAAAATCGCAAGGAAAAGCTTTAAAAAAGATTCAACATGTCTGAATTTGATAAACGGATAAAAAGCGCCCGAAAAGGGCGCTTTTCTGCTTAAAAAACAGTTTCAAATTTTTCTTAAAAGATATTTTCGAAACTGAACGAATAGGACTTGGGAATTTTTTCGGCCATTTCGATGAGCACTTCTATTTTCGGCAGAGCGTCGTCGTATTTTCCTTCATAGAGATATCCCAGAGCTTCGTTGAGTTGATAGTCGATATTTTCTATGCTGACATGAGGAATCCAGACGTGAAGCCCCTTTTTTTTATCTTTCCAAAATGTCCTGATTGCCTTCCCGTCCTCATAGGTAGCCGTTTTGTTTTCCGTTTTGTCGTAGAGCGCTTCCAGCGCCGCCGTAAACGTGTCGAAGGTTTTCCCCACCGTGTAGATGTCGTAAGCGGAAATTCCGACGATCAGTGCCAGCGAGATGAAAATACTCGCCAGAGTTTTTACCATAATTTTTCCTCCCATTGAAGCTCGAATACTTCGTATTTTTTTCCTTTCTTTTGCAGATAGGCTTTCCCGTTTCCGTCTACGGTCATTACGAGCACTTGCTTTTCGCTCTTACAGTCCTTTTGTTTAAGAATATCGAGAAAATAGGATTTGCTCTTTTTCGTCAGGGCGAGATTTTTTTTATCGAATTTTCCTCCGTCTATTAAAATGACGGGGAGGGAACTCTGCAAGTTTTCGTAATCCGGCTTGGGCAGAGCGGAAAAGGAGCCGTTTGCTTCATAGAGCGCGTAATCCACGGCGTCGAGAGAAAAATAGCCTGCGCCGCGCAGGCTTTCGATGAGGTCGGACACGTCGAGATTATTTTTTTTGAGCTGCGTGTCGTCTATGCCCTGTTTATTGAGGACGATGCTGGGGGAACCGCTCAAAACGGCCTTCATGGACTTAAAGCCGAGGTCTAAAAGGCAGACGATTTGATGAAGGAAATAGATTGTCAATATAGAGATGATGCCATATAAGAGGGGGATAGAGGTATCGGACATGGGGATGCAGGCGAGCTCGGCGATAAGGAGAGTGATAACCAGCTCGAAGGGCTGCATTTCTCCGATTTGCCTTTTTCCCATCAGCCGCATGATAACGAGCAGCGTTATAAAAACGATGATTGTTCTGATGAAAATTAAACCCATATAGGCAGTATTTCCGAAAAATTTGCTTTTATGTATTTTAGCCCGTTCAAACGCTTGCAAAAAAACGGATAAGGGATTATAATATACCAAAGATTAAGAGTAGCCTTAGGCGCGTAAAGTGTCATCGAACGGGACGTTGTCGATGAACGAAAGGAAAGCAAATCTCAACGGCTTTTCTGCGGTGCCGCGGCGCGTCCGCTGAACCCTTGGGAAGTTTTTCGCGTATTTCCGGAAGGCGCGTCAAAAAACTTCCGCATCTTTCGCGGACCTCTCGATTTTGGGAGGTTTTTATTTTATGACAAAAACACAAAACACAGTCCTTAAACGAACCTTTTTTTCCGAACTGATTTTATCAAAATCGTCGGGGCAGAAAATCGCTTACATAGCAGTGATAACGGCTTTGTCCGTCGTTGCGAATATGTTTCTCGAATTCAAAATGCTCGACGTGCAGTTTTCCGTCACGCTCGTCATTTCCGCTCTTGCGGGAATTATACTCGGTCCCGTTTGCGGTTTTGCCGCCTGCTTTATCGGCGACACTATCGGATTTCTCTATAATAGTTGGGGAATGATCTATATGCCGTGGGTCGGGCTTTCGACGGGTATGACGGCATTTTTCGCGGGGCTCGTATTCAACGCGGCGAAATGGAAATTCCGCGGCGCCGTGTACGTAAAACTCGCTCTCGTGTGTATGCTTTCCTTTTTCGTATGCTCGATAGGCATAAACAGTACGGGCTTGTATTTCTACCAGAAAGGAATGGGATTTACGGCCGCAGCCGTCGATTACGTCTCCGAAAAATTCGGAACGGGGGTCACCTATTTCGGATATGTATTCTATCGTATGATTTTCAGGGGGCAGATTTGGAATTGTGTAGTCAATTATGCCCTTTTGTTTGCTCTCGTACCCTTAGTCAATAAGATTAAACCGTTAAAAATCAATATTTCGTAAACTGTAACAACTTCCGGAAAAGCTGAAAAATCGTCGGGCAGTCCTTGACGATTTTTTTTTATTGTGGTATAATAATAGAAACGACATCGAAAATACAAGGAGAGAGCTATATGCTTGACGCTCTTTTGCAGTACGAGAATCCCGGAATCTCCATTTTCGGATTCAAAATTTACGCATACGCGATCATCATCGTATGCGGTATGATTGCGGCGTTTTTTGTCATTTCGCTGCTCTTTAAGCGCAGAAATATGTCCTCGGATTTGTTTCTGACCTATTTTTGCGTCACTCTGCCCGTAGCGCTCATCACTACCCGTCTCTTTTACTGCATTACCGACGGACTGCCTTTAAAGGATTGGTTTTCCATGGAATCCATTCGCGAGGGAGGGCTTTCCATTATCGGAGGTATCTTGGGCGGTACGATCAGCGTGCTCGCGGTCAGCTATTTCAAAAAGGTCAATTTTTTCCGCGCGGCGGACTGTATCGTAGTGGGGCTTCTGCTCGCACAGGCAATCGGGCGTTGGGGCAATTTCGCCAATCAGGAAGTTTACGGCGCGGAAGTCACCAACGAGGCTCTGCAATTCTTCCCGTTTGCCGTCTATATCAATAAGACGGACGGCGGAAGCTGCTTACAGACTTTTGTCCTTACTTTTGAAAAAATCTTCGGCGGCAACAGCGATATTTCCGGCGGGACGTGGCACTATGCTTTCTTTTTCTATGAAAGTTTTATCAATCTCGTCGTCGCGATTCTCCTGTTCGTCCACGCGTGGAAAAATCCAAAAAAACCCAACGGTCTGAACGTCGCTTTTTATTTCATCAATTACGGACTCGTCCGCTCGATTATGGAGCCCCTGCGCGACCCGTCGTATATTTTGGGAGATAAAGTGCAGTGGTCTTTCGTTTTTTCGCTCCTTATGCTGTTCGCGGGCATCGCGTTGTTGCTCGTTCTGCTGTTCCTCAACAGAAAGAAGGAGGGCAAATATATCGGCTCCGCCATCGGCGATCCTTACGGAATTACCGCCTATATCAAGGACAATAAAAAGGAAGTCGCATATCTGACGAAAATCAACATGATGTGCAAAATATTTCCCGAAAATTATGTAAAACCCGCGCCGGAAAAGGAAGAAGAAACAGAAGAAAACGACGAAGAGCAAGAGCTCGGGGAAAACGACGGGATTGGCGGGAACGGCGGAGATAACGAAAGCCGCGAAAACGGCAAAAAGGACGGAAAGGGGGCGGACGAGGAATAAAATGAGAAATCTTACCCTTTTGACCGACCTTTACGAACTCACCATGGCGTATGGCTTCTATAAGCATGGAAAGCATGAAGAAGAAGCGGTATTCGATATTTTTTTTCGCCAGAATAAACTTATAACCTATTCGCTTGCGGCGGGGCTGGAACAGGCGATGGAGTATCTCCTGAACTGGCGTTTTTCCGCGGAGGATATGGCGTATCTCCGTTCTTTGGGATTATTCGGCGAAGATTTCCTCGACTATCTCGAAAACATGCGCTTTACGGGC
>USMU01000071.1 GCA_900555925.1 uncultured Clostridium sp. | reverse complement strand
CTTCCGACGAGCTTTGCACAATTATAGATTTCAAAGCGGCATTCGCCCGAAACGGACTTGAAACGACGGACGGGAAATCTTCTGCCCGAATCGTCCGTAAGGTGATATATTTGCCTTTTGTCGCAGGAAGGACAGCTCTTTTGGAAGGGACAATAACATAAATCCATCAGTTTGATGTCCCCGGACGACAGGACAAACGCCTTTGTACCGCTCAGAGCTGCCTGTTCCCTTTCGTCGAGTTCCTTGGAAAGAGAATAATATTTTACGCAATTTTCTTCCAGCAATTCCTTCACGGAGATCGCGTTAGTCAGATTAAAGCCCGTGCCTACAAACAAAGATACTCCCCGTTCCCTCGCAAAGGCTATGCTGCCGTAATTCTCCGCATATATCCCCGATGCCCCGGAAGCCGTTATGAGTTCCTTTATCCGTTTGATATCGGCGGAATCCGCAAACGCGGGATAGTAGATAAATTTTTCAAAATTCCCCTCCGAAAAAGACTTCGGAGGCTCCGCACCGTAGTCGGTCGGCTTATATACGGCTATGTCAATATTTTCAAGTCCCAAAAAGTCCGACGCGATGACGGCAGTCTTTTCATTTTTTTCGCTCTGTGCAAAATCGGAAACGGATTCGCATGTACATTGCCGAATTCCGTCGTAAGCATATTGCGTATTTCTGTTTTCCGCAAAGGCAGAAAAGATTCGTTCGTAAAAAGCGCGGCGAAAGGCATTCAGGCGGGATTTGGCAAGGAATACGCTGCCCTTTATCTCGATGCGTTCAAAAGTAACTTTCAGCGGCAGAGAATCCGTTTTCAAAAAACAATTCCGAACGTCCGATTCCGTCAGGGGACGGGATTGCGCGGAAGTCAGGATTTCCTCCGAACGGACGACGATTCCGCCACTTTCCGCCGTTGCCCTTTCTCCCTCGCTGAAAGAGAGGTTCAAGGAAATCGGAATTTGTTTTTTCTCCGACAGAAGGCGAGCGTTTACCGCCATGTCCGTAGTGATGAAAACGCTGTCTCCGTTTAAGAGCCTTTGCGACGAAGACAAATAAAATCCGCGCCCGAAAGCCTTTTCAAAACTGCCACCTCCGACCTCGCGCCCCTTTCGGAGTATCTTGAAGGCATCGCCTGAAACGGGACAAAATTTCGTTTCGACAAAATATTTTCCGTTGATTACTTTTATCGTCCCGATCTTTTCTCCGAGGTGCCCTTGGACATCGCGCGAAAGGAAACGGGAATCCTGCCCGAAGGCGAGCCCTTTCGTATAATTCCCGCGGTTATATGTCCGTTTCAAATCGGAAAGAGCTCCCGACGTATTTTCTCCTTCAAGCAAAAGGCGATAATAACGCACCGCGGCGGCTACATATTCCGCACGGCGCATTCTGCCTTCGATTTTGAAAGAGACCACGCCCACTTCGCAAAATTTTCCAATGTTCTCTGCCACGCATAAGTCTGAAAGAGACAGCGCATAAGACCGTTCTTCAAAGCCTTCCCTGTCGTACGAATACAGTTTACGGCAGGGCTGTTTACAGCGTCCGCGATTGCCGCTGTTGCCGCCTGCAAAGGAGGAAAAATAGCATTGTCCCGAAAAACAGGTGCAAAGCGCTCCCTGTACGAAAACCTCCGTTTCGATAAATTCCGCAATCTTTTTTATCTCCGAAAGAGGCGTTTCTCTCGCCAAAATCACCCGGGAAAAACCGTATTCTTTTGCAATGCGGGCTCCTTCCAAATTACAGACGCCCGCCTGCGTACTTAAATGCAGGACGATGTCGGGATATCTTTGATGAACGAATTTTCCGAGAAGTATGTCTTGCATAATAATCGCATCGACGCCCATATTCCAGACAGACAACAGTGTACGAAGAAAGTCCTCCGTCTCCGTGTTCTTGATTAACGTATTCATGGCGACGTAAATCCGAACGTCTGAAAAATGTGCCCTTTCCACGATTTTTTGGAGCGATTCTCCGTCAAAATTCTGTGCACCCGCACGGGCTGAAAAGGAGCTGTATCCGAGATAAACGGCATTTGCGCCGCTGTTTATGGCGGCTTCGACGCATTCTGTATTTCCCGCGGGTGCTAATATTTCAGGCATGGTACTCTCCCTCGCATAAATGTCAGCGGCCGATGCTTCGCGTGATCAGTTCCTGCGAAGCGTCGTACCCCATGCTCTTTAAACGGAAGTTACGAGCGGCAACCTCTATGATAATGGCGAGATTTCTGCCGGGACTGACGGGAATCGTCAGTTTGGGAATCTTAATGCCGAGGTATTCGGCAAAAGCCGAAGTATCCCCCACGCGGTCATATTCTTTCCCTTGCTGCCAATTTTCCAACTGAATGACGATTTCTATTTTCTTTTCGTTTAAGACGGAGCCGGAGCCGTACATACTTTTGACATTGATGATTCCGATGCCGCGAAGCTCCATGAAATATCGGATAATATCGGGCGCCGTACCGTAGAGCTCGTTGGCAATGTCCTTAATAATAACGCTGTCGTCGGCAATCAGCCTATGACCGCGCTTGATGAGCTCCATGGCCGTTTCGCTCTTTCCCACGCCGCTTTTCCCTGTGAGCAGCATTCCCACACCGAAGACTTCCATTAAAACGCCGTGCTCCGTTACCGAAGGCGCCAGCATTCGGTTGAGATAGATATATAAATCGCTCATGAGGTCGGTCGTGACCTTATGGCTTCTGAACAGCGGACAGGAAGCCTTTCTGACCGTCTCCATCAATTCGGGAAGAGCGGGCAAATCGCGGCTTAAAATGATGCAGGGAACCTCCCCGTAATCGAACAGGCGGGAAATTTTCGCCGTCCTCTCTTCGGGCGTAAACGCGCGGAGATATTCATGCTCCGAAAGCCCCAGCACCATGATACGGCTGGGGTCGAAATAGCTGAAAAAGCCCGCGAGCTGTAAACCCGGGCGTTCCACGCTCATGCTGGAAAGGGTGACTACCCCCCTTCCCGTATAGACGATTTCGAGATTCAAATCGGAAGCCAGCTTATCGAGCATTACGCTTTCCGTTACGCGATCGTTCATTCTTTTTCTCCCGTAAATCCGTATGTTTCAATAATTTTTCCGATAGCGTTTTCGTCGTTGGAATATTCAAATGCCAGCGCTTTATCCTTCAAGGCCTCGTCGGCGTTCTTTACCGCAATTCCCAGCCCCGCGGCTTCCAGCATGGGCAAATCGTTCAGACTGTCGCCCGCGGCGATCGTCTTTTCGACGGGAACGCCGTAATAATCCGCCATGAACCTGACGGCCGTGCCTTTGGAATATTGCCTGCTCGTGATTTCGACAAGACTCGCGGCACTGTATGTGACGTAAAATTTATCGCCGAGCGCTTCGGAGACGATACCGAAAATACGTTTCTTTTCCTCGGGATATACCATGGCGAGTACTTTGCGTACCTTGAAGCCCTTTTTGAGAACAAAGGAAGAAAGCGGCTCATCCGTAACGACGTTACCTTTGACCTTACACACGTTTTCATACATTTCAAGCGCTTCGTCCTGCCGATTGACGAAAAATTCGTCCAGAGTATATACATGCGTATGGAGATTCAGCCCCTCAAAAACGCGGCAGATTTCGGCGGCGTTCTCGGCGGGAATATAACCGTCCACGAGCAATTTCCCGCTCTCGATGTCCGTGATGACTGAACCTTGATAGGAGGACACCAATCCTTTCAGCCCGAGTTCTTTGGCGCGGGGCAAAATAGAGCCTGTCATTCTTCCCGTGCAGATACCGAAAGTACCGCCCGCCGCGATATAACCGTCGATCGCGGATTTCGTTTCCGCAGAGATTGTCCCGTCGGTGCGGAGCAAAGTTCCGTCAAAATCGGAAATTATCAATGGATAATTTATCTTTCGCATAAGTTATAATTTTTCCTCGAAATAAAATTTGATGCGTTTTGCAAGTTCTTCGCCGATTCCTTCCGCTTCGCAAAGTTCTTGAAGGCTTGCATGCATGATCTTGTCTATCGTACCGAACTTCTCCATGAGCGCGAGCTGTTTTTTCTTGCCTACGCCTTCGATTTCCGACAACACCGAAGCGAGGTTTCTCTTGGAATGGAGATTTCTGAAATAGGTAATGGCAAATCGGTGTGCTTCGTCCCGGATTCTTTGGAGCATTTTGAGGACGTAATCCCGATGATCGATCTTTATGCTTTCGTCGGAAAAAGAAGTAAAGACTTCCTCTTCCCGCTTGGCGAGGGAAATAAGGTCGATTCCCTCGATATGCATTTCGTCAAAGATTTCCTGCACCGAGGAAAGCTGTCCCTTGCCGCCGTCGATAATGATGAGGTCGGGCTTCGGAAAACGGGATTCTTCCTCTGTTCCCAGCTTGGAAAGCCGTCGTCTGAGTACTTCCTGCAAAGACGCAAAGTCGTTGGCACCCTCGACTGTCTTGATTTTGAAACGCCGATAGCTCATTCGGTCGGGCTCACCGTCCGAAAATACGACCATGGAACCCACCTTGTCCACTCCGCTGATGTTGGAAATATCGTAACATTCCATGCGCTTGGGATAGCGGGAAAGCCCTAAAATTTCCTTCATGCGGGCACAGGCGTTTTTGGTCATATCGTCCTTGTGCTTGATTTTATCGATGGATTTGGAAAGGTATTCCTCGGCATTCTTTTCCGCCATTTCGAGGAGCTTCTTCCGCACGCCTTGTTTGGCAAAGACGACGTCCACTTTCTTTTCAAAGTTTTCCAAAAAGAAATTTTCGAGAAGCTCTTTTTCGCAGTATTCCGACGTGATAATTTCTTCGGGAATCTCATGAGCGGAGTAATACTGTACGATGAAAGCCGTGAGCGCGTCCGCATCGGAAAGAGATGCGTCCTCCAAAGCAAAATTGCTTCCGCCCTGCATGATTCCGCCGCGCGTAATGAGGATATTGACCGCGGAATAGAGATTATTCGTCTTTAAGGCGATAATATCCGCATTGATACAGCGGTTGAGAGAAGTGATACGCTTCAACTTCAATTTGGAAAGCATAGCCAGCTTTTCCCGATATTCCATGGCGAGTTCAAATTCCTCGTTCGCCGCAAACTGCATCATTTTTTCTTTCAGGATTTTTTCCGCTTCTTCGTAGTTGCCGTCGAGAAACGCCAAAGCCTGTTTTACCCGTTCGCCGTATTCTTCTTGCGTGCACAAATGCGCGCACGGAGCAAGACAACGGTGAAGGTGATATGCGAGACAGGGCTTTTTCGGTTTTTCGCCGATCGTCACCGAGCACAGACGGACGTTATAGACGGACGCCGCCACGTCGAGAATATCTTTACAGCGGATTCCGCCCATAAACGGACCGAAATATTTTCCGTCCCGCTTTTTGATTTTTCGGGTAATGGAAAAACGAGGAAAATCCTCCTTTGTGTGCGCCTTGATATAGGGATAAGTCTTATCGTCCTTCAAAAGGATATTATATTTCGGCTTGTATTTTTTGATGAGATTGTTTTCGAGCGCCAGGGCGTCTATTTCCGAACCCGTGATGATATAGTAAAAGTCCGCGATATGCTCCACCATCGCCGCGACCTTCTCGGGCTTCTCCGAGCCGTGGAAGTATTGCCGCACCCGATTTTTGAGAACGCGCGCCTTTCCGACATAAATCACCACGCCGTCCTTATCCAGCATGATATATACGCCCGGATTGTCGGGCAGAAGTTTGAGTTTCTCCTGTAATTCGCCCATAATGCTCCGAAAAGCGGAAGGGCAATCCGAGCCTTTCCGCTACCTTTATTTATTATATACCAAATCGCGCGATTTTGCAAGAGATACGAGGAAAATAATTTGCTAACAGCCCAAAAACTCTATTCCTTTGAGCAAAACGTCGTTGACGGAGTCGTTTGTAAGACTGTAAAAGATGACTTTTCCCTGTCGGCAGCATTTGACGATGCCCGCACTCTTCAAAAATCGGAGCTGATGTGAGACGGTCGTCTGATTGATATCGAGAATTCTCGAAAGATCGGTGACGCAAAGTTCGCTGATTGCCAGAGCGGATAAGATCTTCACCCGCGTATAGTCGGCAAAGACGGAAAAAAAGCACACGACGCCTTCGAGGATATCTCCCTGCGGGACGTAATCCTCGATAAGCCCCTGTGTGCGTTTATCGAGAAGCAGCATTTCGGACATATGTATTCCCTCCTATATGTTTCGTCGGGAATATGATAACATATACAACCGTACTCTGCCTGTCTGTTTTTGTCGTGAAAAAATTTATTTTGTCACTTTACCGTTCAGGAGATTTCTTTGACCTCGTATCCCGCTTCTTTTACCGCCGCGGTCAGTACCGCATCGTCCACCTCCGTGCCAAGCGTCACGACGGCCGTCTTCTTTTTGAGATTGACGTCTGCTTTCTCTACTCCCGAGACGCCTTCCAGCGCCTTCGTCACATGCATTACGCAATGGTTACACATCATTCCTTCGATTTTCAAAGTCTTTGTCATTGTATTTGTCTCCTTACGCTCAATGGATTTCTTATTTTTTGACTTTTTCGATTTGCCGAACCGCGTGAGCCGAAGCGCGTTTCCCACCACGAAAAGCGAGCTTAAACTCATGCATGCCGCGGCAATCATGGGATTGAGTTCGATATTCGCAAAGGAAAACACCCCGGCGGCGACGGGAATCGCGATGCAATTATAAATAAATGCCCAGAAAAGATTTTCCTTGATATTCCTTACAGCCGCTTTGCTTAAATCCACCATCGTACTTACCGAGCGCAAATCCCCGCTTACCAAAACGACGTCCGCGCTGTCGATTGCAATATCCGTACCCGTTCCCATTGCTACACCCACATCGGCGGCTTTCAGGGCGGGACTGTCATTGATTCCGTCTCCGACCATCGCGACATATCCGCCCACTTCCCTGACGCGCTCCACGGCTTTCGTTTTATCTTCGGGGAGCGCTTCCGCAAAATATTCCTTAATCCCGACCTTTTCCGCGATTGCCTTCGCCACGTTTTCACTGTCGCCTGTGAGCATTGCCACGCGGATTTTCCTTGCTTTCAGCTCCTCTATCGCTTCGGCACTGGTTTCTTTCAAGGTATCCGCAATCGCAAAGATCGCCAAAATTCGTTTGTCGTCGGCTAAGAATACGACCGTCTTTCCTTCTTTGGAATAAAACTTCTCCCGCTCATAAGCATATTTCTGAATCGTATTTCCGAGCAGCTTCCGATTGCCCAGCC
>USMU01000070.1 GCA_900555925.1 uncultured Clostridium sp. | reverse complement strand
AGACCGCGCCTCAGGCAGCGCCTTCCGCTCCGAAGGCGGCTCCCGCAAACGGAGAGAAATTGCTTTCTCCTTTCCCCGGACTTATAAAATCCCTCCTCGTCGCGGAAGGAGCAACGGTGAAGAAGGATCAACCTATTCTTGTACTCGAAGCGATGAAGATGGATAACGATATCACTTCTCCCTGCGACGGAGTGGTTTCTTTCTGTGTGACAAAGGGCGCGAATGTTGAATCCGATACCGTCCTTGCCGTCATCGGTTAAAAGAATTAGGGAGAAAAATCAATGACGCAAAATCTACTCGTCGATGTCGGCGAGATGCTCAAAGGGTTATGGGAATCTTCCGGGCTCGCAAACGGAACATGGCAGAATTATGTCATGCTTTTGATTTCCTTTATTCTTTTTTATCTCGCGATTGTCAAAAAATTTGAGCCGTTATTGCTCCTGCCCATTGCGTTCGGTATGTTTCTCATTAATATTCCGGGCGCCTACGACGTTTTGTGGGGGACTTATCCCGAGGGCGTCGAACATACTTATGAAAACGTTCAGTCAAGGGGCCTTTTATGGTACCTTTTCTACGGCGTACAAAACGTTATTTATCCGCCGCTTATTTTCTTGGGAATCGGCGCAATGACCGATTTCGGACCGCTCATTTCCAATCCTAAGAGTATGTTAATCGGCGCAGCTGCTCAGCTCGGCGTTTTTGTTGCGCTCATTTTGGCAGTCGTACTCGGTTTCGACCTCGCGGCGGCTTGCTCTATTGCAATTATTGGCGGCGCGGACGGTCCTACAGCGCTGTATGTGACGCAGATGTTATCGAAGTTTACGAATGAGGATTTGCTCTCCGCAATAGCGATTGCAGCCTATTCGTATATGGCTCTTATCCCAATCATTCAGAAGCCTTTGATGAGATTGCTCGTTCCCAAGAAAGAAAGAGCAATCAAGATGAAGCAGCTCCGTACGGTCAGTAAGTTGGAGAAAATTATATTCCCCATTCTCGTGACATTGGTGGTCGGTATTTTGCTTCCCGACGCTATGCCGCTTCTCGGTATGCTGATGCTTGGAAATATTTTGCGCGAATCGGGCGTGGCGGAACGTCTTTCTTCTCAGGCACAGAACGGACTCATGAATACGGTGACGATCTTTCTCGGCGTCTGCGTCGGGTGCAAGGCTTTCGGCGGCGTATTCCTGACTTGGTCTACGATTAAAATTATTCTTCTCGGGTTGTTTGCTTTCGTATTCGGTACGATCGGCGGCCTTTTGATGGGCAGACTGATGTGCAAACTTTCCAAGGGAAAAATTAATCCGTTGATCGGGAGCGCGGGTGTTTCTGCCGTTCCGATGGCGGCCCGTATTTCTGAGGACGTGGGACGGGAATCTGATCCGAGTAATCATTTGTTGATGCACGCGATGGGGCCGAATGTGGCAGGCGTCATCGGTTCGGCGATTGCCGCGGGCTTCCTCTTATCGCTGTTCTAATAAGGAGATAAAAAACGATTATGGAAATAAAAACTGAAAACAGAAAAGTATTGATTACGGAAACAATTTTGCGCGATGCGCATCAGTCTCAGGCTGCAACAAGAATGCGGCTGGACGAAATGCTTCCCGTTTTGGAACAGCTGGACGATATCGGCTATTATTCCCTCGAAGCTTGGGGCGGAGCAACCTTTGACTCCTGTCTCCGTTTCCTTAATGAGGACCCTTGGGAGAGATTGAGAACGCTGAGAGCTCACCTCAAAAAGACGCCCATTCAAATGTTGCTCAGAGGGCAAAATCTTTTGGGGTATCGTCATTATGCCGATGATCTCGTCGAAAAATTCGTGGAAAAATCTATCGAAAACGGCGTCGGCGTCGTCCGTGTTTTCGATGCATTGAACGATCCCAGAAATCTTGAAACCTCCATGAAGGCGATTAAGAAATACGGCGGAGTCTGCGAAGCGACGATTTGCTATACGACCGGCCCCGTATATACGAAAGAGTATTTCGTAAAGCTCGGTAAACAGCTCGAAGATATGGGCGCGGATAATATCTGTCTGAAAGATATGGCAAACCTCTTGCTTCCTTTCGATACGTATGAACTCGTCAAAGCGCTCAAACAGGAGCTCCGCCCTGAAACCAAACTGCATCTGCATACGCACAATACGACGGGCACGGGCGACATGGTCTATCTTATGGCGATTCTGGCGGGAGTGGATATTGTCGATACGGCACTTTCTCCTCTCGGAAACGGCACTTCGCAGCCTGCTACCGAGCCGTTGGTGGCAACCTTAAAGGGAACGGGCTATGATACGGGCATAGAAATTGCGAAATTGCTTCCGATCGTACAGCATTTCAAGAAAGTGGAAAAGAGGTTGAAGGACGACGGTATTCTCACCGATAAAGTGAAGGGAATCGACGTCAATACGCTCATTTATCAGGTTCCGGGAGGAATGTTGTCCAATCTTATCAATCAGCTTAAAAAAGCAGGAAAGGAAGATAAGTTGATGGAATGTCTCGCGGAAGTCCCCAACGTGAGAAAGGATTGCGGTTATCCGCCGTTGGTTACTCCTTCCTCTCAGATTGTCGGGACGCAGGCGGTTCTCAATGTCATCATGGGAGAGCGCTATAAAATGGTGACGAAAGAGACGAAAGATCTTTTCGCCGGTAAATACGGGAAACTCCCGATGCCCATCAATGAAGAAGTGGCTAAGAAGGTATTGGGCGATACGAAGCGCATTACTTATCGTCCGGCCGACGACTTGAAGCCCGAATATGAGGATATCAAGAAGAAGGTTATCGAAATGGGGTATTATGAGAAAGAAGAAGATGTTCTTTCCTATGCCGTATTCGAACAGGTGGCTGAGAATTTCTTCAAATGGAGAGAAGCGCAGAAAGACGGTGTCGACAGAGATCTTGCCAAGGGAAATGTTTATCCCGTCTGAAAAAATTGCATGAATTAAAAATTTCGGCGCAGGATTTCCGCGCCGAAATTCTTTGTGTTACAGAGAATTTTCAAAGACCTTAAATAATTCCTCCGTAGTATAGGGGAAACTGGCAAATCATTGTGCGTCAGAGAAAGATAGCAAAAAGTACTAAAGCGAAATCAAAAAACGAAAAAAACCAATCCTCGTTTTTTCGAGGTAAAGTATCGGTTAAAAGAATAAAAGGTATAACAATGAAAAAGGTGTGCATCGTCGGCGGAGGCGCCGCGGGACTTATGGCGGCTTATGCCGCCTCCAAAAACGGAAACGACGTTCTTCTTTTTGAAAAGAACGAAAAATTGGGAAAAAAAATCTACATTACGGGAAAGGGACGCTGTAATATTACCAACGACATTTCTCCCGACGAATTTTTGGAAAATGTCGTCCGCGGCCGAAAATTTCTTACGGGCGCCGTTTGGTCTTTCCCTCCCAAAAGCGTTATGGAATTTTTTATCTCTCACGGTCTGCCCCTTAAAACCGAACGCGGAGGACGAGTCTTTCCCGTTTCCGAGCACGCGAGCGATGTTACCAAAACTTTGGAAAAAGCCTGTCGTTCGGTCGGAGTTCAATTTTTGCTCAATGAAAAAGTTGTCTGTTTACAAACTTCTATGTCTGACGTAGATATTATGCCTCGCATAGTAGCTGTAAGGACGGAAAAGGGAAAATACGAATGCGGGGAAGCAATCGTCTGTACGGGCGGGCTGAGCTATCCTTCCACGGGTTCGACGGGGGACGGTTATCGGTTTGCCGACGAGGCGGGACTGCGCGTGACGGATTTACGGCCAGGGCTTTGCGGAATCGAATTGAAGGGGGCGCTTTTCAAGGATTTGCAGGGACTGTCTCTGAAAAATGTTGCCTTAAAAGCGAGAAACGAAAAAAAGTTGATTTATGACGGATTCGGAGAGATGCTTTTTACGCATTTCGGAATATCGGGGCCGTTGGTGCTCTCTCTTTCCAGCCTGATCAATCGCCTCGACTTAAAAAACGTGATTCTGGAACTTGATTTGAAGCCCGCGCTCGACAGACAGACGTTGGATAAACGAATTTTAAGAGATTTTGAAAAATACAAGAATCGGCATATCGATAATGCCATGTCGGATTTATTGCCGCAGAAAATGATTTCGGCGGTGTTGGCCGCAAGCGGGATTTCAGAGAAAAAAAATGTAAATGTTCTCACGAAAGAGGAGCGCGGGAAATTATTGAATACATTGAAAGGATTTCCCTTACAGCCCGCAGGGTTAAGGGATTTCCGCGAAGCGATTATTACTTCCGGCGGAGTGGATTTGTCCGAGATCGATCCGCACACAATGGAAGCGAAAAAGGTAAAGGGATTGCGCTTTTGCGGAGAGGTGTTGGACGCGGATGCTTTTACGGGCGGCTATAATCTCCAAATTGCCTTTTCGACGGGATATGCGGCGGGAAACAGCATAAGATAAAATTGGGGAATGAGTAAAACTCGTCCTCAGTTTTCTCTTGACGACAAATAGAAATTCTTCTTGTGAATATATTGATTATGCTGAATGTTTTTTCGGGAAGAATTCCGTTCTATCGAAAAATGTCGCTCAAAAGGATAAAACCTTTTTGCTCTTTAAGTAAAAGGCTTGACGGATTTTATTTTTACGTATATAATAAAACAAGACTCGATAATGGTATTTTCCGACACAGAGGAGAAGAAATGACGATAATTCGCGGAGCGACTACGATAGAAAGGGATTATAAGGACGAAATTTTTTCGTCGGTGAAAGAGTTGATCGATGAAATTTTTCGGGCAAATTTTCTGAAAAAAACAGAGGTGCGGTGTATCGTCTTTTCTTTGACCAAGGATATTCACGCTTACCATCCGGCAAAAGCGGCGCGGGAGGCCGGTTACGATTTTTGTCCGTTGTTTGCCTGCACGGAGCCGGAAATAGAAGGGGGGCTTCCGCTGTGTATCCGCACGATGATTTTTACGGAACACACCTTTTCGGCCAAACACATCTATCAGAAGGGAGCAAAAGTTTTGAGAAAAGATATTTCGTCAATCTATAATATCGCTTTGGACGGCCCCGCGGGGAGCGGAAAGAGCACGATAGCAAAAATTTTGGCTAGGGATTACGATATTCTCTATCTCGATACGGGAGCGATGTACCGTGCCTGCGCTCTGAAAGCGTTAAAGGAAGGAATCGATGTAAAGGACGCCGTAAAAGTCGGAAAAATGCTGGAAAATTTAGATTTGAGCGTCGAATACCACGATGGGAAGCAACATACTTTTTTAGACGGAAAAGACGTTTCCGAAGAGATTCGCAGGAATGAAGTTTCCATGGCCGCTTCTGATATTTCCGCTCTCAAATCGGTGCGGGAGAAAATGGTGGAAATGCAGCGGGAAATCGCAAAAAAGACTTCCTGCGTACTCGACGGTCGGGATATAGGTTCTTTTGTCCTTCCCGATGCGAAGTTCAAGTTTTACGTTACGGCGGACAGTCGCGTTCGCGCGGAGAGGCGATATAAAGAATTGCTCGGGCGCGGGCAAAAAGTCGATTTCGAAACTTTACACGAGGAAATCGTCAGAAGGGATAAGCAAGATTCCGAACGGGAATTTTCGCCTTTGAAAATTGCCGACGACGCCATAGTAGTGGATACTTCCTATCTCGGAATAGACGAGGTCGTCGCAAAGATCAAATCCCTTATACAATCGAGAATATAGCTTGATTTTAGGCATAAAGAGGAAATTTGTTTATGGAAGAAAAGCACGTTTCAGAGGACGGAAAGAAAAGAAAAGAATCCAAAAAGAAAAGGTCCGTAACAGTCCCCGCGAATAAAAAGGGGCGCCATATAATGGGGCTTTTAAATGTTCTGCGCGTTATCGTCATTCCGATTTTTTGGTTGTGTCTGCCGTTTCGGTTTTACGGCAAGAGAAAAGTTGCGGACGGGGCTTGCGTTTATATCGGCAATCATTATCGGATATGGGACGTCATTTATCCCGCGAGCACTACCTGGGAAGGAATTCATTACATTTCCAAAAAATCGGTGGTGCATAACTGGTTCATGGGATTTTTCTGCAAGCATTTGAAAGCCATAGAAGTCAGCCGTGACGGTAGCGACGTCCGCGCGATTATGGATTCCCTCAAATGCCTGAAAAACGGCGAGAAAATCTGTATTTTTCCCGAAGGCACGAGGAATAAGACGAATGCGGATATGTTGCCGTTCAAATCGGGCGCTTCCGTCATGGCGATTAAAGCGCGGGTTCCCATCGTTCCCATTATGCAGTATAAGAAGCCGAAGCCCTTCCGCCTCAATCATATCCTTATCGGAGAGCCGTTTGAATTTACGGAATATTACGATAAAAAACTGACGGACGAGCTCATACGGGAAGCGGACGAAAAGCTGAGGGAAAAACTCTTGGAAATGCGCCGAGAACATGCGGAATTTTTGGCATCGAAGAAAAGGAGAAAAAAAGCCTGAATGGAAATTCTGGTAGCAAAGAGCGGCGGATTTTGCCACGGGGTAAAAAAGGCGGTGGATACCGCCTTGACGATAGATCCCGAAAATACCTATATTTACGGAGAAATCATTCACAATAAAGAAGTAGTGGATACGATCACGAAACGGGGGATCATCACCGTAGATTCGCTTTCTGAGGTTCCCGACGGAGCGACGCTCATCATCCGTTCACACGGAGCGGCAAAAAAAGTCTTTGACGAATGTGCAGACCGCGGCATTAAAGTTGTGGATTGTACGTGCGAATTCGTACGCCGCACGCAGCGGATTGCCGACGAGCAGCACCGCGCGGGAAACACGGTTATTATCATAGGAGAACGGACTCACCCTGAGGTAATCGGCATAAACGGCTGGTGTGAGGAGCAAGCGTATATTTTCGCCTCCGAAGACGACGATTTTTCCGTTTTGCCCGAAAAAAAGTGCTGTGTAGTGGCACAAACGACCTTTTCAAAGGAAAAATTTGAAAAAATTATTAAAATTATTAAAGATAGACGGGGAAAAACAGTTGAAGTTTTTGAAACAATTTGCTATACTACTATAGGACGTCAAAATGAAGCAGGGGAACTCGCGAAACAGTGCGACGCAATGCTGGTTATCGGCGGCTTGAACAGCAGCAATACCAACAAGCTTGCAGAGATCGCTTCGCAGTTTTGCGGCAGAGTTTATCGGCTCAAAAATGCGGACGATTTCGAATATGAAAAAGTCAAATTTTGTAAAAGGGTCGGCATTGTAGCGGGAGCCAGCACTCCCGATTGGCAGACCTCGGAGG
>USMU01000069.1 GCA_900555925.1 uncultured Clostridium sp. | reverse complement strand
CATGTCTCGCCGCTGCCGCGCTCCCAAACTCGCATTTTGAGTTCGTTTTTCCCGAGGACTTTGACAAATTCCGTATTCGTCCGCTCGGGGAAAATCGGAGCGTTCTCAAACATCGGCCCCGTCTTTTCGATTTCCCATGCGTCGGGGTCGGAAAATACCACGCAGTGAGGGTTGCCCATCGATACGCAGGTGATTGCGTATTTCCCGCCCGCGATCTCCGTCTCCCGTCCCACGACGGGAAAAGAAGTTCCCGAAAGCACGGGAATATTTTTCGGAGCAAGCTCGGGGGCGCCCATGTCCACACGAACCGAGGTCGTCTCTCCGTCCGCGACGGACAGAAAGAGCGTCTTTATCCCGCTGAGCGTCTCTATTTTCAACTGCGTTTTGTCCGTCTTTCTGAAATCGTAAAGATACTTTCCGACGCAACGAATGGCGTTTCCGCACATCTTTCCTTCGCTGCCGTCCGCATTGAACATGCGCATTTTCGCGTCTGCCACCGCCGAGGGACAAATCAGCACGATCCCGTCCCCGCCGATTCCGAAATGGCGATCGGAAAGCCTGACCGCCGCCGCGGAAGGGTCTTCAAAGGGAGTTTCCAGACAATCGAAATAGATATAGTCGTTTCCGATGCCCTGCATTTTATAAAATTTTTTCAGCATATTATGGTAAAACCCGATATTATGATCAATTTGAATATGTCGCAACCGTCTGACAAGCGAAGGTCACACGACAAAAAAACAGAATTACATCTCGATATAAGCGTCGCGTTCCGCTCCGACGGATACGTATTTAATGTGACAATCGCAGGCTTTCTCGATAAAAGCGATATATTCGAGGGCTTCTTTGGGAAGTTCTTCCTTTTTACGGCACTTGGAAATGTCCGTGTTCCAGCCCTTCAACGTCTCGAAAACGGGTTTACATTCGTCCAAGACGTCCGTGAACGGGAATACGTCCACTTTCTTGCCGTTCAGGAGATATTCCGTGCAGACCTCGATCTCTTCATACCCCGAAAGTACGTCCAGCTTCGTAAGCGCGATTTCCTTCGCCCCCTGACAGCGGATACCGTAGCGCGAAGCCACGACGTCGAAAGGCCCCACGCGGCGCGGTCTGCCCGTCGCGGCACCGTACTCGCCGCCCGCTTTTCTCAGCTTCTCCGCCTTCTCGCCGAAATATTCCGCCGTGAACGGCCCTTCCCCTACGCACGTCGAATACGCCTTCATGATTCCGATGGAATTATCCAGCTGCAAGTTCGGCACGCCCGCTCCGATCGGCGCGTATGCCGCTATCGTCGACGACGAAGACGTATAGGGATAAATTCCGAAATCGATGTCCCTAAGCGCACCCAGCTGCGCTTCAAACATGATGTTTTTTCCCGCTTTGTTCGCTTCGTTCAGATATTCGCCCGTGTCGCAAATGTACTCCCTGAGCGGCGCGCCGTATTCCTCGAAATAGGCGATCATATCCTCCGCCTTGATCGGCTCCGCCCCGTAACCGCGCGCAATCGTCAGATTCTTCCACTCCACGATATCCTTCACCCGCTTATAGAGGAGCTCCTTATTCAAGAGCTCGCCCATGCGGAACGCTTTCTTGAAATATTTATCCGCATACACGGGTGCTATTCCGCGGCGGGTGGAACCGAATTTCTTCCCCGCCAGACGGTCTTCCTCCAAACAGTCCTGCAATACGTGATAGGGCATCGTGATGACCGCGCGGTCGCTGATTTTGAGGTTTGCGGGCGCAATCGAAATCCCCGCCTCTCTCAACCGCTGCATTTCCCCGCAAAGATGCTTGATGTCAATGACCATTCCGTTCCCCATGACGTTGACCACGCTCTCGCGGAGAATCCCCGAAGGAAGAAGATTGAGGACAAACTTCCCGCGCTCGTTGATGACCGTATGCCCCGCGTTGTTCCCGCCCTGATAACGGCACACGACGTCGAACCGCTCGGAAAGAAGATCGACCATTCGGCCCTTTCCTTCGTCGCCCCAATTGATCCCGCAGATAGATGTAAGCATTTCCTTATCTCCTTTTTGCTTTTTATCGGTGTGTTATAAATCGTATGAAACACGCAAAAAACCGAGCATTCTCCTTCTTTTCGTCAAATGCCCTTTCTCCGCCTATAAATCATACGCTTTATTATACTGCATTTTTTGTATTCTGTCAAGCCGTAGGCGCATTGAAAAAATTTTTCCGCCATAAATTATTTTTTTCTCCGCCCCCTCTTGACAAATTTCAAAAAATGCGCTATTATATAAGGAAAATAACCGCGGGCTCATCGCCCCCAAAGGAGGAATACCTATGTATTGTAAACAATGCGGTGAAAAACTTACCCTCAGATTCTGCGAAAACGAGGGACTCGTTCCCTATTGCGACAAATGCGAAGCGTATAAATTTCCTCAATTTAACGTCGCGGTCTCCATGGTCGTCACCAATCGGGCCCAAGATAAAATTTTGCTCGCAAAACACGTTGAGGACGACGATTTTATACTCTTTGCCGGCTACATCAAAAAGGGAGAAAACGCCGAAAAAACAGTCCCCCGCGAAATTAAGGAGGAGTTAGGTCTCGATGTCGTCAAATGCAAATACATGTCTTCGAGATACCATTCCAAAAAGGATGTGCTGATGCTCAACTTCATCGTCATCGTCGAGGACAAACCGCTCAAAATCAACGAGGACGAAATCGCCGAAGCCAGATGGTGCACGCCCGATGAGGCTTTACAGCTCATCAGAAAAGGCACCACCGCCGAATTTTTCCTCATCAATGCAGTCAAGGAACTCAAACGCAAAATCTAAAAAAGTATCCGCCGAATATTCGGCGGATACTTTTTTCTTATTTACGCTGGAAGCTATCGCAGCAGGTGCATTTTTCGGAATCACAATTACAATCGCATCCCACGTGAATCTTGGAAAGCGTACAATAATCGCCCGCGCGATTATACTTACATTCCGTAACGTTGCAGCCGATGCTCGTGTTGACGTCCATTTTGTTTTCGTTCATCATATTTTTAATCCTCCTTGCGTAACTTTACGTACGCATAATCAGTATGCACATTTTTCCCTTTTCCTATTGACTTTTTCTCAAATTTCCTGTAAAATATATCTTGAACAGATTATCGTGCAAAAGGAGGACAAAAATATGAAGGTAATTTTGAAAGTAGACGTAAAGGGCAGCGGCAAAAAAGGCGATATTATCGAAGTCTCCGACGGCTTCGCTAAAAATTTTCTCTTCAAAAAGGGACTCGCCGAAGCCGCCACTGCCAGCGGTATAAATGAAGTCAATCAGAAAAAGGCCGCGGAACAGTTCCACCGCGCAGAGGAAATTAAGGCCACCAAAGAACTCGCCGAAAAACTCAAAGGTCAAAGCGTGGATATAGGCCTCAAAGTCGGAGAAAACGGGAAAATGTTCGGCAGCGTCACCTCCGCTCAGGTCGCCGCCGCGCTCGCGGAAAAGGGCTTCGAAATCGACAAAAAGAAAATTCAGATGAATACCGTCAAAACTTTGGGAACTTTTGACGCCGAAATCCGGCTGATGGAGAATATCTCCGTAAAAATTAAAGTCAACGTCGCCGCAATCTGAATCGAAGCTCCCTCCGCAAAATGCGGAGGGAGCTTTTTCGGGCTCGCGAAAAAGCCCGCGGGAGGAAAACAATGAATCAACTACAACGCATGAACGAGGCCTTCCGCACGGAATGCTTACGAGCACGGAACTTGAACAAAAAACACCCGTGCGGACGCATGCAGAAAAGAGCCTGAACGAGAGGAGCCGACAAATATTTTCGGCTATCCCCGCCCAACCGCTTGATTCGACTCGGGAAATGTGTTAAAATATACCTCGCAATAAAATAATACGACCGCCCGGTGAGGCAGAGGAATTCAACTATGGATCAGGAACAAAAACAAGAAAAAACACCCGAACAAACAACTCCCTGCGAGGGAACGGACGAACCAAATAATCCTTACGGAGTCCCCCTTCCGCCCAAACGCGTGCGAACAAAAGAGGGCGTATTGCCCGAAGGCGATTGGAAAGTTAAATTCGTCTATATCGTAAAAACGGCTTTTATTCTCGCTCTTTCCGCGTTCCTGCTCGCGATTTCCTCCTATTCCCTCATCGCGCCGAACGACTTCGCGACCGGCGGCGTCACCGGTATCGCCATTATCCTCGAAAAAGCCACTCAAGGAAAAATTATTCAAAGTATATCCGTATTTTGTATCAATTTTCCCCTGATCATCCTCTCCTTTTTCTTCGTGAAAAAAAAGTTCGCCGTACTCACCTTGGCGCACGTATTGTTACAGGCACTGTTCCTCATGCTCATGGAAAAGCTCGGCATGCCCAAGCTCGTCTTTGACGAGAAAATTTTTGCCGCTTTGGCCGGCGGTATCGGCATTGGCGCCAGCATAGGATTCGCCTTCAAAATCGGCGGGAGTACGGGCGGTATGGATATCGTCGCCGTCATGGTTCAAAGAAAGCGCCCCGCACCCTCCATCGCTTGGATGATATTCATGCTCAACTGCGTCGTCATCGCGGCGTCATTCTTTGTCTATAAAGACCTCGCCGACGATACCGTCGGAAAAATCCTTCCTCTCATTATGGCCGCGTGCGAACAGTACGTCGAAAGCAAAACTAACGACGCCATTACCAACGGCTTTAACTCCGCCATCGAATTCCGCGTCGTCACTGATAAGCCCGATGAAATGGCTCTCGCCATTATCTCCAGATTGGGAAGAGGCGTCACTTCTATCCCCGCTACGGGCATGTATACCCGCGAGACGCACGCTATGCTCGTCTGCGTCGTCAACCGCAGACAAATCACTACTTTCCGCAAAATCCTCAAAGAGGTAGACCCCAACTCCTTCGCCGTCATGACGCAAGTCTCCCAGGTTCTGGGCTTAGGTTTCTTTTCAAGCGAACATTGATTTTTCCCCTATATTTCCATTTTTTACCTTTTTATACCCGTAATTTTCAAATTTTCTTTCGTTTTCAAGGGTTTAATGCGCTTCTTTTGCCTTCCTGCGCTTGACTTTTGCACCGGAATACGATATAATAAGAGTACTTAAATGAAAATTTAAGAATTCAACCAAAGGGGATAACTCTTATGAACAAAGGCGAATTTATCAAAGCTATGGCAGAAAAGGCGGGCTTCACCAATAAGGATGCGGCTATCGCTTACGACGCATTTGTCGCTACCGTCACCGAAACTTTGAAAGCGGGCGACAAAGTACAGCTGGTGGGCTTCGGCTCCTTCGAGGTCAAGGACGTACCCGCAAAGACCGGTATCAATCCTCAGACCAAAGAAAAAGTCGAAATCGCGGCTTGCAAGAAGCCCGTTCTTAAATTCGGCAAGTCCTTCAAGGATCTCTTCAACGCGTAACCACTTTTCAAATTCGTTTCGGAAAACCGACGGACAACCTCCGTCGGTTTTCTTTTTTACACGAAAGAAAAAACAAAATATATAGTAAAATCGTTTGACTTTTCCAAAAAAAATCGATATAATTAACGGCGAAACTGAGTAGCTCAAATCCGCGTAAATCCGAGTTTTTTTTGGAATACGCGGTTTTTTTGCGGCTCCTCTGTCCCGACATCGCAAAAGATTTTTACGAGGTGAACGATATGCAACCGTTACCTGCCGCTGCCCGCGTCGGCACGGATGAAAAAAATAAGATGGCGGATCTCCCCGTCTTTCGATTGGTCCTTACCATGGCTCTGCCAATGATGCTTTCCATGATGGTGCAGGCACTCTACAACATCGTCGACAGCGTCTTTATCGGCATGCTCCCCGAACGCGATGCCGCTTTGCAGGCGCTCGGCTATGCTTATCCCATTCAGATGCTGCTCGTCGCCCTCGGCGTCGGTGTGGGAATCGGCGTCAACGCCGTCCTTTCCCGTGCGCTCGGCAAAGGTGATCCCGAAAAGGCTTCCGCCGCCGCAGGAAACGGCTATTTTCTTATGCTCTGCGGCTATGTCGTCTTCCTCGTGTTCGGAATTCTCGTATTAACCACGGGACTTTACTTCAATTCCTGCACCCAGAACGAACAAATTCGCGAAATGGGAAAAGTATACCTCGGAATCTGTCTTGTCGTTTCCTTCGGTCAATTCTTCCTCCTCATAGAAGAACGCTGCCTCTGTGCTACGGGTAAAACCGGACTGGCTATGGCGATGCAGCTGAGCGGCGCGCTCACGAATATCGTACTTGACCCCGTTTTCATTTTCGTTTTCGATATGGGCGTCGCAGGCGCCGCCGTCGCAACCGTCCTCGGACAATGCGTATCCATGGGCATCGGACTTTGGCTGAATCTTAAATTCAACAGGGAAATCCGCACGAGTTTCAAGGAAATGAAACCGCGCGGCGATATTCTTAAAGCGATTTTCAAGGTCGGCCTGCCCGCCATCGTCCTTCAATGTCTCCAATCCCTCACGACACTCGTCATGCAGCTCGTCTTCGGGTTCCTTTGGACCGGAGAGACAAAGGATTTACTCGTCGGCATTTACGGCATCTATTACAAATTACAATATTTTATCCTCATGCTCGGCTACGGACTCACAAACGCCGTACTTCCCATTATCGCCTTCAATTACGGCCGCAAAAACAGAGAACGCGTCAAAAAAGCCATTCTTTCCGCCCTCGGCATCGCGGCGGTCGTCGCGGTCTTCGGAACGATTTTATTTGAATGTATTCCCGAATTATTGCTCGGCTGTTTCAACGCCTCTTCCGAAACGACGGCGGCGGGATTCAGCGAAATGTCCGTCGGCGTCCGAATTATACGTCTTACCGCTCCCAGCTTCCTCTTCGCCTTATTCAACATCGTCCTCGCTTGCGCCTTCCAGGCACTCGGAAGCGGGGTTCATTCCATGATGGTGGCGTTGCTCCGATTGCTCGTCATTCTCATGCCTGCCTGCTGGCTGTTCGGAAAATTCTTCGGCATCGACGGGCTTTGGTGGGGAGCTTTGGTCGCCGAAACCATAGCGCTCGTCTATGCCGCAATCTTTATTGTAGCCGTATATAAAAAGAAAACGGCTTGACGCTTCAAACAATATTTTGCGGAAAACTCTGTTTTGCCGATTGCATTTCAAATTTATTTCAGTCAAACCGTATGGACACCGTACCGCTACTTTCACGCTGAAAAACACGTTTTGCGATAACGCAGATACCGCTTTCATTTTATCAAGGCAATTTTAACGTTCAGAGGAAATGTTCCGTATGCCTTAAAAAATTTTCGGAA
>USMU01000068.1 GCA_900555925.1 uncultured Clostridium sp. | reverse complement strand
CCCGCCAAACTTAAAAAGTTTGGCGGGATTTGTCTCGTGAGGAAATATTGTTATATTTTAAACAGGTCTTAAAATTTTGATAGAAAGTGATTTTATCAAAAAGGGAAATAGGAACGCTTATAAAAAATTGTATTGAGAGAAAGATTTTAATTTTTTAGTCGTAAATCAATGAAAGAGTATAAAAATATGACAGTAAACGACGAAAAAAATAGAGTATAATGAGTTATAGAAATTTTTGAAAAAAGAGAAGATAAATTGGCGAAAAGGAAAAACAAATGTCAAAAAGAGTATTGGCGGGATTGACAAAAAGATAAAAATATGCTATATTTATGTTTAATGATACGCCTATTAATTTTCCGAAGTCTTTGTATAGATAAATTTTTTCGTCTTGAAAGTTAACGAGGCGCTACTTTTTGGAGAAAAGTATGAAAAAGTTTTTTGATGTCGCTTACGATTGTGGCGAAAAAAATAAACTCGACGCATACCTGCCTGACGGAAAAGAGCTTCCCATTATCATCTATTTTCATGGTGGTGGACTAGAAGCCGGAGACAAGGACGATGAAAATTTTCGGGAAATCGGGGAGAGCTTTGCGGACAGTGGATATGGTTTTATATCGGTAAATTATCGTTTGTACGGCGACGGAGCCACTTTTCCGGATTATATCAATGACTGCGCTAAGGCAATAGCATACATAAAGAAAAACCTCTCACATTTTTCGGGAAACGGGCAAATCTTTGTCGCGGGACAGTCTGCCGGCGCTTGGATTGCCTTGATGCTTTGCCTCAATCCTCGTTATCTGAATGCTCTGAATCTCTCGCCTTTGGATATTTCCGGTTGGATTATCGACAGTGCTCAAACCACTTCCCACTTCAACGTTATTAAAAGGGAACGAGGTGAGAATCCTCTTTTACAGAGGATTGACGAATATGCCCCGCTCTATTATGTCGATGAAAATACGCGTTTTACCCGCATGCTTTTAATGTTCTACCGCGAGGATATGCCTTGTCGTCCCGAACAAAATCGGCTTTTTGCCCGCGCAGTCTCCACTTTTAATCAAAATGCGGATATTCGACTCATCGAATTGCCCGGCGGACATTGTCATGGTTCCTCCGTAAAGGATTCCGACGGACAATATCCCTTTGTCAAGGAAACCTTGAAGTGGCTCGAACATAATTCTTGAAATAAAAGCTCTATATGAGCTTCTTCCAAAAATACTTGGAAGAAGCCATTTTTTACTTTTTTAGCGGAAAATGAAAAATTATTAAAATTTATAAAAAGGTAGATGTTTTTATAAGTCAATTAAACTTACATCAAATACTTGCCTTTTGTGGATGATAGTATGTAACGCGCTGTAAGGTATGGCTTACAAAAAAAGGATAGTAACTATTTTGTGTGCCGGAATGAAGTTGCTATACCGCTTACCTCGGTTGCTTGTGGAGGAAACGAACCGAACGAGAAGGAGGACGGCGCCAAAAGCGATTCGATGAGCGGAAGTGAAAGAGGGACTTCGTCACCTGTTTCTCGGGAGTTATCAACGCGATACGGTAATGGAATCGACTCTGGGCGGATAAGGAACATTTTACGGCCTGTTTTTACGCACTGTAAATAGGTGCGGGAGCTCTCGGAAAATTCTTTACACATGTAAAATTTAGGGACCTGGAAAATTCGTTATTCGATGCTTGACTTTTTTATTTTTATGGTCTGCTCCGGTCCAAAAGTAGGGGAATGCCGCTGGGACGAGAAAAGCGATGGATAAATACCTTGAAAATTTATATTATGAGTATGAGTCCGTTATAGCTGCCGCCGATTTGGCGTATATTAAACGATATACGATAGAATATTTCGGGAACGATTTATTCCTTGAAACGACAGGGATTGCCTCTATCAGAACGGAGCCCGTTGTTCTTGACGGGGCTCGAAAAGAAAATCCCCTGCAAGTTGAAGCATATCCTCCGCGAAGCGGTTTATGACGCTCTGCGAAACAAAGTAAGGTATGTTAGGAATATGCTAATGCCCAAAAGGCATGAGTCCGCGCCCGATGGGCTCGGAAACGTTTAAGGCCGTCGGAAATTGCCGACGGCCGATTTTTTATAAAATGAGCCCGCCCGATAAAAAATTCGGGCGGGCTCGAAAACATAATGTATAATGTTCATCAATCTTTGTTTTCGCGTTCCTTTTGCGCTTCTTCTTCCTTTTTGCGGGTGCGATAATCTTTGTATCCGGCGCGGTGATTATCGCCCTCGTCCCATTTCTTACCGCCTACGGCAACTACGGAAATCACCGCGGCCAGCGCGATAATTACCGCAATAATCGGCCAAATATAGCTCTTGGGAAGGGAAAGGGCAAAAATGACGCTGACTGCGGCGATGATAAGGAGCAGTGCGCCTAAAGAAATATCAGATTTTTTAAGGATACCTGTCTTTCTTGCGCCTAGACCGCGGAAAAGAAAGGCAATTCCCGCCGTTCCGCAGATGACGACGATAGCCCAATTAATATTGAAAAATCCGAACGTATCCGGCTTAATTACGGACAGGAGCCAAAGCACTGCCGCTGCCAGCCATGCCAGCGCGATGAGAAGTTTTGTAAAGAAATGTTTGCTCATATTTTCTCCTTTCGGGTGATAAACCGATTATGAAAACGGATAAAGTAAACCCGCCTTAGCTTGATATTATTTATCTCAGAAGGATATACCGTAAAGTTACAGTCTATCTTAAAATTACCGGAGCGGATACGGCGGTAATTTCCTCGCCTTCCGCCAGCACCACGCTGTCCCCGTGCGCGAAGTTTTTGACAAATCCTCCGATACGGAGCTTGAAATTTTCTTCCGATCCGCTCGCCGAGAGCGCCGTATAGACTCCAGGAAGGAGTTTTCCGCCCTTTTCCGCACGGTAAGTCTCGCCGCGGACGAGTATGAAATCTCCCGGCGCGTGAGTGACGTTCATGCCCTCGCCGTCCGCGATTGCGTCGTCTTCGCTGTATCTCACGCCCTTTACGATTTTAACTTTGTCCGCGTGTTTTTCCTCCGCTTCCGCGCGTTTTCTGATGATATTCAGGCGAAAGGACACCGCGACGAGCGCAATCAAAAAAATGATGGCCAGCCCGCAGACGACAAGGAGCGCAATATCCTTGCCGCTCATAGCGAGCAGGGCAGGTATCTTTGAAAAAACGAGTGCTGTAATTCCCATAAAATTCCCTCCTTATGGCTTTTCAGCCGAGAAAATGCACGAGTAAGCCCACTGCGGCTATGAGAACCGCTCCGATCGCTACGGCCAAGGATACCCTGAACGGGGAGACGGGGGATTTTCCCGTCATTTTTCCGCTTCTGCCGTTTATATAAAAGGAATAGGGTTTGTTTTTATAGCTGTAATTTCCGATATACATCGGCAGCAGCATATATTTATAGGTGACGTTGGCATAGGAAGTCCTGACGTCCAGATACTGTACGGTATCGTGCGAATATTGTGACAGGATTCCGCTCCTGACATTGTTTTCCGCGATTCTCTGTGCGTCCGTCCAGCAAATTTCTCCGTTTCTCGAATAAAGAAGGGCGGAAAAACCATACAGAAAATCCTCCTGATAGGCGACGCAACCGTGATAGTCATAGTGCATGAGTTTGCTCATGACTCGCGGGGGGACGGCGTCCGTAGCATTCACCGCGATATCGTCGAAAAACTCCCGATAGTTTCCGGAGACGGAAAAATATCTCGTACGCTGTTCGCGTACGCTCTTTCCGTTTCGTCTGACGGTCACGTAATAATATTCGCCCAATCTTCCCGAATAAGAGGAATATGTATCCGCGTCGAACGTGAAAGCGGGTAAATATACGCCGTTGATCGTTTCGGGGCGAAAATAAGTCTTGAAGTCCTTAGGGGCGAACCATTTTTTCTTTGCCCATACCGAAACGATTTTCGTTGCGTCGTCCTTATCGATTTTGAAGGGAAGAAGCGCGTTCGGACGGAGTGTATCTATCTCCTCCCGTTCGACGACCGAAGGCGAACCGCAGAAAGGGCAGATATGGGCAATTTCCCGCCTGTCTAAAACTTCCTCGGCGTTGCAGTTGGAACAGTGATAGATGTGCGTTTCGTTCTGCCAGTTGCCGTTTTGCCCTACGAGGGAGGAAAAAGCAATTTCTTCTCCCGCCCGCGTAAGAATTTCCTTTTCCGTCCCGCAGCTGGGACATTTGAGCTTTCCGGTTTCGGGATCGAATTCGAGGTTATCCCCGCAGCCCGGACATTTTTCGCCGCTGACCGCTGTCCGTTCCCGTTCGGAATCGAAAAAAGCGTCTTTTGTCGATTCTATTTCCATAAAAATCACCTCGATGTTTCTTTACATTTTTCGTAATTTTTCTCTCGCGATACTGTCTGGTGTGCAATTATTTTAATTTTTGTCCGCATTCGGGGCAAAACTTTGCATTTCCCGAAAGTTTTGCTCCGCACTTCGGGCATACCGACTGCGTGGGGGTACCGCATTCGGGACAAAATTTCGCGCCGGGAGTGAGTTTCGCACCGCATTTTGCGCAGATTCCTCCGCCGGCGGCTTCGTCCATGCGCGCGCCGCAACGCGTACAAAATTTTGAATCGGCGGGTACCTGTGTGCCGCATTTCGGACATGCCTTCGTCGCGGCGGCAGATTTTCCCATATTGCCCATCGCGTTCATCATTTGCATGCCCATGCCGAGCCCCAGTCCCGCACCCATTGTACTGCCGGCCATGCCGGGATTTTTGGCCGCGTTTTTCAACGCTTCGGCCTGCGCGAGCTGCGTATAGACGTCTACGTTCTTGCGCATCATTCCGAGCCGCGCATTTTCGTCCATGGCTTTTTCGAGCTCTGCGGGCAGAGATACATTTTCAAAGTTGAAGTCGGAGAGTTCCAGTCCCAGCTCGTCGAAACGTTTTTCGAGCGTCTTTTGTACCTCTTCGCTCAACTCCATGAGGTTGGAGGCCATATCCACTACGGGAATTCCGCTTTCGCCCATCGCGTCCGAAATCGCCATGACCAGCATGCTGCGAATATGATCGGAAATATCCTCCGTGCGATAGGTGGAATGGGAACCGGAAAGCTCAGTCATAAATACGTAAGCGTCCTTGACGCGGAAAGAATAAGTTCCGTAACCGCGGACGCGCACTGCTCCGAAATCGGGATCGCGGAGCATGATAGGATTTGCCGTACCCCAACGCTGTTTGGTGAAACGGTTTGTATTTACGAAATAGACTTCCGATTTGAAGGGAGTCTCGAAACCGTATTTCCAAGATAACAGGGAAGTGAGAATAGGCAAACTGTCCGTATCCAGCTTATAATAGCCGGGCTGAAAGACGTCGGCCATACGTCCCTTGTCGCAGAATACTGCTACCTGTCCCTCGCGGACAGTCAGCGCGGAACCGCGCTTGATTACATTTTTCCTCGTATCTACTTTATATACGAGCGTATTGGACGAATTATCCGCCCATTCGATTACTTTAAGAAGTGCCATGATATTTCTCCCTCCCGACGCGCAGAAATTCCGCGTCGATTTCTTCATACTATTAGTATACTACTTTTCGTAAATAATGTCAAATGCTGTTTATAAACATCTTTTGTTTCCGAAAAATTCTATAATATTCGTTTTTTTCGCACTTATTTTTTCCGCTTGACTTTTTCAGGATTTTTCTGTATACTTTTTTGTATACATTCTCAAATACCGGAGGCGGAAAATGAAAATGATTGAAAGAGCGGTAAAAAAGCTATTCTTTTTGAGTATGCTCTTTTCCGTAATGTTTGTCGCGGGGATTCCCATGATTGTACTCGGCGCGTCGAAGGGAATCATGCCCGTAATGATTATCGGAATTATATTCACTGCGCTGGGATTTTACGGAACTCCCATGTTTTGGGTGTCCTATGGAGGAAAGGTTGGGCTCAAACGGCTCGTGTATGCCGTCACGGAGGAACATCTTCTCACGGTACAGGAAATTGCTTCCCAGCTCTCAAAATCAGAAAAGGAGGTAAGGAGTTTGCTCGATACTTGCTTCCAAAAGGGATATCTGTCCGGATTCGTTCGCAAGGGCGACGAGCTTGCGCTCAATGAAGCGCAGGCTCCCTCCGAAAAATTACACGCGGCGGAATGTCAGTATTGCGGCGCAAAATTTACCTATAAGGGCACAGATGCTGTCTGTCCCTATTGCGGCGCGATGAACGAGGAAAAAAAGCGGGTATGAAATGCAATAAGATTTTTTGTGCCGCTTTGCTGGCTGCCGTCTTTGCGGGCATGGTCGGCTGTTCGGGGAAAAACTATTCCATAGAGGATAAGGAATGGCAATTTTCTACGCTTCAAAATACGAGCGACGGAAAAGTGTTGTATTGTTCGGAAGAACTGGCGCAGAATTGGCCGGAGGCAGAGGTTCTCGACATGGTCTGTGAGGCGGCGGACGGGGCGATAACATTCGTTTCGGGAGAAAGGGAATGGAGTGGAACTTATGAAAAATACGGAGAGGAAGCGATCGGAGCTTCATTGTATCGGGCCGATTTCGGCGAGGGGGAGGCGACTTTTCTGACCGTAGGCGCAATAGAGTACGCCGACGGAACGAGAGCGGAAACTTTGATCGTGTCAGGGAGAAAATATACCTTGAATTTTATCGCCGCGCCCGACATACGATAGAGAAGCGAACATATCGCGGAAAAGAAGGTCGATAGAGAAAAAAGAGAGCGCAGGCTCTCTTTTTTGCGGACAGGTATTGCTTTTTTCGGTCGAATGTGATATAATAAATATATAGTTATCCGAATGATATATTATCATGCTGCCCGTTCGGGCGGAACGGAAAAAATTTTTCGATCGTAAAAAGAGAAGAATAAAAAATCAGTCGGCGTCAAAGCCGAAAAGAGGTATTGTTATGGGAAATTACATATTGAGCTGTTGCTCCACGGCAGATTTGACCAAGGCACATTTTGAAGCCAGAGATATTCATTACATTTGTTTCCATTATGCGCTCGGGGAACAGGAATACCCCGACGACCTCGGTGAGACCGTCCCGTTTGACGAGTTCTATCGCCGTATGGAGGAAGGGGAGATGACCCGGACTTCACAAATCAACGTCGAAGAATTTGTAGAATATTTTACTCCTTTTTTGGAGTCCGGCAAGGACATCGTGCATGTTTGCCTTTCCTCGGGAATTTCCGGCGTATATAATTCAGCGACTGCGGCGGCGTCTCTTCTCAAAGAAAAATTTCCCGAAAGAAAAATTTATATCGTGGATTCCCTCGGGGCTTCCTCCGGTTACGGGCTTCTCATGGATAAACTTGCAGACCTTCGCGACGAGGGCATGTCTGCGGCAGATCTCTTTTGCTGGGCCGAGGATCACAAACTCAATGTGCATCATTGGTTCTTTTCCACCGATCTCAAATATTACGTCCGCGGCGGCCGCATTTCCAAGGCTTCGGGCTTTATCGGAAATCTCTTGAAAATTTGTCCGCTTCTCAATATGGACGATCTGGGCAGACTCATTCCGAGATTCAAAATCCGCGGCAAAAAGCGCGTCATCGAAGAAATCGAAAAGAAAATGGAGGAGTTTGCCGAAGACGGTCTCGATTATTCGGGCAAATGCTATATTTCCAATTCCGCCTGTTATGACGACGCCCGCGCGGTTGCGGATATTATAGAATCCCGCTTCAAAAAATTGAACGGAAAAGTCGAGATTTACAGCGTCGGAACGACGATCGGCAGCCATACGGGGCCGGGAACGGTGGCGTTGTTCTTCTGGGGCAAAAAGCGCACGAGATAACGATAAACATGGGAATTGCAATAAATATATGAGACGACTGTCAATATACAGGGTGGCTTAGAATAACGATAAGCATACGAAATTTCATATCGGGAAAAATCCCCGCC
>USMU01000067.1 GCA_900555925.1 uncultured Clostridium sp. | reverse complement strand
GACGAACGGCAGAGACGGCTTCGGACGAGACTTTTCCGACAGGAATTCTTCCCGCGGTCTGTTGGATTCGGAAGAACCCGACGTGCGCGGCGGAGAGCGTTCCGTTTTTGAGTCCGGAAGAGAGGAGGACGAACTTCCCGCCACGGACAGAAAAGATATTTTCGACGAAGAGGAGGAAGATCCGTATACGCTTCGATCGGATTTTTCAGACAGCAGAAGGGGAAACATTTCCGAAGAACCTTCCGACAGACTTTCCTCGCGCGACAGGAGCGATCCGTTTGTTTCCGACCGACGGGAACAGACATTTGAAGAACCTCCTCGTCCCGTTCCGCCGCCTGTACCGAAACCTCGGGTGCATAAGCCTTATCAGCCAGCTCCGTTGGATTATTTCGATTGCAGAGACGTAGAACCCGATTCCAATGCGGAGGAAGTGGAAAACAACAAAATGACGATTTTGGAGACGTTGGACGCCTTCAAAGTGACGGACGCAACCATCGCTTCCGTTACTTACGGCCCCACCGTTACGCGCTATAATGTAGTTATTCCCCGCAACATTTCCGCAAAGAAGGTCGTTGCTTTGGATCAGGAAATCGCCATGAGCCTCTATGCGAGCAAAGGGGTAAATATTTACCCGAACTTTGAGGACGGTGCGGTGAGTATCGAAGTTCCCAATAAAAATCGTCAGTACGTTCAGCTCGGCTGTATGCTTACGGGAGAAGGATTTGTGAAGTCCAAGCCCACCTCGTTGGTGTTTGCGATGGGAAAGGACGTCGGCAATCGTAAGATTTACGGCGATATCTGTAAAATGACGCACCTGCTCGTAGCGGGCGCTTCCGGTTCGGGTAAGAGCGTATTCCTCAGAAGCCTTATCATCAGTCTCATTTACAAATATTCTCCCGACGATCTCCGACTCATTCTGATAGACCCTAAAAAGACGGAATTCGTCATTTATGACCATTTGCCTCATCTGATGATCAATGAAATTATCACGGATATTAATAAAGTGATTCAGAGTCTCAACTGGGCAATAGGGGAAATGAACCGCAGATATGGCCTGTTCGAGCAAAAGAGCCGTTCGGGAACGTATGTCGTCAATATCGACGAGTATAACGCAAATTTACAGCCGGGAGAGGAAAAGCTGGCGAAAATCGTCATTATCGTGGACGAGTTGGCCGACTTGATGCTGGCTGCAAAGAAGGAAGTTGAAGACAGAATTCAAAACCTCACGCAGAAATCCCGCGCCGCGGGAATTCATTTGATCCTTGCGACGCAACGTCCCTCCGCGGACGTCATCACCGGCGTCATCAAGGGAAATCTGCCTACGCGAATCGCGTTTTCCGTGGCCGCGGAAGTGGATTCGAGGGTCATTCTCGACGCTTCGGGCGCGCAGAAACTTTTGGGAAACGGCGACCTGCTCTATATTATGGCGGGAATGAATGCTCCTACCCGTGTGCAGGGCGCTTCCATTTCCTCCGAAGATGCCCAAAAGGTTATCAATTACATTAAAGCGAATAACGAAGCGGAATACGACGAGACCGTTTCTGCCTTTATTAACAACATGAAATCGCAGAGCGACGACGGAGACGGAGGAGGCGACGACGAGGGAATCGAAGAGGTATATATCGAAGCCCTTCGGTTTATTATCCAGAGCGGCAGCGCTTCTATCTCCATGATCCAGCGCAAGTGTTCCGTGGGCTATAATAAGGCCGGAAAAATTATCGAATGGATGGAGGACATGGGCTATATCTCCGCATTTGACGGAGCAAAGGCGAGAAAGGTTCTCATTACCAAAGAGGAGTTTGAAAGCAAGTACGGCCCTCTTTGATAAAAAATTTTCAAAAATTTTATAAAACAGGCGTACGTATGTCATATTTATTGTGGTATAATAGAGCCGTAAGGAAGGATAAGCCAAAGAATGTTGGAAAATAAACTATTCGGAGTCATTTCGCTCGGTTGCGATAAAAATCGAGTGGACAGCGAGAAGCTCATCGGACTTTTGAAAGAGCGGAAGTGCGCGTTGACGGACGATTTGTCGGAGGCGCAGATCGTGATCGTCAACACGTGCGCGTTTCTCGAATCGGCGCGGAAAGAATCTATTGAGACGATTTTAGAATGTGCAGGTTATAAAAAGAGCGGAAAGTTGGAAAAAATAGTAGTGACGGGCTGTCTGCCGCAAAAATTTATCGGCGAACTTTTCGATCCGCTTACCGAAGCGGACGTGTTTTTAGGCATTCGGGATTACGAAAAAATTTTTGAGGCGCTCGAAAAATCTTATGAGAGAAACGAGAGAGAAAATTATGTGGGCAAGGGGAACGACTGTTTCCGTTTCGGGCGGGTGCTCACTACCGAGCCGCATTATGCTTACCTCAAAATTGCCGACGGCTGCTATAATCATTGTACCTACTGCCTCATTCCGAAAATCCGCGGCCGATATGTCTCCTATCCCATGGAAGATCTTTTGAAGGAGGCGGAGGAGCTCGGAGACGTTTCCGAACTTATCGTCGTCGCGCAGGATACGACGCGGTACGGAGAAGATTTATACGGGGAAAATCGTTTCGTAAATCTGCTTTCGGAACTTTCAAAGCTCGATAATATCCGTAAAATACGGCTGTTATATTGTTATCCGGACGTCATCGGAGAGGAATTGATTGCGGAAATCCGCGATAACGACAAGATCCTCAAATATATCGATATTCCTCTGCAACATTCGGAAAACAGAATTTTGAAACTCATGAACCGCAAAGGCGGTCGGGAAAGTTATCTGGCGCTTTTGAAGAAATTGCGCGAAGAAATTCCTCAAGTCGCCGTTCGTTCCACGTTTATTTCGGGGTTTCCCGGAGAGACGGAGGAGGAATTTGAGGGTATGAAAGTATTTTTGAAGGAAGCGAAATTCGCAAACTGCGGATTTTTTGCCTATTCCCGCGAACCGGATACCGCTGCCGCCCGAATGAGCGGACAGGTTCATCCTTCCACGAAGCGCCGCCGCGTGCGGGAATTATATGAGGTGCAAAGGGAAATTTCGGGAAAATTTCTCTCCTCTTTTGTGGGAAAGTCCCTCGAAGTGCTCTGCGACGGAATCGATTACGATAAAAATTGTTTTGTCGGCCGCGCGTATTTCAGCGCTCCCGAAATAGACGGCAAAGTGTATTTCAACGCGCGGGAAGCCTCACAGGGCGAAACCTATCAGATAAAAATAAACAGGGCGGACAGTTACGACCTGTACGGTGAAACGGAGGACTATCGTTTATGAATTTACCGAATAAAATATCCGTCGTGAGAATTTGCATGATTCCCGTTTTCGTGCTTTTCTTTTTCCTCGACGTTATTCCTTTCAATCATATCATCGCGGCGGTAATTTTTGCGCTCGCGGCTCTCACGGACGCGCTCGACGGACATATTGCCCGTTCGAGAAATCTCGTGACCAATCTCGGAAAATTTCTCGATCCCATCGCCGATAAAGTATTGGTCGCCACCGCTTTTATCCTTATGTTGACCGAATACAGCATTTTTGGGCTTTGGGGAAACTGGATTTATATCGCCGCATCGGTTTGCATCTGCGTTATTCTCGCACGGGAACTCATCATCAGCGCGTTCCGTCAAATCGCGGCCAGCGCGGGAATCGTGCTTGCGGCGGAAAAGCTGGGAAAATATAAGACGACTTTCCAAGACGGCTGCATATTTTTTCTCCTCCTTTCTGTCGATTTTTCCGGCACCGCGGGACAGGTCATCAACATGATAGGACTCGTCCTGTTCGCGGTTGCGACGGTGCTCACGATCTGGTCGGGAATTTCTTACGTGGTCAAGAATAAAGCGGTTCTTAAAGATACCGCGAATTAAAACAATGCGCATGCGTATTTTTACCAAAGCGGAACGTCGCGGACAGGAGGAAAGTCGGTCATGAAAACGGCGGGTATCGTTCTGAGAAATTTTAAAAACGGACTTTCCGAGCTGGATTTTTCTTCTTCCGACGCATTTTTGAAAGCGGGATATCCTTTTGAGGAAGTGCGCCTTCTTTCCCGCAAAGATCGGGAAGCATTTTTGAAAGCGGTGGAAGAGCTTGCGGCCGAATCGGAAAATCTTGTCGTAATAGCGGAAAAAAGTCTTTTACCGTCTGCGCGGGAATGGCTGTCGGAAAAATTCAATACAAATTTTTTGCAGGGCACGCTTTCGGGAGCCGGACTGTTTGAAAAGGAGGACTGTTCTTTATTTCTCGTTTCTCCGGACGACGGGGAATCGGGCACGGAATATGTCAGAAACGTTTGTGTTCCTTTTTTGGAAAAAAAGTATTCCACCCGCTTCGATCGTATCGTTCTCCGCGCCGTAGGTGCGGAAAAAGAACGTATCAAAGAGCTTTTGCAAGAAGCGCTCCGTATGAGCGGGGACAAGTTGACGTATAATGATAAAGAGAGGTACGGCGAAAGCGTAGTAGAAATTCTCTACGACTCGACTGCCCCGAAAATGCTTGCGGACGGCGTGTTGAGACTGTTTGCGGAAGGTTTGGGGGACGCAGTTTATGCGTTGGACGATACGTCGTTAGAAAAGAGACTCGTGCAGCTTCTCAAACTTCGGGGAAAGAAAATCAGCGTCGCCGAATCGTTTACGGGCGGAGGCGTCGGAAGGCGAATCGTGTCCGTCCCGGGGGCGAGCGAAGTATATTTTGAAGGTTTGAACACGTATGACGAAAGGGCAAAAATCAAGCGTCTCGGCGTTTCCGAATACACGCTTAGAACGGTCGGGGCCGTCTCTGACGAAACGGCTTACGAAATGGCTGCGGGTTTGATCGCGTCGGGAGACTGCGATATTTCCGTCGCGACGACGGGACTGGCGGGGCCGAAATCCGACCGAACGGAATTGCCCGTGGGACTGGCATATATTGCGATCGGTCTCAAAGAAAAGGTATACGTTTATCGTTACCGCTTTGAAGGGACGAGAGAGGAAATTACTGAAACGGCCATCAATTACGCGCTTTTTTTGGCCTATCGGCAATTGAAAAATTTATAAAATTTCGTAAAAAAGATACAGGAGTAAATTTATAATGAGTAACGAAAAAAACAGCGAAAAGAGCAAGGTAAACAGCGAAAAAATGAAAGCGCTCGACGCCGTGCTTTTGCAGATTGAAAAGCAGTACGGAAAGGGGTCGATCATGCGCCTCGGCGACGAAGCCGGCAAAACGGAAATCGAAGTCATTCCCACGGGCTGTCTCACGCTCGATTTGGCACTCGGAATCGGCGGCATGCCGCGGGGCAGAATCATCGAGATTTACGGTCCCGAATCCTCGGGTAAGACGACGGTCGCGCTTCATGCAATTGCGGAGGCACAGAAAATGGGCGGCGTTGCGGCGTTTATCGATGCGGAGCATGCGCTCGACCCCGTCTACGCGAAAAAGCTCGGGGTCAACCTCGAAGATTTGTACGTCTCCCAGCCGGATACCGGCGAACAGGCTCTCGATATCACCGACGCGCTGGTCAGAAGTTCCGCGGTGGATATCATCGTCATCGACTCGGTGGCGGCGTTGACTCCGAAGGCGGAAATCGAAGGCGATATGGGAGATAGTCATGTCGGGCTTCAAGCGCGGCTCATGTCTCAGGCTTTGAGAAAATTGACGGCAATCGTCAATAAATCGCATACCTGCGTCATTTTTATCAATCAGCTTAGAGAAAAAGTAGGTGTCATGTTTGGAAATCCCGAAACGACTCCGGGCGGCAAAGCACTGAAATTCTACGCGAGCATCCGCATCGACGTCAGAAGAATGGATTCGCTCAAAGATGGGGACGGAATCATGGGGAATCGTACGAAGGCGAAAATCGTCAAAAATAAGCTGGCGCCTCCCTTCAAACAGGCGGAATTCGATATTGTTTTCGGGGAAGGGATTTCTCAGCAGGGCTGCATCATTGATATGGGCGTTCAGTACGATATTATTGCAAAGAGCGGCGCTTGGTTTAGCTATAACGGTAATAAAGTGGCTCAAGGTAAAGAAAAAATGCGTCAATATCTGAAAGATAATCCCGAAGTGCAGGCGGAAATCGAAGCGAAAATCCGTGAGGCGGCGAAGGGCGGCACAGAAGAAGCGGAAACACCCGCAGAGGAAAACAAAGAAGAGTAAACCGTCGGAAAAACGAAAGGAAAATTCATGAAATACGGTTTTGTCAAAGTCGCGGCGGTAAGTCCGGAGCTGAAAGTCGCGGACGTAAAATTCAATACGTTGAAAATCGAAGAAGAAATTGCAAGGCAGACGAAGGAAGGGACGGAAATTCTCGTCTTTCCTGAACTCTGCCTTTGCGGCTATACGTGCGGAGATCTATTTTTACAGCCCCTTCTTTCGGAAGCTTGCCGAAGAGCGCTGAAAGAGCTTTCGCTGTTTACGCGCGGAATTTCCATGCTGATTTTTGTGGGACTGCCCATGGATTACATGGGAAAGTTATATAATTGCGCTGCGGCGCTCTGTAACGGAAGAGTACTCGGCATCGTTCCCAAGACGCACATTCCCAATTATTCGGAATTTTATGAGCGCAGGTATTTTTCTCCCGCGCCGAACGGGAACATTCCCGATTATCGACTCTGGGAAGAAGAATGCACGACGTTCGGACCTAAGCAGATTTTTGCCGACGAAAAAAATCCCGAAGTGAAAGTGGCCTGTGAAATCTGCGAGGATTTATGGGTAGGTATGCCGCCCTCCGTTTATGCGGCTTCGGCCGGCGCGACGATCATCGTCAATCTTTCCGCATCAGACGAGACGATCGGGAAGGCGGATTATCGGAGAATGCTCGTCAAATCACAGTCGGGAAGAAACGTTTGCGCGTATATCTATGCAGATGCGGGAACGGGCGAATCGACTACGGACATGGTTTTTGCCGGGCATAATCTGATTGCGGAAAACGCTTCCGTATTGTCGGAGAGTCTCCCTTTTTCAAAGGGAAGAGCGACGGCGGAAATCGACGCTTCTTTCCTCGCGGCGGAACGCAGAAAACTGACGACCTTCACGGGCACGGAAACGCCTTCGGATTTTATCGTAACAAAGGCGGGATTTTGCGGGGACGGGGAGCTGACTTTGCGAAAAGTTTCTAAAACGCCGTTTGTTCCGCAGGAAAACATACAACTCGGAGAGCGTGCGGAACTTATTTTATCCATACAGGCGCAGGGTTTGGCTCGCAGACTTTCTCATACGGGCGCAAAGACCGCGGTCATCGGAATTTCCGGCGGACTCGATTCTTCCCTTGCGCTTCTCGTTTCCGCACGGGCGTTTGAAATTCTCGGCAGAGATAAAAAGAATATTGTCGCCGTTACGATGCCCGGTTTCGGAACGACGGGAAAGACGTTTGACAATTCTCTGAAATTGATCGAATGTACGGGGGCAAGCGGGCGGACAATCAATATTTCCGAGAGCGTTTTGAAGCATTTTGAAGATATCGGTCACGACAGAAAAGCGTTGGACGTGACATACGAAAACGCCCAGGCGCGCATGCGTACCATGATCCTCATGGACATCGCAAACAAGACGGGAGGACTCGTTGTCGGGACGGGGGATTTGAGCGAACTCGCCCTCGGTTGGTGTACTTATAACGGGGATCATATGTCCATGTATGCCGTCAATTCCTCCGTACCCAAGACCTTGGTAAAACATCTTGTCCGATACGAAGGAATGCGAAAGGGCGGAGAACTTCAAAAAGTCCTTGAAGCGATTCTCGCCACGGAAATTTCTCCGGAACTTCTTCCTCCCGATAAGGAAGGAAAGATCGCGCAAAAGACGGAGGATATTATCGGACCTTACGAGTTGCACGACTTCTATCTCTACCATGCAATCCGTTTGGGAGAAACGCCGAAAAAAGTATATTATCTTGCCAAATATGCTTTCGGGAAGGCCTATGACGAAAAAACGCTGTTAAAATGGCTGAAAAATTTTTACAGGCGGTTTTTCTCTCAGCAGTTCAAACGTTCATGTATTCCCGACGGCGTGAAAATCGGTTCCGTCACGCTTTCTCCCCGTGGAGATTGGCGTATGCCTTCGGACGCTTCGGCAGAGCTTTGGCTGGAAGAATTGGAAACAATGTACTGAAAAATATCTAAAAGTGTGTATTTTTATCGTTAAAAGGCGAAGTGGGAGGAAAATGTTCCTTCCACTTTTTCATAAAAAACAAAAAATCCAAATAATTTCACATTCGAAGTGATAAATTCGACCCAAACAATTGACTTTTTCGCGAATATATTGTAAAATAAAAACAGATAGAAAAATAATGACGACGGGAACAAAAATCCCCGCGAAATTTATTCGTTTATCGATAAATCTATTATTAAAATTTTAACCGCAGGAGGCACAAAATGAACGGTGTGAATTTGAGCGTCCTGTTTCTCTCCGTATCCACGGGTGTATTTATCGGCGCGTTGGTCGCTGCAATAGTAATATTTGCCGCAGCGGGCGCTTTTGTAGGTTATACAATCTATAAGAAAAATACATAAAAGAAAGTCGGCGAAGCGAACGAGCGCGTTCGCAAAATCATCGGCGACGCAGAGTCGGAGGCGGGCCAGATTAG
>USMU01000066.1 GCA_900555925.1 uncultured Clostridium sp. | reverse complement strand
GAAACGGGCTTTGTCGTCGGCGGCGCGCGTAAGGACATGGTCTACCGCGAAGCGCCGAAGGCGGGGGATATTATAATTCTCTTGGGCGGCGAGACGGGGCGCGACGGCTGCGGCGGAGCAACGGGCTCTTCCAAGGCGCACGACGCGCACTCTGTGGAGACCTGCGGCGCGGAGGTGCAGAAGGGCAATCCCTTGACCGAGCGCAAATTGCAGCGTCTGTTCCTCAATAAGGAGGCGACGCGGAAAATCAAAAAATGCAACGACTTCGGCGCGGGCGGCGTGTCGGTGGCAATCGGCGAGCTTGCAGACGGACTGACGATAGACCTCGATAAGGTTCCCAAGAAATACGAGGGCTTGTCGGGCACGGAGCTGGCGATTTCCGAATCTCAGGAACGCATGGCGGTGGTGGTGGACGCGAAGGACGCGGATGCGTTCATCGCGCTTGCGGCGGAGGAGAACCTCTCCGCGACGCCCGTGGCGGTCGTCACGGATACGGGCAGAATGAAGATGCTCTTTAAGGGGCGCCCCATCGTGGACATTTCCCGCGAATTTCTCAACACCAACGGCGTGAAACAGACCGCCGACGCGGAGATTTCGGACAAAGTCACGCATTGGTTCGATAAAAAACAGGCGGATTTCAAGGAAAAGACGAAGGAAGTCCTTTCCGACCTCAACGTCTGCGCGAAAAAGGGGCTTTCGGAGACCTTCGATTCCACGATCGGCGCGCGGTCGGTGTATATGCCTTGGGGCGGCAAGAACCAGCTTACGCCCGCAATCGCCATGGCGGCGAAAATCTGCGGCGGCGAAACGGACGTCTGCACGGTCTCCGCTTACGGCTATTCCCCGTATCTCATGGAAACCAGCCCCTTTGTCGGCGCGATTTATTCCATCGTCGCTTCCGTGTCCAAAGTAGTTGCTGCGGGCGCGGATTATCGGAATATCCGACTGACGTTGCAGGAATTTTTCCGGCGCATGACCCCCGACGCGAAAGTATGGGGCGTCCCGACGGCGGCGCTTCTCGGCGCGGTGTATGCGCAGATAGGTCTGGGCTTGGGCGCCATCGGCGGCAAGGACAGCATGAGCGGCACCTTCGAGCATATCCACGTCCCTCCCACGCTCATTTCCTTTGCGCTCGCGCCCGCGAAAGCGAGCAAGCTCATCGATAACGTATTGAAGGGCGGAGAGAAGCTGTGGCGGCTTCCCGTTCCGAAGGACGGACAGTTCGTCCCCGACTTTGAAAAATTGAAGTCGGTCTATGCGGAAACGTATAAGAATATCGTAAACGGGAATATTACTTTTGCGACGGTCGTCGAGAACGGCGGCGCGGGAGCGGCGGTCATCAAGAGCGCTTTGGGCAACGGCGTGGGCGTAAACTTTGCGCAGGGCGCCTCGGATTTGTATCGGGAATCTTACGGCGATCTGATCGTCGCCGTAAAGGACGAAAAACTGCTTTCAAAGGAAATCGAAAAGGAATATATCGGCGAAGCGACGGGGAACGCGTTCGTTGCGGACGGAGAGAGCGTTTCCCTGTCCGACGCGATAAACGCATACCTGACCCCGCTCGAAAGCGTCTTTGCGACGACGGCGCCCGCGGAGGGAAAAGCGGAAAACTGCGATTTTGCCGCGTCGAAGAAATATGCGAATATTTCGACGAAATGCGCGCGGCCGCGCGTGTTCATTCCCGTGTTTCCCGGCACGAACTGCGAGCTCGACACGGCTCGGAAATTCCGCCTTGCGGGGGCGGAGACGGAGACGGTCGTCGTAAAGAACCGTTCCGCTTCGGACATCGAGGAGAGCGTCAAGGCGATCGCGGGCGCGATTGCCCGCGCGAACATCATTGCGTTCCCCGGCGGTTTTTCGGGCGGCGACGAACCGGACGGCAGCGGAAAATTCATTGCCACGACGTTCAGAAATCCGTATATCGCGGAGGAGATTGAAAAGCTCCTTCAAAACCGCGGATTGATTTTGGGAATCTGCAACGGTTTTCAGGCGCTCATCAAGCTGGGGCTCGTGCCTTACGGGAAAGTGCTTCCCATGACGGAAAAATCCCCGACGCTGACGTTCAATAACATTTCCCGTCACGTCTCCACGGTGGTGGATATCCGCGTGGCTTCGGATTTGTCCCCTTGGCTTTCCGCCTGTAAGGTGGGCGAAGTGTATAAAGTCCCCGTCTCTCACGGGGAAGGAAAAATCGTCGCGCCTTCGGAAGCGCTCGAAGAAATGCGGAAAAACGGCCAAATCGCCACACAGTACGCGGATTTAAGCGGAAGACCTACCATGCAGTCGCCCTATAATCCCAACGGCTCGATGTGGGCGATCGAAGGAATCACCTCTCCCGACGGCAGGGTGTTCGGAAAAATGGGACATTCGGAACGCACGGGCGAAAACCTGTATAAAAATATCGAAGGGAACTTCGACATGAAGATTTTTGAAAGCGGCGTGAAGTATTTCAGATAATCGGTTGAAAAAATAAGAACCTGAGAAAGAACCAAATTAGAGAAAAATAAGAACCGAAACGATATGATAAGCTCCCGTCGATTTTTGCGGCGGAGATACGTAAAAAGCGATCTCCGCCGCAGTCGGGAGATACATACGAGAGAAGGAAGAAAGTAAAAAGGTCGTTCTCCGAAAGGAGAAAACAGGAAATAAAAAATGACAGATTTGCATACACATATACTGCCCGGTATCGACGACGGAGCAATAGACGAAGGGGTATCGTCGGAACAAATGAAGAGCCTTCTGGAACAAGGCGTGGATAAAGTGGTGTTCACGTCCCACTATTACGGAAGGAAGCGCAGTCCGAAACAATTTTTGGAGGCTCGTGCAGACGCATTCGGTCGGATCAAGGATTTGATACCCGAGGGAATGGAGACGTATCTCGGCGCGGAAGTGCATTTTGCGGCGGAGATGGCGGCGTCGGACGAATCCATTTGCGCGATGGCTATCGGGGACACGCGATACATTTTAGCGGAACTTCCCTTCGCGACCGATTGGAATAGGGGGCTTTGGCGGCGTTTGGAGGACTTTATTTCCTCGACGGACTATATTCCCGTCATCGCGCATGTAGAGCGTTACGACGAGGCGAGAAAAAAGCCCGCGTTGCTGTCCGCGCTCGTGGACATGGGGTGTCTGTTGCAGGTAAATACGCAGGCATTTCTCAAAAAGGAAGACAGCACGATGGCGTTTGCGCTGCTCGAACACGGGCTCGTCCATTGTCTCGGAACGGACACGCATAACATGCAGGAGCGGGCGCCTAAGTATACGGCGGCAAAGGAAGCGATAGAGGAGGCGGGGCTTTACGACCGCTTCGAGAGAATACAGGAAAATATGCTTGCGCTTCTCGAAGATAAGCCGATAACGATAGAGAAGACGAAGCCCGTCAAGAAATTTTTCGGACTGTACTATTGAGTATTTGACATCGGGCTCTGTTATTGAGAACGGAGCCGAAGGAGTGAAGATGAAGACGGACGGTAAAAAATGGATACTCCGCATAGCGCTCACTCTTTCGACGGTCGCCTTTGTCTGCTGGATATTTTCCAATTCCTTGAAAACGGCGGCGGAATCGACCGTGCAGAGCTCTTTTGTCAAAGAGCTCGTGGAAAATTTTTTAAGCGCCTTGGTTCCCGGGCAAGGCGTTGAAATCAGCGAACACGTCATTCGTAAGCTGGCGCATTTTTGCGAATACGCGCTGCTGGGGTTTTTGTTGTTTTTTACATATCTTTCCTATACCCGAAAAAAGCTCTGTTTTTTTATCCCGTCGCTTGTCGGGATCGTCATTCCCTTTTGCGACGAAGGATTGCAATTTTTTTCGGACGGTCGGGCGCCGTCGTTCGGCGATGTAGGAATCGACGTATCGGGAGCGGCGTTCGGTTTTCTGTGCGCGTGGGCGGTATATTTTGTCGTTTTGAGTATTGTTCGCGCCAAGCGTAAAAAAAGTTGTAAAGGATAAAGAATCTCTCCAAGGAGCCTTTTCGGGAGAAAAAAATTTTATTTTCGTAGAACACTTATGATAATTTCCGTCATTGTTTGTTTTTTGTCCTGCGCTGGATTGATGATTCTCGTTTTAACGAAGCCGACAGTTTCCGTAAAAGGGCATACGTTCGGCATTTATTGGCTTCCCGCCCTGTGCGGGAGCATTTTTTTGCTCCTTTCCGGTACTTTTACGGCGGAGGAGACGTGGGAAGGATTGACGGCCTCCGGCGATATGAATCCGTTAAAGATTCTCGCGCTGTTTCTCTGTCTGACGTTTTTGTCGGTATACCTCGACGAGCTGGGTTTTTTCCGCCGGCTGGCGGCAGTGCTGATCGGCCGCACGGGCAATAGCGGAAAGAAATTGTTTATAGGCATGTACGGATTGGTTTCCTTTCTCACGGTATTTACCTCCAACGACATCGTGGTGCTCACGTTTACTCCCGTGATCTGTAATTTTTGTCGGGAGGAAAAAATCAGTCCGATTCCCTATCTCGTGGGCGAATTTGTCGCTGCCAATACTTGGAGTCTCGCGCTCGTCATCGGCAATCCGACCAATATTTATCTTTCTTCCGCTTGCGGCATCGGTTTTGGCGAATATTTTTCCGTCATGTGGCTGCCGACGCTCGCTGCGGGGCTAACCTCCTTGGCGGTGTTGCTGTTGCTTTTTCATAAACAGTTGTCGAAGCTGTCGTGCGAACGTCCCGAGCGCGTTCAGGTCCTCGACAGAGGCCTGTTGGTGATCGGCGTGATTCATCTGGCGGTCTGTATCGCGGGGCTGGCGGCGTCCTCGTGGTTTTCGTTTCCGATGTGGGCGGTAGCCTTGGGCGGAGCGGCTTCGCTTTGGATATGTACTCTGATTTTCGGCGCAGTGAAAAGGCGTTTTTCGCTTTCGGGGCGGCTGCTGGGGAAATCGTTGAAAAGGGCGCCGTGGGAGCTGGTTCCCTTTGTCTTGTCGATGTTCGTCATCGTGCTTTCCTTGGAAAAATACGGAGTTACGGAAAAAATTGCCGCCGTGCTAGGCGGAAAAGGCGAACTTTTCAAATACGGTTTTGCGTCTTTTTTGGTTTCCAACGTCATCAATAACATACCCATGAGCGTCCTTTTCGGCGGCGTTCTCGGTGTTTCCGAAGCATCTTTGAAAAGCATATACGCTACGATTATCGGCAGTAATCTCGGCGCCTGTCTGACCCCGGTCGGGGCATTGGCGGGAATCATGTGGACAGGGCTTTTGAAAAGTTACGGCGTAAAATTTTCTTTCCGTCAATTTATCGGTTACGGAGCAGTCGTTGCGTTGCCGGCGCTCTTGGCGGCGCTGGGCGGAGTAGCGTTGGTATTGTGTTATACATAAAAAGGCCGCGATAAACGCATACTGAACGATATGAAAAAACGAATTATCTTAAAGAGTGCGGCATTCGCCTCTGCGGCGGTGCTTTCGCCGCTTTTGTTCAGCGTTTCGGCGTTGGGCGGGCTCAAAGACGTGGCGCAGCCCTATTTGGGAACTTATGAATGCGAACAGATTTTTTTCGGCGGCGAGGAACGGACGGACGATTTCGACTATCTCAGAATAGAGCTCCGACCCAAGGGCGAGCTGAAACTGTTCTGTAAAGAAAAGGACGGGCATAAATGGGAGAAGGAAGCGAAATATAGCTATGACGCCGAGACGAACAAGCTGACGATTTTTGCCGACCTCGGCGGAATGGAAAAGAAGAAGGAATTTTCTGTGGAAAAGGGCAGAATAGACGTATCGGTGCGCTACGGCGGAAAAATGCTCGTCATGAAATTTGTAAGGAAGTAAGGAAAAAAAGGGACGGAGACAGGATAATTCCCATAGGGGAAAAAAGAGCGAAGATTTTTTAATCTACGCTCTTTTTTATATTATTCGAGTTTATCCGTTATCAATCTGCAATCATCACATCTAAACATTTTAACCAAACCGATTTGATCATCGCATTCAATCAGAGTTTTACCGCATTTAGGACATTTATCGTTGTTAATTTTTTTCTTGTCACGATCAGAAATTAAAAAGAATCTTGATAAACTTAAATATACGGGTTTTTTGATTTTATTTTCCAATTCCTTCCTAATTTCAAATGCCCTTTTGTTTAAAGACGAATTAGGATTAACTAATTGATTTTTTGTAAATCGGTCCGATAGCGATTGCATATATAGTTCGTGTACGCTTGCATAAGTTTTTTGATAATTGATTAAAGTAAGATGTTCTTGTTCACCAAATAAATAGGGGATTTTATAAAGGGGAGTCTCATTCCCGCATTTTCCGCAAATCAGTGGGCTTGATGTTCCGATTTCAGAAGTTGTAAATAAAATATAATAAGGCGCTGTTTCACAATTACAGTTAGGATCATATAAAATATTTTTTCCCATTTCTTTAATTTGAACAACAAGGTGCTTATAAGAGCGGTTTACGTATTCGTTATTGTATTTTTCTCTAATGCTTTCTAAATTTGGCACATTTACGAATACTTCATACTTATGCTGTCCTGTATTGATCAAATTGTAATCCGAATAAATTTGCCCGTTCATATATAACGTACATAAATAATCTTCAATTAGTTCTTGCTCATCGGAAAAAAATTTTTGTTCATTATAATTTATCTCGTCTGCTTTTACACGAATATCAAGATTTAACAAACTACACATTCTGCCTGTTTCCCTAAATTGCTTATCTTACCATCATTATATTATAAACAACTTCAAAAGTAAAGTAAATAAACGCATTATACCACCTTACTCGTAAGGCGGTATAATGCGCTATACTTTTTTCCGCGGTAAATTCCCTATGGGAAGAGCGTTAATCCGTCTCTTTTTTGGAAATAAACACAAACAAACGTTCGATAAATGCTTGCCGTTTTGCGGGGAATATGGTATAATGATCTTATTATGGAAAGGGAATTGACGGCGGATCAGGAGAACGCGAAAAAATTAATAACGGAGTGGTTTTTGAATACGGACAACCGAGTTTTCGTATTGGCGGGATATGCGGGGACGGGAAAGACGTTTCTCATCAATCACGTAGTGCAGGACGTTTTGCATTTGAAAGCGGGAAGCGAAGCGGTCTTTGTCACGCCGACGGGGAAAGCTGCGACGGTGCTCATAAAAAACGGAACGGTGGCGGGGACGGTGCATAGTCTGATTTATACGCGGGACGAGGACGATTTCGACGTAGACGAAAACGGAGAAGTGGTGGAAAGGGAAACGCTGTCGTTTACGAAAAAGGAAAAGATAGACGAGAAAATCCGCCTGATCATCGTGGACGAAGCGTCCATGATCGGAGAGGATGTCTTGCGGGATTTGTTGAGCTTTGACGTCAAATGCCTGTTTTCGGGGGACAATGCGCAGCTTCCGCCCGTCAACGGCACCTGCGGGTTGTTGGAACATCCGGACTATATGTTGACGGAGATCGTGCGTCAGGCGTCGGACAATCCGATCATACAGGTGGCGACGCTGGCGCGGGAGGGGAAGTCTATTCCCTACGGAAATTACGGCGACAAAGTGTGCGTCGTGGGTAAGAATTTTTTATCTCCCGCGGAGCGGAAGCGAATTTTTTTGAAAGCGGACCAAATCATCTGCGGCAGGAACAAAACGCGCGCAGCCCTGAATCGGGAAATCCGCGGATATAAGGGAATCGACGAGAGCGCGCTTTTGCCCATAGAGGGGGAAAAGCTCATCTGTACGCTCAACGATTGGGAGAAGCCGTTGGATAAGGACGGGAATTTCCATCTCGTCAACGGAATTATCGGTACGGGCAGCAATATACGGGAGAGCATGGATTTTTTGGCGTCCATGGATTTCAAGGCGGACTTTGCGGACGAGAGCGTGTGGGTGCCTTTCGACACGGCCGTTTTCACGGAGGGGCGATACGCGCACGCCTACGGGGACAGGGCGGTGAAGCTCATCGACGGGACGGTGGTGCACGAGAGCAATTTCGCGCTGTTGCATCAACTGAAATCGGTGTCGGAGGAACCCATTTGTCGGTTTGAATTTGCCTATGCGGTCACCTGTCATAAAGCGCAGGGTTCGGAATTTGATTTCGTGGTGGTGTTCGACGAATCTTGGGCGTTCGGCGGGGAGCGCAACCGCTGGCTGTATACGGCGATCACGCGGGCTCGGGAGAAGTTGTTGATTATCAGATAAAACAGAAAATTTGGGAGGGACGGAGATGACGGAAAAAGAGAAATTGGCTTTGGGAGTATTGTACGACCCGTATCATTGCGAAGAGCTTTTCAAGGAGCGGGAAATTTGTAAAACGCTCTGTCAGAAATATAATCAGCTTCCGTACGGCGATTATGAAGGCCGAAAGGAAATTCTTCGCAGGATCATCGGAAAGTTTGCGGGGGATTTTATCATAGAGCCGCCCTTTATCTGCGATTACGGCTATAATATTTCTGTGGGTAAGAATTTTTATGCCAATCATAATCTCGTGATTCTCGACGCTACGAAAGTGGAAATCGGAGACAACGTATTCATTGCCCCCGATTGTGGAATTTATGCGGCGGGACACCCTTTGGACGTCGAAGACAGGAACGCGGGGCTGGAATACGCCTTTCCCGTAAAAATCGGCAATAACGTCTGGATCGGCGGCAATGTCGCGGTG
>USMU01000065.1 GCA_900555925.1 uncultured Clostridium sp. | reverse complement strand
AGCAGCGCCCCGCAATGGGGAGACGTCTACACCGTCGAAACCGCTTATGAAAAAGCGTCCGAGCTTGGATATGCCGGCTCGCTGGAAGAATTTATCCAAATGATCAGCGGCAAGGACGGGCAAGACGGCAAGGACGGGCAAGACGGTAAAGACGGCATAGACGGTAAAGACGGCGCGGACGGCAAGGACGGACGGGGAATCCGCGAGGTGTCCGTCAACCAAAAGGGAGAACTCGTCGTCGCGTTCACGGACGGGACCTCCGTCACGCTGGATTTAGACTGCCCGCACCGATACTCCGAATGGATGATTATCGCGGAGCCGAACTGCACCTCGCTCGGAGTCAAGATGCGGCGCTGCGAAATCTGCGGGGACACGGAATACGACTTTTCAAAAGCGACGGAGCATGTCTGGGACGACGGATTCGTTTTATCCGAACCCACCTGTACGGAGGACGGACAGGCGGTCCACGTTTGCGAAGAATGCGGAGTCATGAAATTGCAAACGTTAGAGGCAAAGGGACATCGTTACGAAAACTGCGTCTGTACGGTGTGCGGAGAAATCGACGTGGAAAACATGTTTGTGTTTACTCCGACCGAAAAGGGTACATACGCGGTCGCTCTCGCCGACGACCTCAAACCGACGATAAAGAGCGTCGTTATCCCCTCCGAATATGCGGGTACCCGCGTTACGGAAATTGCGAACTCCGCGTTTGCGAACTGCTCCAATTTAGCTGTAATAGATATTCCCGATACCGTCGAAAAAATCGGCGAGAGCGCGTTTTTCGCTTCGGGAATCGAGTCCGTCGTCATTCCCGATAGCGTCACGGAAATCGGAAGCTATGCGTTCGCAAACTGCGAAAATCTTACCGAAGTCAGTTTGGGAAACAACGTGGAGGTTATCGGAAGACAGGCATTTGCTTACACGGCAGTCAAATACATCTATTTTCCCCGCGACGTCCGCGAAATCGGCGCGGGTGCGTTTCTCTCGTGTACGCGGCTTGAAAATCTGACGTTCTATGACGGAATAAATGCGTATCTGAAAACTATCGGCGATTCCGCCTTCCGCCTCTGTGCGCTCAAAGAGGTCTGGATTCCCTTGAATGCAACCGACGTTGCGGAAAACGCCTTCGATGACGGCGTAACGATCCATATCATGCAAGAGGACTTGAACTTCCGTAGTTTTACTTCGGAAGACGGTTCGGTATCTTACGAAGTAAAAGTCGATGTGAATAACAGGGATATTACCGAAGCCGTCATCCCCGCCGTATATAACGGCCTGCCCGTCACAAGGATAGCTGATAGCGGGTTTGGGCGGTGTGAAAATCTCGTCTCCGTGACCATTCCCGACAGCGTGACGGAAATCGGGAACTATGCGTTCGCAATGTGTCACTCCTTAAAAAGTATTACCATTCCCAGGAGCGTGACGAAAATCGGACGTTTTATCTTCCTTCGCCGTAGCTGTACGGCACTCGAAGCCCTTTCCGTCGAGGAGGGCAACCCCGTATACCACAGCGACGGAAACTGCATTATCGAAACGGCGACGAATACTCTGCTGTTCGGCTGTAAAGCCTCCGTTATTCCCGACGACGGCTCGGTGACGAAAATCGGTGAGAGGGCGTTTTACTTTTCTTCCGTCGAATCCATTGTCATCCCCGATACCGTTACGGAAATCGGGAATCTTGCGTTCGCAAAATGCGAAAATCTTGCCGAAGTGACTTTATCGGAAGGCTTAAAGACAATCGGCAGAAACGCTTTTGGGGGCTGCACCGCGCTTAAAGAAATAGAGATTCCCGCATCGGCGGAAGAAATTGCGGAAAATGCGTTCGGCAGCGATACGAACGTCATTTTCAAAGAGAAAGAAGAAGCGGCGTAAATCGCCCTGTTTCGCTTCCGTTTTATTCGGAAAAAAGCTCTGAAACTTTCGGCAGAAGTTTACGAAAGCCCCACTCCGACTTCCGTCGGAGCGGGGCTTTTGCATAAAACGATATCGAACGATAAGGAGAAGCAAAAATATTTTTCAATAGAGAATCTGCGCCTTATCGGGAAGGTGAAGGACGCCCGAATTATCGCCGCGCACGGAATACTGAAATTCCTGAAAAGTCTTGTGCGGAATCAGATAGACCCGCTTATTCCGCCAAGCGCCTTCCGCTTCCGTTTTCAACAGACCTTCGCTTAAAATGCGCCTGCAAATCCCTTCGTTGAGCTCCACGACGGCGGAATGGTAGCCGCTCGCAAAGCAATCGAGGATATCGGCTCGGATGCGGGTGACGACGAAAATATCCTCGGGGACATAACCGACGCTGTGACAATGCGCGCAGGGCTTGACCAGGTACGAGAGCACGTCAAAGCCCACCCGCTTGCGCGTGAACTGCGTCAGGCAGAGTTCGCTCATGGGCAGGACGTGGCATTTCGCCTTATCGCGGGCGAGGCACGCCGTCAATTCCGCCGTCACGGCCTCTTTGTGCGCCTCTTCCGTCATATCGATGAAATCCACCACCACGATGCCGCCGATATTCCGCAGGCGCACCTGCCGCGCGATTTCCCGCGCCGCTGCCAGATTGACGCTGAAAACGGTGTCTTCGAGACTTTTATTTCCGATAAAACTGCCCGTGTTCACGTCCACCACGGTCATGGCTTCCGTGTGGTCGATGACGAGATACGCGCCGTTTTCCAAAGATACCATGGGCTGAGCCGCGGCAAACACCAGCGGAGAAATGCCGTATTCCCGCATCATCGCGCGCTTGCCCGTATACAAAATGAGTTTGCGTTCGGGAAAATCCCCGCGCAGACGGACGAGGGACAAAAGGCGTTCGTACAATTCCTTGTCCCCTACGTACATGGCCGTAACGTCGTCGCCCATGCTGTCGCGCATGACGCGGACGGGCAAATCGAAATCCTTATAAAGGACGCTGCCCACGGGCGCTTTTGCGGCGTGAGCGCACATGGCGCGGTAGAGATTTTTGAGGTATTCGGCTTCCCTTTTCAGCTGTTTCCGAGTAACAAACGGAGCTTGCGTGCGGACGATAAAGCCCTCGCTGTCCTTTTCCCGCATCTTATCCGCCGTAAAAATGAGGTTCTGTCGAAGCTCCTCGTCCTCGATCTTTCGGGAAATGCCCACAAAATCGGTATTCGGAAGAAAAATAAGGTTTTTTCCGACGAAAGAAAGGTGCGTCGTGACCTTTGCGCCCTTATTTCCGCGCGGCGGTTTTGTGACCTGAACGATAATTTCGTCCCCTTCTTTCAGATCCAGGGGACCGGTTTTCGGAACGCCGAGCGCGCCGTCGTATTTGGAATAATCGGTATAAGTTTCGTCCGTGGACAGATAGCAGTTGCGTTCCAGTCCGCAGGAAATAAACGCCGCCTGCATGCCGGAAAGCACGTTCATAACGCGCCCCTTATAGATATTGCCCACGATTTCGCCGCCCGTTTCCTTTTCCGCGGCGAATTCCGCAAGCTTTCCGTCCTCCAAGAGCGCGACAAACTGCTGACCGCAGTAGCGGTCGAAAAACCATTCCTTCTTCATGTATATATATCCGAACCTTCAAATTTCTTGCACTGTTGAGGCGAGAAAAATTCCGCTTAACCATAGTATAGCATATAACGAAACTTTTTGCAAGGGGGTTTTTGAAAATTCGTGTAGATTCGTCGGCGTTTTTTGCATATTTTTACAGCCGCCGTCTTTATGAAAGCTATCGTCCCTTTACGGTAAGACCGTTTGAGAACCCCGTCAGCCATTCACGTCGATATGGCCGTTTACGAAGCCTGTCAATCGTTTGCGAAACCTATCGCCCTTTCACGGCGCGGCAAAACTCTTTACAGAAAGTCGCCGACGGGATCGTATATTTCCGCACGAGAGAAAATTTCCGCCAATTCGTTTTGGCCGATTTCCCCAAGATAATTCTCCTTTTCGTCGTAGACGTCCAAAATCAGGTATCTATCGCGCTCGATAAACCCGACGGCGCGTTTTAAGGGACAGGTCTCCTCGACGGCGACGCGGCGGATTTCCACGCCGCGGCGAAAAGCCGCTTTGGAAGAAAAATTGATTTTCCGATAGGCAGCGTCGGCGTTTTTCGGATTTCCGAACGCGCCCGCGACGAGAAAGAGCGTAAATGCGAGCAGCGTAAAATTGGGAGTTTTTCTGACGCAGAGAACGACGAACGCGGTCAGAAGCCCCGCCGCCACACTCAAAGTCACGCCGCGGCAAATGCGTTCCGCGCTTTTTTCCTTCACCCAGGTTCTTAGGGCGCATTTCAATACCCTGCCCCCGTCCAACGGGTAGGCGGGAATGAAATTGACCAGCCCGATCGCCAGAGAGATGAAACACGCCGTATCGGTAAAGGCATAGGTATCGGGCCAGAACCACCACAGCGCGGCGAACCCCGCCGCCGTGAAGAGGTTGCATAAAGGTCCCCAGACGGCGACGAAAAATTCGTCTTTGAGACTGATGCCCGATAAGTCTCCGTCTATGACGGCGCCGTAGGGCATCAGAACCACGCGGTCGAGCTTATATCCGAGTTTTGCCGCGGCAAAGGCGTGCGCACATTCGTGTTGAAGCGCGACGAGCGCGCTCAAAAGGAACATGGGCAGTTCGCCGATAAAGCAGTAATATACGCCGAGCAATAAAAACAGAGGATGAATTTTCACCCTGTTCCGACGAAGGGGGAGGCGGAATTTTTTCTTTTTACGCTTTCCGGGGCGCTCGCGGGCGCCCGTTTCCGAAAGATTCACTTTCGTTTTCAGACGCCGCGCGTCAGCTCTCGCTCTCTATCCAGGTCAGACAGTTTTCGTCGTCCACCGCATAGCAATTCAGAAGCTCGTCGCCCGAATACATCGTTACCTGTACGGCGGATTCGCCCTTCGAGTAGCCCACGGGAACGTTGGAATACACTTTATCCCCGACGGTATAATATACGTAGTCCAATCCGCTGATGATTCCGTAAAAACTGTCCGTATGCGAAATTTTTACGTCGTAAGTCCCCGAAGCGTTCTTTGTCACCTCCGCGACTTTTCCGTCTACCGCGGGATAGACGCAGCACTCGTCCGTGAAGGAGAGCACTCCCGCAGGAGAAACGGTAATTTCCGCGTCGGACAGCTCGCTGACGACGCTCGCCAGCGTAAAGTCGGAATAAATGCGGTTGTCGGCCTGTTCCTCTTCCGCGGGCATCAGACTGCGAAAAAACGTATTGATCGCGCTCGTGGGCATAAAGACGTTGGTGAGGAAAATCGTCCCGCAAAGCGCGCAGGCAAGCGCAAATTCCACCGTGAGGAAAATTCCCGAACGGCGTTCGGCTTTGGTCTTTATTACTCCCGTGCCGCCGTCGTCGTAGCCTCCCTCTTCCTCGTCCAAAGGCACGGACTCGTCTTTGCGGCCGAAGAAAAAACGGCCGCGACGCTTTTTCGCGGTTTTCCCCTCCTCGTCCGAAAGCAGGACGGTTTCCAACCGCTCGCCGCCGTCCGCGTAGGCATAGGCGTTGACCTCCGATTCGGGCGCGGGCGTGTTCTGCGCGGCGTCTTCGATCGCCGCGTTCTCCGCGGAAGCGTATATCGGATTCTGTTCCATCGCGGACGCGGGCGCGGAATAGGCTCCTTCTTCCGCATAGGAGTCATTCCCCACTCTGTCGTTCACGCGGGAAATGAGGCGCTCTTTGAGATTCGGCTGATTTTTCCCGCGGACCCGACGGTTCTTTTTCTTGACCACATTGACCGTAGAAACGGGAATTTCCAGCATTTCGGCATATTCGATTTCTTCGTTCATAAAAAAATCTCCTTTTTCCTTTCGGTATCGTTCTGCTTTAATCTATGAAAGCCGAACGCGATTTATAACAAACAAAAAGGAAATTTTTCGGGGGACTTTTGTCGAAAACAAAAAAATCCTTACTTTTTTGACGAAAACATCGGCCTGCCCTGACGGTCATACGGAATTACTCCGTATTCGTTCAAAAGCTCTACCACAAAATCCTTTTCACAATGTAAAATTCCGACGATTTCCTCGGCATATTTTCCCGACTTAAACAAATAAAGAATCTTTTCCCGCAATTCTTTTTCCGAATATAACCGAATCCCGCATTTTTTCAATCGCCTTATAATGGGTTGAGGCGCACTGCATCTTACAATTTTCTGCATTTCCCCTATCGTTTTTCCTTGCATATAGAGAAGAATCAGCCATACGTCCATATCGCGGCTGAATAACTTCGGTTTCTGCGGCGGCAGCAAATGATTCCTTATCATACAATCGATAACGGATTTTTTATCCTTATAGGTGGTCTCTGAGAAAATTTCTTCGAGAGATTTATTTTTATGATATAAATCTATGACCACTTCTTCGTTTTCGTTAATTTTCAATTTTTTATTCACATCATTATTTCCTTTTTCACTTATCACCGTCATCACCGCCAAATAAAAGTAAAGTGTTACATTTTAATAATCAATTATACCAATATGAAAGTATAGTTGGAGTAAAATATAAGTATACTTTTATATTGAGGTATATTATGAGTCACGATCCTCGTCAAAAAATAGACGCTTTACGAATCAAAAAAGGTTGGACGCGGGCAAAATTAGCTCACGAAATAGGTCTTTCCGTAACTTCTGTCTATAATTGGTATAACGAAAAAAACTCTATGCCCACAATTCCCGTTCTAGAATCGATTTGCTTGCTTTTCGAAATTTCTATGGCGGAACTTTTTACGGATATTGAATTTGATACGCTCACCCCCAAAGAAATAACACTGCTGGAATCCTTTCGCAAACTAAACGAAACACAACAAAATTGTATAGTAGAAATAACGAAAAACGCCGCTTCTCTATAACCGTCTTTTGACGGTTATATTTTTTTACCCATTATTATATCTTAATTTTCTAAAAAGCAAGTAAAGTGTTATTATTTCAAAGTCAAAAAATACCAGTTTAATTTATGTAGAGTATAAATATAGTTATATTTAACGGTTACTTTTATGATTTACGATCCTCGCCCGAAAATAGATAAAATTATAAAAGAACGGGGAATAACATGTTCGGAACTAGCGCACAGATTGGGAATATCGTCCACTTCTGTGCAAAATTGGTATAATGAAAAAGACTCGATTCCTGCGCTTTCCACATTGGAACAGCTTTGTCTGGAACTGAATATTTCCCCGATTGAACTTTTTCTCGACGGAAAATTCAACGATTTGACATCCGACCAGCTCGATTTATTACAGTCTTATGGCAGATTGCCCGCGGAACAACAAAAAAATATTTTGAGTATCGTAAAAAATTTAGCGGCTTGTTACACGAAAAAAAGTTGACGTGAGACACCTTTGAAATCTTATGACGATATAAAAAGATTTGCCGATTTTAAAATAAAAAATCCGCGCTTTCAAAGCGCGGATTTTTCATTTCCCCGTCAATTCTTTTATATCCGCCGCGTCTCCCCGACGTGCAGACGGCGAATCCGTTCCCCCAGTTCCTCCTGTAATACGCCGAAAACCGAATCTCCGATGCCGCTCGCGAAATAGAATTCCGCACGCGTGAATTTTTCCAGCTCGAAGGCGAAATTCCGCGTGCGTTCTTCCGAGTACAGCGGCTTTCCCTTCTTGTCCGTAAGTTCCAGCGCCCCTACGACTTTTCCGACTTGCTTTGAGAACGTCTTTTCCGCGCGTTCGATGATCTGCATCAATCCCGCATGCGCCCCGCCGACAAACAGTGTCAGCGAATCTTCGTCCGACACGATCAGCACAAGTTCATGGGAAAAGGTATCCGGCTCGAAAAAGCGATCGCCGTCCACGAAATAGCGCGGTTCCGCCAAAACCTGCTTCGTCGGTTTGAAATTGGAAATAATCGAAAGCTCGTTATCGATTTTGAGAAAACTTTTTACGAACGAAAAGCCCTCTCTCGGCAATTTCTTCGGCAGAGAAACGGTCTTGTAGCTCAAACGGGATTTTTTGAAATAGTGCGCGTCGAACGCCGACTCGCGGGCGTAAATCCTGATGCCGCGAAGCGCGGGCGCAAGCTCTTTCAGTCCCCCGCCCGCGCCCGAATGGCCGTGCGAAAGCACCGCCAGATCCGCTTCCGCCTCCGACAGATCGAGCGCCCGAAGGTTTTTAAGCGCCGTTTTGTTTCCGAAATCGAACAAAATCCGATGTTCTCCCGTCGAGACAAAAAGCCCCAGCGCGTGTTCCTTTTTCAGCGCGTCCGAATCTCCGTACTCGCCCGAAAATACCGTTACTTCCATACCTGTCCTCTTTATTTATCCACCAAAAAGCCGCCCTTTTTCAGCGCGGTTTCTATTTCGTCCAAATCGCTCTCGCTCGCCGCCGTCACGGTATGATAGTGATACCCGCCCGTCACCACCATTAAGGGGCGGCTCGTCCCGCCCTGAATACTCCGAAGAAACTCGGAGACTTCCACGCGGTTGGAAATATTCAATTCCGCTTCTATGCGTCCGTAAATCCGATGGCTGACGATGACGTTTTTCACCGTCCCGCCCCTGTCCACGACGAGTTCCAGCTCCTCTTGGAGTCTGTCCTCTCCGTGAAAGACCTTAAAGACGCGCGCCGCCTGTCTGCCCGAAGCCAAAATATAGCCTCGGTTTGTGGAGACGATGGGCGAGCCCTCTGCCCTGAGCACCGCGATATCCTGCACGATGACCTGTCTCGAAACGCCGAAGCGGTCTCCGAGCGCGCCCGCGCTCTGCGGTTCGGCCGT
>USMU01000064.1 GCA_900555925.1 uncultured Clostridium sp. | reverse complement strand
GAATGTTTCGTCATCGGCGGTGGGGTTTCCGCTTCGGCGGATTTATTCCTGCCCGCGGTCAACGAAACTTTGCGGAGAGAGGTATACGGGGAAAATTATGCGCCGGTCAAAGCGTTCGCCGCACAGCTCGGCAACTCGGCGGGAATTATCGGAGCGGCTTCGCTCCGTTAAAAGCGGAAAAATTAAAGAGACATATAGGAAAATCAAAGAGCTATTCGGAGGAGTAAACATGAAAGGCTACGGAAATTACGATAAATACCCCGAACTCAATATACGGGGCTACGAGGCATGGGAGGGCTATCGGGCGGTCGGAGAGGAATTGCTCCGCCGCGCCGCAGGAAAAAAGCGTTTCGTCATCGTCTTTGACTGCTACACCGAAGTGGAGCAAAACGAGGTCAAAGAGGGGCTTTCCTTCCTGAACGCAAAATGGTTCGATTCGGATAAGGCGATGATGAGCGACGAGGCTTATAACGCAAAAATCCGCCCCTTCGTCACGGACGACAGAGTTTTCGGAATCATGAATACCCTGAAACTTGCCGACATTTTGGACGAAAACAAGGCGGCGGCGCTCAAAGGCGAGATAGAGACGGCAAAGGGGCTCGTCTGCGTCATCGGCGTGGGCGCTTCGCTCGTCGCGGAGGGGGATTTATACGTCTATCTCGATTTGGCTCGCTGGGAGATTCAGTGCCGATTCAAAAAGGGCACTCCCAACTGGAAGACGGACAACGCTTCCGCCAATAAACTCGCTAAGTTCAAACAGGGTTTTTTCGTAGAATGGCGCATGGCCGACCGCCACAAGCGCGACATGCTGGAAAAGGCGGACTACCTGCTCGATACAAATGCGGCGGGGTGCCCGAAAATGGTGAGCGGCGACGGCTGGCGCAAGGGGCTCGAAACGTTTGCGAGCCGTCCGTTCCGTCTGGTTCCCTATTTTGCGCCCGAGGTCTGGGGCGGTCAGTGGATGAAGGAAGTGTGTGACTTGGACCGTTCGGAGACAAACTATGCCTGGGCGTTTGACGGAGTTCCCGAAGAAAACAGTATTTATATGCGTTTCGGGAACGTGAGAATAGAGGTTCCCTCCATAGACGTGGTGTTTTATCGCCCGCGACTTCTTTTGGGAGAAAAGGTACATGCGCGGTTCGGGGACGAATATCCCATTCGTTTCGATTTCCTCGATACGATGGGCGGACAAAATCTCTCTCTGCAAGTTCACCCCCTGACGGAATATATTCAGAATACCTTCGGCATGCATTACACGCAGGACGAGAGCTATTACATACTCGACTGTGCGGACGATGCCTATGTATATCTGGGGCTCAAAGAGGGAGTGGACAAAGATGCCATGCTGGCCGATCTGGAAGCGGCGCAAAGGGGCGAAATGATTTTTCCCGCCGAAAAGTATGTGAATAAACTTCCCGCGAAAAAGCACGACCATTTCCTTATTCCCGCGGGTACGGTACACTGTTCGGGGGCGGACACCATGGTTCTCGAAATCAGTGCGACGCCGTATATTTTTACCTTTAAGCTGTGGGATTGGTCCCGTCTCGGATTGGACGGCTTGCCCCGCCCCGTGCATATCAATCACGGACGGCACGTCATTCAATGGTACCGCGATACGCCTTGGGTAATGGAAAATCTCGTCAACCGCTTTGAAACGGTGGAAAAGCGGGACGACTACCTCGAAGAGCATACCGGCCTGCACGAGCGGGAATTTATCGAGACCCGCCGCTGCCATATCCGTAGAACGGAACGCATGAAGACGGACGGTTCCGTCGTTCAGGCGAACGTCGTGGACGGCAGAGGAGCGATTATCGAAAGTCCGACGGGCGCGTTTGAGCCGTTTGAAGTACATTATGCGGAAACGTTTATCATTCCCGAAAGCGTAAAGGAATATACCGTGCGGCCTCTCGACGAAGAAGTCGTTATCGTCAAGGCCAACGTGCGCGGCTGAATAAAGATTGAAAACTGAAAATTTTGTAAAAAGGACGTCCTTTTTACGCAGTTGCTTACAACTGCGTAAAGAAATAAAACTTAATTGGAGGAAGGATGAAATGAAAAAATTATTTGCAACGGCACTTGCGCTGACGGTATCGGCCGGAGCTCTTTTCGGGCTTTCGGCCTGCGGCGGAAACAAGGGCAACGAAATTGTCGTATGGTGCGAAGCGACGGGGTCGGATAAAGCGGTCATGGACGAATTCGTGAAATATTTCAACGAAAACAACGACCTTGGCTATACGATGACCTATAAGATGCAGGACAGCGTATCCGAGTCCCTCGCGTCCGCTTCTTTGGGCGGAACGGCTCCCGACCTCGTGATTTGGCCTCGCTGGGAGACGATTTCCAAGAAAAATCTGTTACACGATTTGTCTGACAAGATAGAGGCGAGCGAGACGATTGAGCTTTCCGACTACAACGAAGCCGCGCGTCGCGAGCTGGAAATTTCGGGCGGCGTCTACGGAGTCCCTACCGACCTCGATGCGTGGGGCTTGTGGAGTAATATGGACCTCGTTTCAGAGGAACAGATTCCCTCTACCTGGGACGAGCTGATTGCTTCGACCACGGCGCTTACGAGCGGCAGCGGAAATGATACCATTGTCGGACTGGACGCATACAATCTTCGCGGTCAGTTTTATGGCTTTATGCTTTCCGCGGGCGGACAGCTGGTCGATACCAGCGGGACGATTCCGAAAATCAACATCGATATTTCGGATAAATCCTCAAAATCCTACACGGATGCGGAATCCGTGATGAATCTGTTTATCGAGCTGATGACGATTACGGGCTGCCCGACCGATTATCATACCGACGATAAATTTATCGAGGGCAAGGTAGCGATGAAATTCGGTCCCAGCAATTACGACAGGACGGTGGAGACGCTGAGCGGCAAGAAGATGAATTTGAATTTCGTCGGCTATCCCGCCAAGAGCGAGACGGAAGGCGCGGTGAGCGGCATGCTGGGCGGCTACTCGCTGGCGATTCCCAAGTCCAAGGACATCGACAAGGGATTTTCGGTCATGGAGTGGTGGCTCTCCGACGAGAACCTCGAAAAATATTGCGAGCTTTATAGCCTGCTGCCGGCAAAGACCTCATTACAGTCAGCGAAATTTGTGCAGGAAAGTCAAGTGCTTTCCACGATGAAGGAAATGCTTCCCGCCTGCGACGTCAGACCGATCGCAAAGGGATATTCCAACGTAGAGACGACCTGGATATTCGGTACGATAGATTCCTTGCGCGAATATATCCGCACGGGCTCCGGCTCCATTAAAGATGCGGACGCGGCGTTGAAACAAATCAAGGAGAAGGGCGATTCGCAGTTCCAGCTGGAAGCCATGTTATAAAAGGAGGCCGTCCATGACAAACGTTACGGCAAAAAAGAAGCTGACCATGCAGGGGAAGCTGGCTTTGAAGGGCTTTTTCTTCGTACTGCCCGCGCTCCTGTTCTTCACCGTCTTTGTACTCGTGCCCATTCTGATGGCGATGGTTTTGGCATTCACGAGCTATGACGGAATCGGGGAAATCACCTTCGTCGGCGTACAGAATTTTATCAATATTTTCACGCTCGACAGTATTTTCGGGAAATCCTTTTTGAATGTGGCGTGGTATGCGCTGTTCGCTATTCCTCTGTCGGTGATTCTGCCCCTTTTATACGCGCTTCTCATCAATACAAAGGTAAAGGGAAATAAGGTTTTCCGCGCGATTTATTATCTGCCCGGTCTCACCAGTGCGGTAGCTGCGGCGACCGTGTTCCGTTTGGTATTTAACCCCGACATCGGCATTGTCAATTCCTTTCTGCGCGTGTTCGGCATAGAGGGCCCGCAGTGGCTGGAATCTTCAAAGACGGCGATGCTCACGATTGTCATTCTCGCCATGTGGCAGGGAATCGGCGGAAATATGATTATTTATGCCGCGGCCCTCAACGGCATTTCTCCCGAATTGTACGAGGCCGCGACCATAGACGGTGCGAGCAAGGTGCGCATGTTTTTCAGGATAACGCTGCCTCTGCTGCTCCCGACTACCTTCTTTATCGTGACCATGAGCATCATCGGCGCATTCCAGCTCTATGACCAAGTGCTGATGATGACGGACGGCGGACCGGCAAATTCAACCGTGACGCCCGTGTTTGTAATTTATAACCGCGCCTTCGGCACCAATTCGAATATGGGTTATGCGTCGGCGCAGGCGGTACTCCTGTTCCTCGTCATTGCCGCTATTACGGTATTGACACAGCGATTCGTCAAGGACCGCGCTTATTGACGGAGGTGGAAAATGGAACTCACACTTACCCCCAGACAGAAAAAAATCGCGGGCAAAACCGTCATTTTCATCGTAATGGCGATTTTGGCAATCGTGGCGCTCGCTCCTTTCTATTGGTCTATTCTCATCGCTTTCCGCGAGTCGGAATTTATTTACACCGACCGTTCCTGGCTGCCCTCGCACGTCACGATCGAGCATTTCAAAAATGTTTTCCAAAATGTGGATATCGGTCGATATTTTATCAATACGGTCGGGCTTACCGTAGTCAACGTGGCGACTAACTTGATTTTTGCGTCCATGGCGGCATACGGCTTCGAAAAGCTCCGCTTCAAGGGAAGCAACGCGATTTTCAAAATCATGATGCTTTCCATGATGCTTCCCGGAATAGCGACGACGGTCCCCACCTTCCTGCTCCTTCGTTCCTTCCCGCTCGTGGGCGGAAATAACATTCTGGGACAGGGCGGAACGGGCTTTATCGGCACCTATCTCGGCGTGCTCCTGCCCGGAACGGTGGGCGTGTACGGTATCTTCTTCATGCGGCAGTTTCTCATTCCCGTCAGCGGCGAATACGCGGAGGCGGCTCGGCTGGACGGGGCGGGGGAATTGAGGATATTCTTCAATATCTACATTCCCATGATCGTGCCCGCGCTTTTGACGCTCGGAATCTTCTGCTTCCAAGGCGTGTGGAATTCGTATATGTGGCCAAATCTCATTTTGCAGGGACACGAGGAAAAGAGCGTCCTTACCATGGCGCTTCGCAACTATTCGCTGGAAACAAAATTCCAATACGGCCCCATGATGGCGATGAGCGTGCTCATGAGTATTCCCATCATCGTATTCTTCTGTATCATGCAGAAATACTTCATCAGCGGGGTGGCGATCGGCGGCCTGAAAGGCTGACGGAAAAAACAAATGAATACGGGAGGAGCTCCCGTCTCATAAAAACAATAAACGGAGGATTTTTTGATGAAAAGAACTATGAAAAGAGGCTTATTGACTCTTGCGGTGGCTGGATTCGTCGGAGCGTCGGCGCTCGGCGTTTCCTCGGTAGTCTCTCTTGCCGAAGGCGAGGAGAAGATTTTCGATTACAGCTTTTTGAACGGACGTACCTATATCACGGGCGTCACGCAGGAAAACATCGAAAATGCTTTTGAAAAAGAAGCGAAGCGGGTAAAGGACGAAATGACCGAGCAGGGAATTGCCGACCAATTTGTCGTTGTAAACGCGCCTCTTGGAAACGGCTGGCCCTCTGCCAATGACACCTACTTTGTGGCGGCACACATGGATCTCGGCACATACAGCGGCTGGAATAATTGGGGAAAAACCGGATATGCGTTTATCGTCTATAATCCGCACATGAACGAGGCATTCACCGTCCGCGGAGAAGCGGCGGCCGCTTATGTGAATATGAATAACGGATGGACAGACCAAGTTACTATCGCGGGCTATCCCAAGGGAAATGATTTTACGGTCGGAGAGACTACCTATCAGAACTTTACACTCGGATATTCCATGGGCAGTCAGTTTATCGCGGGTAAAAATGTGGACGAGACGGGCAAAGAGATTGCTTTGACGGCAGAGGATATAGCGGAAAATATGGTCGTTCCCGTCTATCAGGATACGGCTTCCGCCGAGGTCATCGAGGGGCTTTCCATCGAGGATTTCGTCAATGCGTATAAGGAATATTATACGGATAAGGAAGTCAATTATAATCCGATGCGGAATATCAACAACTTGAATAACAGCCAGTGGAGACAAAAGACGGCAGACGGCGGCGAGGTTGTATATAATTCTCTCCGCAAAGAAATGTTTACAATTAAAACATTTTTGAGCGCTTATAATGCGACGACGGAATGGGGTAACCCCGTCGGTGAAGAAACGACGACAAAAGGAGTCGTCAATCAGCTCTTTACGAAGGGCGTAGCCGTTTTGGAGGGCGAGGAAGTAAAATTCTACGTCGCTTCCCACGTAGACCCCGACACAGGCGAAATCGTCAGCGATTTTAACGAGGACGCCGTCGGAAACATGACGGACGACGTTGCGGCTTCTCTTCCCTCGGGAGTGACGGCGGACGCCGTGGCGGAGGCCGCGAAAGCTGTCTGGACGACGGAAATGGGCAATCCTGCCGATTATATGAATTTTGAAACGGAAACCATTCTTTCTCAAACCTTTGTCGCAAAGGAAACGGTAGACGGAAAGGACGTCAACAAGACGAGCAAAATTTATGTGGACGTTTCCAAAACGCCTTTAACGGCGGTAGTGCTCGACAGCGATACCTATGAGATTTATAAACTGCCCGTCCGCTTCAACGAAGGCAACAAAAAATACGATGTAACGGGAGAAATGGTTCTCGGTCCCGCAACGAGCGCGGTTTTCGAGGCGAACGGCAAGAAATATCAGAATTTCCTGTACGGCGCGATCGAGCTTTCCGCTGCAAAAGAAGAGGATATGGTTCTCCCCGGCGTAAACTATGACGCTTCCGGAAACCGTACCGTTCTCGACCTTTCCGATTTCATTACGATAGACGCTTCTACAATCCGTATTCCCGAAAGCTATAATATCGGTGCCGCGGATCTCCTTGCGAAATTCAAGGCTGCCTATAAGGAATTTACGGAACAGGGAATTGCGCTCGGCATGCCCAATAAAGAGGGGATCGGCGCATGGCCTGCCACCGAAGGCGGACAGGAGGAAGGAACCAACGAATTCAAGGACGGGCAGGGCATGATCAAGCTCGGGCTGCACGCGACGGACAGCAACGCTATCTGCTATTACGGCGTTACGGCGATGCTCGCGTACAACCCCGAGGACGGAAACGTTTATCTTATGTCCGACGCGGTAATGAGCAATATGGCTACCTATTACAGCGTTTACGGCGCTCCCCGCGGAAATCTCACCGAGACGACGATTACGGTGGACGGACAGGAAATCGAAATTCAGATTCAGAACTTCCAGCTCGGTTATCTGACGGTCATGGGCGATGCCGCCAGCATGGTCGCGGACAGGAATTGGGATTTCGAGCTCGGCGGTGCGGTCAATCTCGACGGCAGCAAGATTCCCGGCGTGGAATATCCCGGCGAAAAGGACGATGACGGCGATTCCTCTTCGGGCGGGAGCGGCTCGTCCGAAAACGAAAGCGACGGCGGCTGCGGCAGCACGATGTCTTTGGTGGCTGCGAGCTCGGCGCTCCTTGTCGCGGGAGTTGTTTTAGTGATTGCGAAAAAGCGTAAGATTAACGGATAATCGGAGGAAGACGTATGAAAGGTTGGAAAAAAATGATCGTGTGTTGTCTTTCGGCGATATTGGCCGCGACGGCGTTTGCCGCCTGCGGCGGGAATGGAGGAGAGAGCTCGTCGAACGGCGGTTCGGAAAACTCTTCCTCGTCCGAACCGACAGTCGAGCGGCCCACCGAGGAGGAGACCCGCGCGAAAGCGATGGTCGCCACGATTTTCGAGCAGTACGGCGTGGAAGGCGGAGAGGGAGACGATGCGTATATCAATCTGAAAGAGAATTACGGCAGCGACGTATCGGGATTTCTTTGGACGAATTTCAGCGGCGTGGGCATGCAGTACTACATGTGCAAACTCTATCCCGACGACGCGGAGCAGAAGGATACCTATCGCAAAATGCTGAATAATTTCAAATATTTCCGTCAGAGCAATCCCGAAAGCAACGCGGCGGAAAATTCCGTGAAATATCATTCCGCGCGCGGTAATACGCCGTACAGCGGATACGGGGACTGTTTCTTCGACGACAATATCTGGGTGGCGCGCAATTATCTCCGCGCGTACGAAATTTTCGGAGAGGAGTGGTATCTCGAAGAAGCGATTCGCGTAAATAATTGGGTGCTCTCGGGCTGGAATAACGAGCTCGGCGGATTGGTTTGGAGCGAAGCGGGACTTTCCGACAACGCGACCGAACAGCACCTCGAAAGGGGGCTCAGCGCGAACGCCTGCGGAATTATGGTCAACGCGATGCTGTCCGATTATGCGGAGACGGAGGAAGAAAAAGAGTTCTATATGGATTGGGCGGAGAAATTCTACAACTTCTGCAAGAAGATGCAGAATAAACCCGATACCTACGATTATTGGAACGGTATCCACACGATTATCAACGGAGACGGAACCCGTTCGGACGGGGATATCAACCGCGTGCATTATGCCTATAATTCGGGCAGCATGATTCTCGCCGACCTGATTATGTACGACCGCACGGACGACGCGGACAAGAAAGCCGAATATATGGACGACGCACTCGGAACCGCGGCGGCTGCAAAGAAGACCTTCAATCTCGTCGACCCGGGTGCCATGAAGTTCTATTATCAGGGAGATCCGTGGTTTGCGGCGATTCTGCACGAGGCGTATTACGAATTGAGAAATTATGAACCGGAGCTTGCGGACGAATATTTGGAATCCTTTAACACCAACGTAAAGACCGCGTATCAGAACCGCGACCCCGAAACAAATCTCTGTCCCTATCAGGCGACCTGGACGGTCACTTGGGATAAGAACGAAATCTGGGGCATTCATCAGATCGGATTTGCCGAACAGGCCGTAATCGCGGCTTTGTACAGCATAGAAGGCTGACCATTTCAAA
>USMU01000063.1 GCA_900555925.1 uncultured Clostridium sp. | reverse complement strand
GCCTATTTTTTCTCTGTTCTCCCCTGTCGTCCGTCCCGCGTCGGAAACTTTCCTTTTCGCTTGCCGTCCGTCTCTCTACGAAAAATTTCCCTCTTGCCCGCCGTGCGTTCCCTTCCGAAAATTTTCATTTTCGCTCGTCGTCCGTCCCGCGCCGGAAATTTTTCTTCTCGTCTGTTTCCGGCTCTGTCCGTCCACGGATTTTTCTTCCCCGACGGCCGCCATTCTCGCCGCCACGGCATTCAAACTTCTTCCGAAAAATAAAATTTTCGCTTTCTTTTCGTTGCTTTCCGTCCGAGTTTGTGTTATAATACTTTCCGGAAAAGGAAAAACTATTTCAGGAGAATTCTTATGAGAAAACCTATCATTGCAGGCAACTGGAAAATGAACAATACCGCGTCCGAGGGCGTCGCTCTCGTGAAGGCAATCGCGCCGCTCGTCAAAGAGGCGAACTGCGACGTCGTCGTATGCGTCCCCGCGATCGACATTCCCGCTGTAAGCGAAGCTCTTAAAGGAACGAATATCGAGCTCGGCGCGGAAAATGTACACTTTGCGGAAAAAGGCGCCTATACGGGTGAAATTTCCGCCGCCATGCTCAAAGAATACGGCGTGAAATACGTCATTATCGGCCACAGCGAACGCCGCCAGTATTTCGGCGAAACGGACGAAACCGTAAATAAGCGGACGCTCACCGCCATCGCGGCGGGGCTTACCCCCATCGTCTGCATCGGCGAATCGCTCGAAGAACGCGAAGGCGGCAAGACGGAGGAAGTCCTCGCGAAACAAATTCACGAAGGCCTTAAAAACATCGAGGACATCACCAAAATCGTCATCGCTTACGAGCCCGTATGGGCGATCGGAACGGGTAAAACCGCCACTGCGGAACAGGCCAACGAGACGATCGGATTTATCCGCAAGACCGTGGGAGAAATGTTCTGCGAGAAGTGCGCGGCGAAGCTCCGCATCCAATACGGCGGGAGCATGAATGCGGGCAACTGCAAAGAACTCATGGCCATGCCGGAAATCGACGGCGGCCTCATCGGCGGCGCGTCTTTAAAAGCGCCCGATTTCGCGGCGATCGTCAATTACGACAAATAATTCGGATTCAGATGAGGGGCGGGACGGTCGAAATGATTCGGCACATACCTGCCCCGTTGCTTTTGAAAAAAGGAGAATAAATTTATGAAGACCCCCTATGCCATAATCATTATGGACGGCTATGGAATCAACAAGGACACAAACGGCAACGCCGTCTATGCAGACGGAAGCAAAAACGTCACGGCCCTGGAAAAGGAATATCCCTCTTCTCAGCTCGGTGCCAGCGGCATGAGCGTCGGACTCCCCGACGGACAGATGGGCAACTCCGAGGTCGGACACCTCAACATCGGAGCGGGCCGCATCGTGTATCAGGATCTGACGAAGATCACCAAAGACATCCGCGACGGTTCGTTCTTTGAAAACAAAGAGCTCCTCCGCGCGATGGACGCGGCGAAGGAGAACGGCAAAAAACTTCATCTTTTCGGACTCGTTTCCACGGGCGGGGTGCACAGTCATATCGAGCACCTCTACGCGCTCGTCGAAATGGCGAAAAAGGAAGGACTCGAAAACGTATATATTCACGCTTTCACGGACGGCAGGGACGTAGCGCCCACTTCGGGAGCGGAATTTCTCAAAGAGCTCCAAGACAAACTCAGCGAACTCAAATTCGGCAAAATCGCTTCTGTCGCGGGCAGATATTACGCGATGGACCGCGACAACAACTGGGACCGCGAAGAAAAGGCGTACGATATGCTGACCGCGGGTGCGGGAGTACACTTTGAAGGCAGTGCGGAAGCCGCCGCGCGCGCCTCTTACGAACAAGGCGTGACGGACGAATTCCTGCTTCCCACCAACCTCACCGAAAACGGGAAACCCGTGGCGCTCGTCGGCAAGGGCGACAGCATCATCTGTTTCAATTTCCGTCCCGACCGCGCGCGGCAGATCACCCGCATGTTCTCGCAGGAAGTATTCCCCTTCAAGGACGCCAAGACGGGTGCGACGCTGGGCTTTGAACGCAAGACGGGCTTTCTCGCCCCCACCTATGTCGGATTTGCCGTATACGATTCCTCTTTTGAAAACGTCGGCGTGGCGTTCCCGCCCGACGAAATCGACAATACCCTGCCTCAGTATATTTCCTCTTTGGGCATGAAACAGCTGCATATCGCGGAGACGGAGAAATACGCGCACGTCACGTTCTTTTTTAACGCGAAAATCGAAAAGCCCGTGGAGGGAGAAACGCGGATCGTCATTCCCTCTCCGAAGGTCGCCACTTACGATTTGCAGCCGGAAATGAGCGCGTATCTCGTCACGGACAAGGTTCTCGAAGAGCTCGACAAGGGAATTTACGACGTTCTCATTCTCAACTATGCGAACTGTGACATGGTCGGTCATACGGGCGTAATGGAAGCGGCCGTAAAGGCGGTGCATACGGTGGACGAGTGCGTGAAGAAAGTAACGGATAAAATTCTGTCCATGGGCGGAAGTGCTTTGGTCACGGCGGATCACGGAAATGCCGACCAAATGATAGCGGAGGACGGAAAAACGCCCTTTACGCAGCATACGACCAATCCCGTGCCCGTGATTTTGGTATCGGAGAAATATAAGAACGTAAAACTCCGTTCGGGCGGAGTGCTCGCAGATCTTGCTCCGACGCTCCTCGACATGATGGGCCTGCCTCAGCCGAAGGAAATGACGGGCAAAACGCTCATCGAAAGATAATCGTTTTTTGGGAATTTTTTAAGAAAAACTCGGGAAACGGGCAAAAAACAGTTGCGCTATTTGAAAGAGTATGTTATAATTTACGGGTATCTTGAAAATAACGGACTGTTCCGTCAAAAGAAAAATGCTTAAAAGGATTAACGGAAATGTTGGAATTTATGAATTTATTGGTTCCCACGAAAAACGACGCTTTATACAATTTATATATGGGGCTGAGCGTGACGATGATCGCTCTAATGTTCCTGTCTGCACTTGCCGCGATTATCCTCGTGTTATTGCAGCCCGGTAACTCCACCGGTATCAATGCCCTCGGCGGTTCCAGCGAGACTTTCTTCGGAAAGAACAAAGGAAAATCCATCGAAGCGAGAATGAAAAAATGGACGATTGCCTGTCTCGTCATTCTGGTAATCTTCTCTATTTCTTTCTATATTCTCCAACTCGAATCCATCTGGGCATAAATATAGCATAAACGGGAATTTGAAAGGCGGCTTTATATAAAAAGGCCGCCTTTTTTGTTCCTCTTTTCTCCCATTCTTACATACTAAATTTACGGAGGCGCATTTTGAGCGCAAAAGAAACTTTACTGCAATACTTTCAGGAGGGAACCCTCTGCGGCAAAACCTTTACCGAAATCGCAAAGTTCCTGAAAATTTCCCATCGGGAGAAAAAGAGCCTTCTCGCCCTGCTCGATTCTCTCTGCGAGGACGGAACGCTGTACGTGACGGGCGGCGGGAAATACGGCACACCCGACAGTCTCGGACTTATCAAAGGCACTTTATCGGGCAACGAACGCGGTTTTGCCTTTCTTATTCCCGAGGAGAGAACCGTTTACGAAAAGGACTTTTTTATTCCCCATAAAAATCTGAACGGAGCTATGCACGGCGACACCGTGTATGCGGAACGGGTATACGGCAGGAGCGACGACGAAGCCGAGGTAGTCAAAATTCTGTCCCGCGGATATACGGAAATTGTCGGAACCTTCCGAAAGGACTCCCGCGCGGGCTATCTCATACCGGACGAGAAAAAATATTTTGAAAATATCTATATTCCCCTTTCCCGCTGTTTCAATATTCCCGACGGCGTAAAAGCGGTCGCAAAAATCACCGAATACCCTTACGGCAAAGCGCCCGGCGGAGAAATCATCGAAATTTTAGGCGAAGGCGACGATTTTTTTGCGGAGGAACTGTCCATCATACGCTCCTATAAGCTCCGCGAGGAGTTTCCGCCGGGCGTAGAGCGGGAGGCCGAACGTCAGGCCGCGCGAAAAATCTCCGCGGAGGACCTCGCGGACAGAAAGGATCTGAGAGACGCGCTCATCGTCACGATCGACGGCGAGGACACGCGGGACATCGACGACGCGGTTTCCCTCGAAAGGTTGGGGACGGAATACCTTTTGGGCGTGCATATCGCGGACGTTTCACACTATGTCAAATACCGTTCCCCTCTCGATAAGGAAGCCTTTTCCCGCGGTACCAGCGTATATTTTCCCGATCGGGTTCTTCCCATGCTTCCAAGGGCCCTGTCCAACGGAAGCTGTTCGCTCAATGAAGGCGAAGACCGACTGACGCTCTCATGTATCATGCGGGTAGACAAAAAAGGCGCTGTGAAGGACAGCGAAATCGTCAAGTCGGTCATTCGTTCGGCGCACCGCATGACCTATACGGAAGTGACGCAAATCTTGAACGGCGACGAAGAGACCTGTAAAAAATATGCGGACGTTAAAGACATGATCTTCCTGTTTGCGGAATTGACGAATATTCTCAAAACCATGCGCGAAAAGCGCGGAAGCATCGAATTGGACGTCAAAGAGGCAAAAATTATGCTCGATGACGACGGAAACATCGTCATTCCCGATTACGAGCGTTCCCTTTCGCACGAAATCATCGAACAATTCATGGTTCTCGCGAACGAGACGGTAGCGGAATATATGCACTCGATCGAAATGCCCTTCGTCTATCGCATTCACGAAAAGCCCGCGGAGGAAAAGGCGGCCATGTTTCGGGAATTTGCCCAGAATCTCGGTCTAAGGGCAAAATTTTCCGCCGACGAAGTCAAATCGTACGATTATCAGAAGCTCTTAAAATCCGCGGAAGATTTGCCCGTTTTTCCCGTGCTGAATCGGGTGATGCTGCGCTCCATGCAAAAGGCGCGCTATTCCCCCGTCAACGTGGGACATTTCGGATTGGCAAGTCCCTGCTACTGTCATTTCACTTCCCCCATCCGCCGCTACCCCGATTTGTGCATTCATCGGATTATCAAGGAAGTGCTCGACGGGAAGTATGCGGAGGGCATGGAGACTTATAACGGTTTTGTCAGCGAAGCGGCGATCCAATCCTCGGAATGCGAACGCCGCGCGGCGGAAGCGGAGCGGGAAGTGGACGCACTGTATGCGACCATGTATATGAGCGAGCGTTTGGGCGAGGAATACGATGCAGTAATTTCCGGCGTAACCGCCTTCGGACTATTCGCGGAACTGCCCAACACGATAGAGGGCTTTATTCCTCTGGAAACGCTGGAAGGGAGTTTTGAATTTATTCCCGAGCGTTTTTTGTTAAAGGGAAGCACGGAGAGTTATTCCATCGGAGAGGAACTCCGAATCCGCGTGGAAGACGTAGATTTTTTCCAGCGGCGCACCCGCTTTTCTCTGATTGAAAAAATTCGGAAAGGAGAACAAGAATGAAAATCATCGCGACGAATAAGACGGCCTCCTTCGAATATTTTATCGAAGACAAATACGAAGCGGGAATCGTCCTCGAAGGGAATGAAATCAAATCCCTGCGCGGCGGGAACGTCAACATGAACGACAGCTTTTGCATGATACGCGGCGGGGAAGTGACGGTAAAAAATATGCATATCGCGCTGTACGATAAATCCGACGCATTCAGTACCAAAGACACAAGGCGGGACAGGCGTTTGCTTCTCCATAAGGGAGAAATCGCCAAAATCTCGGGGAAGATCAATCGGCAGGGCTATACTTTGGTTCCGCTGAAATTATATTTCAAGGATTCTTTGGTCAAAATGGAAGTCGCGCTCTGCCGCGGCAAACACACTTACGACAAAAAGCGCTCCATAGCGGAACGGGACGTAAAACGTGCGACCGACCGTGCCGTAAAGAGCGCGGGCTTCTAAATTTTATTTCAAGGAGAAACGATTATGAACGAACGAGAAAAGAACTATCGGAAAGACACTTTATGCGTACAGGCGGGCTATCACCCCTCCACGGGCGAAAGCCGTATCCCCCCCATCTGCCAGAGCACCACTTTTTTTTACGGCGACACGAAAACCATGGCGGATCTGTTCGATTTGAAGGGCGACGGATATTTCTACTCCCGCTTGGCAAATCCGACCGTCGCGGCGCTGGAAAATAAAGTCGCCGCCCTCGAAGGCGGCGTCGCGGGAATCGGCTGTGCTTCGGGCATGTCCGCGACGCTTCTCACGACGGCCACGCTTTGTCAGGCGGGCGACAATATCGTATGCGCGCAGGCGGTGTACGGCGGCACCTTCAATCTCTTCGGCACGACGCTCCCGAAACTCGGAATCGAATGCCGCTTTTTCGATACGGACGCGCCCGAGGAGGAAATCGACCGCCTCATCGACGACAAAACGCGCTTGATTTTTGCCGAGACCGTCGCCAATCCCGCCATTATTGTGCTGGACTTTGAAAAGATTTCCCGCATAGCGAAACGGCATAACGTGGTATTTGTCGTAGATAATACGCTAGCGACGCCCGTCCTGTGCACCCCCTTAGAGTTCGATGCGGACATCGTCATTCATTCCACGACGAAATACATGGACGGACATGCGGCCGCGCTCGGCGGCATGATCGTAGACGGTGGAAAATTCCAATTCGGAAACAATCCGCGCTACGCTTCTTTCAACGAGCCGGACGAAAGCTATCACGGATTGGTATACGCAACCCTGCCCGCCGCCTTCGCGGTGAAGTGCCGCGCGCAGATGATGCGCGACATGGGCGCGATCATGTCCCCCCAGAACGCTTTTTTGACGTGGCTGGGCTGCGATACGCTGGCGCTCAGAATGGAGAAACACTGTTCCAACGCCAAAGCCGTGGCGGCTTTTCTCGATAAGCATCCGAAAATCGAATGGGTGAAACACCCTTCTCTGCCGAGCGATAAATATCACTCCCTGGCGGAAAAATATCTCCCGAACGGCACGGGCGGCATGATGAGCTTCGGAATCAAAGGCGACTTAAAGCGCTGCGCCCGCTTCATGGAAGCGTTAAAGCTCGTAACGCAGGAAACGCACGTCGCAGACGTGCGGAGTTGTGTCCTTCATCCCGCGTCGACGACACACCGCCAGCTTTCCAAAACGGATCTCGCCAAAGCGGGCGTTCCCGAAAATCTCATCAGGCTTTCCGTGGGAATCGAAAACCCTCAGGACATTATCCAAGATTTGTCGGACGCTCTCGACCAAATTTGACTTAAATAAGTTTTCCGCAAATCTTTTCCCGCCCTTTTTCTTTCCATTCCGTTCTTTCTTTCCCGTTTACGGTCTTTCCGCGTCCTCTTTGTTTTTCCGTACCTGCCCGCCTTCGTCATCGTTGCATTGTTTTCCTTTTTTATCCATTTCAGCCTCAGACCTTTCGCGGCTCCCGCGCCGCCCTTTTTTGCCTTCCCCTCTCTGTTTTCGGTTGCGAGCTCTTCTTTTCTCCTCCGTTTTTGTTTTTCTCTTCTTCTGTTTCGTTTTCCCGCTCGGAGCTTTCGTTTTCGCCAACCGTCTCTTATATCATTCTCTTCCGTTGCCTTTCCGCGTTATCGTCGGTTTATTTGTTTTTCTTGTTTTTTCCCTGCTTCTTTCGTCTTTTTAGGTAATCCGATCTTTATATTCGGGCCTTTTCGGCCTTTTTCCACCATGCTCTTTTTTATTGTTTTTTTCTATCTTTTTACTAATTTTTCTATCACCAAGGAGATTTTTCATGCCCATAGTCATAGACAGCGCGCTGCCCGCCTATAAAATTTTAAGCGGCGAAAAGATCTTTGTCATGGATAAGGCGCGCGCCGTTACGCAGGACATCCGCCCGATCGAAATAGCCATACTCAATCTCATGCCGACCAAGGAGGAAACGGAGACGCAGTTCATGCGTCTTCTTTCCAACTCTCCCCTGCAAGTAAACGTGACCCTTTTAAGCACGGAAAGCTATCACGGAAAGCACACGACGGAGGGCTATCTGGGGAAGTTTTACCAATCGTTTCGCAACGTTCAGAGCAAACATTTCGACGGAATGATCGTCACGGGCGCACCCGTAGAGCAAATGGAATTTTCGTCCGTGGCGTATTGGGACGAACTGAAACGCATTTTCGCCTATACGCGAACGAACGTCACCTCCACGATTTTCATCTGTTGGGGAGCCATGGCCGCGCTGAACTATTTTTACGACGTAAAAAAATACCCTCTGAAAGAGAAGCTCTTCGGGGTATTTTCTCACCATAAAGTTTTTTATGAACAGCCCGAACCGTTGATGCGGGGAATTTCCGACGAATTTCACATGCCGCATTCCCGACATTCGACGGTCAAGGTGAGCGACATCGAAAAAATTCCGTCCTTAAAAATTTTAGCGACGTCCGCCCGAGCGGGCGCATCCATAGTGGCGTCGAAGGACGATTCGCAGGTATTCGTATTCGGACACATGGAGTACGACAGAGATACCTTAAAAAAGGAATACGAACGGGATCTGAAAAAGGGACTTCCCATACAAAAGCCTCATTCCTATTTTGCGGATAAAGCCTGCGAAAAGGTAAAAATGAACTGGACGTCCACGGCAAATCTGTTTTATAACAATTGGCTGAACTATTGCGTGTATCAAGTCACGCCTTATCGGTTCGAGGATTAAGTATTTCGTTTTCTCTCCTTAAAAATCTCTTCTTGGCGTCTTGTAAAATCCCCTCCGCCTCGTCTCTATCAGGTGATATTCCTGTTTTTTATCGAAGGAAAATTCCACGGGACTGTCAGGAGATGCGAACATGGTGGCGCCCGAAACATCTGCTATCTGGCTGTAACCGGCCCCGCAGAGACACATGGTGACGCCATAGGAAAACGCTCCGGCGCGAAGAAGCACCGATTCGGTGGAATCGGAAATAATGCCGAACGGACAGAGAATCAGGTCGCTGCCACAGACGGAAAGCGTGCGTAAAATCTCGGGGAAATAGAGGTCTTCCGCGACGGCGATTCCCAGCCGCCCGACCTTTGTTTCGTAAACTCTCAGCCCCGCGCCGCTCTTAAAATCCCCGTCTATCGCATTGAGCATGTCGGACACGCCGAGAAGCCTTCCGTTTTCCGCCACCACGGCGGATTTTCTCTTTACGCCCCGCGTATCGGTCACACAGCCGCAGACGACGACGTTATGATTTTCCTTGGATAAAATGGGTTCACGCAAAGGCCAAAAAGCCAATTTGCGGAAATCCCGAACTGAAATTTAAGACCGGTGCATCTGGAACGGAAGGGCTAGAGGGATTGAGTGTAAGCTGTTCTTGTGGTGCTATCGCAACATTAAAGGGAGCGTTTGATAAGGATTGCTTTCAAAAATTGGACGAAGACTTAGGAACCAATCAATTCAGGTG
>USMU01000062.1 GCA_900555925.1 uncultured Clostridium sp. | reverse complement strand
TACGTTCTTGAGCCTGGGCTTTAGCAGCCACCACATCAGGATGATCTTGCGGAAGATCTTCCCAGGCCAAAGTATGTGCCAGATAGTCATTAACCGTAACGATATGCACGCCCTCTCCGGTCAGTGCATTTAAGTAAGCCGGAAGAGTGGACACCAGCGTCTTTCCTTCACCGGTACGCATTTCCGCGATTCGGCCTTGGTGCAGACAGATACCGCCGATCACCTGCACGTGAAAGTGCTTCATTCCGAGAACTCGCCACGCCGCTTCCCGAAGCGCCGCGAATGCGTCGGGCAATATGTCGTCCAGCGTCTCCCCCGCGGCAAGGCGCCCCTTCAAAAGCTCCGTCTGGCTTTTGAGCTCAGCGTCGTCCATCGCGGCATATTTGCCGTCCAGCGCCTCCACCTTATCCGCGATTTTGTTCAGCTTCTTCAAGCTCTTTCTGCCGTCGCTGCCCATCAAAAAACTGATTAATCCCATTTAGATAAACTCCGATTTTCCTTATTTTATCCGCCAACGCGCACGCAAAAAACGCGGCTGTATCGGCTTATTCTTTCTCACATTCTATTTTACAATATTTGCGCCGAAATTCAAAGCGTTTTCACGCCGTTTTTCGGATTTTTTCAGCCTTTTTCTTTTTCCCTTGAAAATTTCCGACTTTTTCCCCTAAATATTTTACTTATACCCCCTTGCGGGAAAGGCCAAACGTCGAAAAAAATAAAAGGACCTACCTGCCGTGGTCCTTTTATTTTTCTATCCCTAAAAGATAATCCGATGTCACGCCGAAAATTTCGCACAATTTGCAAATATTGTCGATACTCGGTTCGGTCTTCCCCTGTTCCCAATGCAGGTAGGAAACATGCGCCACCCCTAATTTTGCCGCTATTTCCCGCTGGGTAAAATGGTTTTCTAATCGCAATTCTTTTAAGTGTTTGCTGAAATCGTCTCTCATAATTTATATTATAGCAAAAAATTACCAAAAAAAGTTGTTTGGTAACAAAAAACTACCAAAAAATTTTTTTATTGAAAATACTTGATTAATTGGTATCTTTGAGCTACCATATAATTACAAATTTATACAGCCGTCCAAAAAAATAATGAGGAGGAAACCTGTTATGAAACGTTGAAAAAATATTGTAGTCAAATTGACCGCTTGATACAAAAACAAATTTTAATATGCTATAATTGAATAAACTTTTTAAGGAGATATTTTTATGAAACATTCTGTCATCGAAGAAATGCTTTACGGGGAACTGTTTGAACAATGGGAACGCGCGGCCTGTTTGGAGGAAGCGGACGAGGTATGGGAAGAATATTATAAATATGGCGACGCCGTAGACAAAATTCTTTCCAAAGAGCATGCTCAGCTTTGGAATGACTATTACGATGCCGAAAGCGGCGTGGAGGGCGTAGAGAAAAAACGGGCTTTCAAGATGGGCGCGCGGTTCGGGCTGCTGCTCGCATTCGAGCTGTCGGAGTATTCGCCCGAGGCGGAAAGAAAGAGGCATGAACGGGAATGGCACAAGCGGAAAAGAATGGAAGAACAAGAAAAGCGGCGGGCACAAACACGAACGGAAGAACATGTGACGGAACAGGCAGAAGCACGGACACAAGAACATGTAACGGAACAGGCACAGACGCGGACGGAAAAACGGGAATAACAAACGACGGAACGGAAAAAACAACCGATAAAAAATCCGCGGATTAACCGCGGATTTTCATAAACCTTTTGAATTTTGCCACCAGCACCGCCGCACAGACAATCTTTACGAGGTCGGGCAAGAGGTAGGGAAGCACGCACATGGAAAGCGCGCCCGCCAGCGTCACCGCGGATTCTGCGCCCGCGTTATACACGTACATGAACCAAACCGTTCCGAACGCATAGCAAAGCGCGATTCCCACCGCCATCGAAACCGCTAAAATTCCCGCGCGCGCCCAATCGTTCTTCGGGCGGACGTAATCGGACACCACACCCACCGCTATGGCGGTGAACAAAAATCCTACGATATATCCGCCCGTGGGAGAACCGAGCTTCGCCGCGCCCGCCGTGAATCCCGCAAATACGGGGACTCCGCAAAGCCCCAGCAATATGTAAACCGTAACCGCCAGAAGCCCTCTCTTCCAGCCCAGAAAACCCGCCGCGAGGCAGACGCCCATCGTCTGCAACGTCACGGGAATCCCGCCCGGCAACGGAACGGAAATCCACGCGCACACCGCGATGATCGCCGTGAACATCGCCGTATAACAGATTTCCCGCGCCACGCTCCGCCTTTTCTCTTTTACCATTCTTCTTTCCTCAAAGATATTTTTTCAAGTCCTCTGCGCGGTCGGTCGCTTCCCAAGGAAGTCCCGCACGCCCGAAATGTCCGTATGCCGCCGTCTCCGAATAAATCGGACGACGAAGCCCCAGCTTCCTGATAATCGCATAGGGACGAAGGTCAAATTCCTTTTTAATGATTTCCGCGAGTCTATCGTCGGGAAGTTTGCCCGTTCCGAAGCTGTCCACGAACACCGAAACGGGGTTCGCCACGCCAATGGCATACGCCACCTGTATCTCTACCTCGTCCGCAAGTCACGCCGCCACCAAATTCTTGGCGATATACCGACAAAAATACGTCGCACTCCTGTCCACCTTCGTGCAGTCTTTGCCCGAAAAGGCTCCGCCGCCGTGCGCACAGCGCCCGCCGTACGTATCTACGATAATCTTGCGCCCCGTCAGTCCCGAATCCCCCTCAGGGCCGCCGATCTCAAAACGCCCCGTCGGATTTATGTAAAATTTCGTGTCCGCGTCCAGAAATTCCGCGGGAATCACTTCGTCCACCACGTATTTCCGAATGTCCGCGCGAAGCCGCTCCTGCGAAACTTCCCTGTCGTGCTGGGAAGAAACCACCACCGCGTCCACGCGCACCGCGCGCTTATCCTCGTATTCCACCGTCACCTGCGTCTTTCCGTCCGGGCGGAGATAGGGCAAAAGCCCGCTCTTTCTCACCTCCGAAAGGCGCATCGCAAGTTTATGCGAAAGCATGATGGGCAGAGGCATGAGCTCCTCCGTCTCCCGACAGGCATAGCCGAACATCATGCCCTGGTCGCCCGCGCCCAGCGTGTCCTCCTCGCTGCCCGCGTCCTTCTTCGACTTCTTTTCATACGACGCGTCTACCCCCATCGCTATATCGGGGGACTGCTCGTGCACGGCCACGATTACTTTGCATTTATCGAAAGAAAAAGTGCCGAAATTATAGCCGATTTTTTGAATGACCTCCCGCGCCGTCCGTTCATAGTCCACTTTCGCGCTCGTCGTCACTTCGCCCATGATGAGCAGAAGGTCGTACGCCGCGCAGCACTCGATTGCCGTGCGCGCCATGGGGTCCTGAGTTAAAATCGCGTCGAGTATCCCGTCCGAGATACGGTCGCACACCTTATCGGGGTGCCCTTCCGTGACGCTTTCGCTGGTAAAAAACTTTTTCATGTAAAAAATCCTCTTTTTAACATAGTTGTTCGCCGCAAGAAAAGATTTTGCGGCGAATTTTCCCTCCATTTCAAGGGGCTATTCATTATACCGCTTTTTAAGGATTTTGTCAACTTATTCCTATGCCGCTTTATGCGCTTGCAAAATTTTTTCCCGCATGCTATAATAAACGGCATGGACAACCTCTTGAAAAGCTGTCGGCTCTGTCCCGTCGAATGCGGGGCAAACCGCTTAATCGGCGCGGGCGCCTGCGGCGTTCGGGGCCTCAAAATCGCAAAATATTACCTCCACCCCTTCGAGGAGCCGTGCATTTCCTTCAAAAAGGGAAGCGGCACGATTTTTTTCTGCGGGTGCAACCTCCGCTGCGTATTCTGCCAAAATTACGAAGTCTCCCGCGCGCAGCGGGGCAAGGACGTCACGCCGCGGGAACTCGCCGACATTTTCCGCGAATTGGAAGCTGCGGGCGCGGACAACATCTCCCTCGTCACCCCGTCCCACGTCGTCCCCTACCTCATCGCAGCCTTTGAAATTTACAGGCCGAAAATTCCCGTCGTATACAATTCGGGCGGCTATGAAAAAGTGGAGACGCTCGCCATGATAGAGCCGTATATCGACATCTGGCTCCCCGATCTGAAATTTTTCTCCCCTTTCCTTTCAGAGCGCTACACGGGGCGGAAGGATTACTTCGAGCGGGCGAGCCGCGCCCTTTTATTCATGGCAGAAAAGCCCCTCTCCTTCGACGGAGAAGGAAAAATGCTGTCAGGCGTCATCGTCCGCCACCTCGTCATGCCCCTCGGAACGAGCGATTCGATCTCCCTCCTCAAATGGTTCAAAAACCATATGCCCGAAAGCGCATATCTGAGCCTCATGAGCCAATATACCCCCTTCGGAAAAATCGACAAGTTCCCCGAGCTAAAAAGACCCGTCACCGCGCGGGAATACGAGAGAGTCGAGGAAGAGGCCTTCGCGCTTAAAATCAAAAACTTATTTATCCAAAAACGCTCCTCGTCGGGGGAAAGCTATATCCCGAAATGGGATTATTGAAGCCACAAAAAAGCGGGGCGGCGTGCAGATCGACGAAAGGCGCCCCGACGGCAAAAGAGAAGATTATAAACAACGGGTAAATCCCCGGTTACTGCGGGCGGGGACGTTAAGAGGCGGCCATTACCGCTGACGGAAAACAACAAACGGCGGGCAATCAGCTGCCGCGAAAAACCTCCGCTTTCAGGCGGACGAGCTCGCGCGTGAGCTTTGCCGCGCGCGTCGGGTCGGCAAAGGAAAGTTCCGCTTCGAGAGCGCGGATTCGCTCCAATTTATCCTGATACTTCATACCCTTCATTCTGCGCAAAAATGTGCGAATCAAACACGGGAGGAAAGAAAAAATGCTCATTTCCGCCGAAAATCTATCCTTCGGCTTCGCAGGCGCGCCCCTGCTCGAAAATATTTCCTTTACCCTGTCCGAAGGGGACAGGGTCGGGCTCATCGGCCCGAACGGAGAGGGGAAAACCACCCTGATTCGACTCATTCTCTCCGAACTCGAACCCGAAAGCGGGGCGCTGTTCAAAAAGAACGGCTGTCGGATCGGCTACCTCGCCCAAACGGGCGGCTACGACAGCGAAAACACCGCCTTCGAGGAAATGCGCTCCGTATTTCGGGAGGATATACGCGCGATCGACGCGCTCCGCGAAACGGAAGCAAAAATCGCGCGCGCGGAAGAAGGCTCCGCCGAGTACCGAGCGCTCTCCGCAAGGTACGACGCCTTAACCAAGCAAATCGCCGCGCGCGACAGCTATCACTACGAAATCAAAATCCGCACCGTCCTCAACGGCATGGGATTTTCCGACTCCTTTTCTCAGCCCGTTTCCACCATGTCGGGCGGGGAAAAGACGCGGCTCAAATTATGCAGGCTGCTTTTAGAAGAGCCCGAACTGCTCATTCTCGACGAGCCGACCAATCACCTCGACATCAAAACCCTGTTCTGGCTGGAAGATTATCTCGCTTCCTTCAAGGGCGCCATCCTCACCGTCTCTCACGACCGCTATTTCCTCGACCGCCTCGTAAGGGAAATTTACGAGCTGGAAGGGGGAACTTTGTCCGTCTTTAAGGGTAACTATACGAAATACAAGCTCTTAAAAGCGGAAAAAAATGCCCGAATCTTAAAGGAATACGAAAAACAACAGGAAGAAATCGCGCATTTGCAGGACTATGTGGACAGAAATTTAGTGCGCGCCACGACCGCGAAATCCGCGCTCAGCCGCGTGAAAAAGCTGGAAAAAATGGAACGCATCGAAAGACCGCCTCTGCCGCCCTCTCCGCCCCGCTTTTCCTTTTCCTACGCCGAAAAACCCTATGAAAAGGTGCTGGAAGTTTCCGACCTCAGGCTCGCCGCGGGAGAAAAGGTCTTGCTCGAAAACGCTTCCTTTGCACTTACGCGCGGGGAAAAGTGCGCCGTCGTCGGAGACAACGGCACGGGGAAATCCACGCTCGTCAAAGAAATCGTCAAAAACAAAAATCCCGCCGTCAAAATCGGGCGCTTCGTGAAAGTCGCTTACTACGATCAGGAAAACGCCAATCTCAATCCCGAAAATACCGTTCTCGGCGAGCTTTGGGAACGCCATGTCTTATGGGATCAGACCAAAGTGAGAAATATCCTCGCGCAGGCGAAACTCGACGCGGGCGACATGGACAAAAAAGTGCGCATGCTCTCGGGCGGGGAACGGGCAAAGCTCGCGCTGGCGGTATTCGAGTGCGAAAACGGGAACTTCCTCATCCTCGACGAGCCGACCAATCACCTCGACCTGCCCGCGCGGGAAAGTCTCGAAGACGCGCTCAAAGCGTTCGACGGGACGATCTTGTTCGTCTCCCACGACCGCTATTTCATTCAGGCTCTGGCGGGGAAAATCGTCGAACTTTCCGACGGAAAAGCCGTCGAATTCAAGGGAACTTACGACGAATACAACGCTTTCAAAGCCGCCTTAAAAGACGGCGGGGAACGCCCCGCCCCCCAAAAGGCCGCGGAAGCAAAGCCCAAAGAGAGCGGATACCGCACAAAAGAAGAACGCGCCGCCGAAACAAAAAAACGGCTGCGCGTCAAACAAATCGAGGAAGAAATCTCCGCGCTCGAAACGGAGGAAGCCGAAATCAATTCTCAGCTTGCCCTGCCTGAAATCGCGGGGAATTACGAGCTGCTCAAAGAAAAATGCGCAAGGCTGGAAGAGGTCAAAAACCTTTTGGACGGCTTATATGAAGAATATGAAACGCTGATAGATTGAAGAATCCCCCGCCGCTTTTTGCGGCGGGGGTATTTTATTGAGCGGAATCGGGAAGCCAAAAACAGTCTCCCCTATTTTACATCATGCCGACAAAAAGGCGGCAGAAAGATATTAACGGGGCTTTAAGCGGGAACGTCGGCAAAAACTTGAAAAAATCACGGAGGTAAAGTTACCGATGAGGTTTTTAAGAGCCGACGGAGACAGAGCAGTTACCGACGAGAATGTGAAGAAATCATGGTAGTAAAGTTACCGACAGGGACTTGAAGAAACGGCGACAGTAAAGCTACCGACAGGGATTGGAAGAAACGACCGAGGCAAAACCGTCAACAGAGCCGTAAGCAAACCTACCGTATTGCGGCGGTTCGGTCGGAAGTCCTCGAATATAATCTATGAGGAAATAACAGCCGAGCCCGACAGCAAAAGCGACGGCAATCGTCAGCCACTGCTTCCAGCCGAACAGGAATTTTCGGGTATAGACGATACTGAGAATGATCGCTCCGACAATGATCAGAGCATAGGATAAAAGGTCTCCGCCCCACAAAGCGGTCATCAGAACGGTATAGGCGGGAATCATGGTCTTATAGCCGAACCAAGAATCGGAGTTCTGCTCCGAATCTTCGCTCTTTTCAAAGCGCACGAGGGAAAAGAGCAAGGCATAACAGACCGCGCCCGACAGCGCGGGAACGAGAATTTTCGTCGGCGTTATCAGGGAGTTATATATCTCTTTTCCCGCAATCAGGCGGGAAATATCATCCGCCCAGCCGAAAAGTATGGAATAAATAATATAATCTCCCGCATTCACTTTATCGTTGAGTTTCGGGAAAAAGCCGCTCAAAAGCCCCACGAACAGACAGAGAATGAACGTATAAAAGACCATGAATACGATTCCGTCCACGATGCGGTTGGCGCGGGAGAACGCGAAGGCGTTGACTCCGTACAGGCACACCGCGAGAAAGACGCTCAAAAAATATCCCGAGACGAAATAGACAAGATGATAATGATTTTCGCGGACGACAACGGACAAAAAGCCCAGCCAATACGAAAGCGTATACGGGATAAACACGAGGAGAAGTCCCACCAAGGTTTTGACGAGGTAAATTTTTTCCCGCTTAATCGGCAGGGAATAAAACGCGTCCACGCTCCGCTTGTTCATTTTGAAGGAGTACATGAGGATCGGAGCGACGATACAGAGAATACAAAGCTCTATCATGACCGTTGAAAGGGGCGGGGTGTTGATGTCTACGAAATTCTCTCCGTATCGGAAGACGGGATCGAAATAAGAAAGCTCGACGAGGTACAAGCCCGCCGAAATCGCAGTCAGAATCACCAGCGGCCAAAAATTCTTTTTGAGTTCGTAAATAAAGTAGTGTTTCATTTCAGATACCCCCTGCTTTCCACTTCGCACGAGAAAAGTTCCTCGAAATCGACGGGAATTTCTTCGATAAACAGCGGATTCAGCGCCCGAAGTTTCGCCTCGATTTCCTCCGCGTTCCCCCGCGCCACGATTCGCACAACCCGACCCGTTCGGTTAAAGGACAGGCAGTCGAACCCAAGAATTTCTTCGTCGATCTCCGCGTCGTATGCCGCCTGGAATTTATGGATTTTATTCAAGTCCGCTTCGATTTCCCCCGAACAGGTAATCGTCTGATGGTCCAAAAGCCCGTAGCTGTCGCAAATGTCTTCGAGCTCGCGCAGGGAATGGCTGGATATGATTACCGCCGTGCCCGTCTCCTCCACGAGGTCGATGACTCCGCGCTTGAATACCAGCCGCGCGAGCGGGTCCAGGCCGTCGAACGCTTCGTCCAAAAGCAGATATTTCGGCTTCACCGCCAGCGCCAGCGAAACGAACACCTGACGTTTCATTCCCTTGGAAAAGTTGCGTATCGGAGCTTTCGGGTTGAGCTTGAATTTCTCCAAATATTCTAAGTATCGCCCCTCGTCGAAATTATAAAAAGTCTTATACAGCTCCGCTAAGCCGTTACTGCTCAGATTGGGCGTATAAAAGGGATCGTCGGGAAGAAAAAAGAGCTTTTTCTTGGCGTTCTCGTTTTCGTATACGCTTTCGCCGTCAATCAAAATCTCCCCTTCGTCCGCTTTCAGTACGCCCGACATCAGCCTTAACAGCGTCGATTTTCCCGCGCCGTTAATTCCTACAAGACCAAACACCGACCCGTCCCCGATGTCCAGTCCCACGTCTTTTAATACGGCAGTCTTTCCGTATCTCTTTGTCAATCCTCTGATCTCTATCATTTTTATCACCTGACCTCCCCGTCAACAGAGTCTGTTCGAGTTTATGAAAACTCGCCCTCGTTCTCTTTGAAAAGCAAGCGTTTCGGGAAACATGCGCAAGCCCGCATATGCTCCGAAACTTCAACTTTTTTTCCGTCCGCCTTTCACGGCTCTTTTGAATACACCTCGTCGAGCGTCGCTTCCATCTCCTCGCGCGTATATCCCGCCCGCCGAAAATTTTCAAGCTGTACCCTCAATTCCTCTATACGCTCCTTTTGTCCCGCGTCCGTATAGTCCGCATACGCGCCCTTCTTCGGCAAAATACGGATATAGCCTTCCTTCTCCAGCTCCGAATACGCGCGCTCCACGGTGTTGGGATTGATTCCCAATTCCAGCGCCAAGGCTCGACAGGAAGGCAATTTCTCTCCGTACTTAATCGCTCCCAAACGAATGAGCTTCTCATACTCGGAAACAATATTTGCGTAAACGTTTTGTTTTCCCGTCAGTCGGATTTTCATTTACCTCTTTCCCTTTTTGTATTATCTGTATTTTCTGTACTATCTGTATTAAATATAACACAAAAATTTTTCTTTGTCAAGAGTTTTTCAAAAATTTTCAAAAAAATATTTGTCA
>USMU01000061.1 GCA_900555925.1 uncultured Clostridium sp. | reverse complement strand
GTGTATTGATGGCGTTCGGAATCGCGTATTTAATCGAACGAATCCGAGAAGCGCAAGGAGAAGGGGCGGAAGAATATGAAGAGTATTCCGTACCCGCCCGCAAGAGACGGACGGAAAAGCTGTCGGAGTTGAGATATGCAGCGGCAGTTTTGCGGGATATGAAAGAGAGTACGAAAGACGGGGCGTTCGTGCAGGTGGGAACGTATTGGTACGAGGTGCAGGAACTGACGAAGTCAATCGAAGCGATAAAGGAAGCAATCGAGGAGGCGGAGAATGAAGAGGCGTGATAAAACAGAAATCTTGCGGGATCGGTTGCAGTTGGAGGACACGCGGCTGCTATTTCAAATAGACGAAGCGGCGGAAGTGATCCAGCAGTTAAGCGCGGGACAGATATACAGCGCGTACGGAGCGAAAGCGGTGCAGAGGTTAGACGCCTTGACGAATGCGGAGGAACGGCTCTCGGAGGCGATCAGATGTCTGGAACAGGCAATCGATCCGGAGCGAGAGCAACGAGCCGCGGAATAAAACAAGTTTATAGAGTTACTTCCTTATCATATTTAACCGGCATAGCGGGCGCCGTTGGCGAAAGCCGAAAAGTCCCACCCCAAGTGAAAGGAACCACTTAAAACCCAGCAGTAGAGAGTTACGGCTACCGTATAGCGGGCGCGTGAGTCCCGCTGCCAAAGGGCTGACAAGTAAAGAAAAAGCCCTCTTAATCTTCCACGAAGGCGGGACGAAGTTTCCTCCTCGTCCTGCCGGGAGGAAGAAAAACAGTAAAAAACCCGGAAACGGGAAAAAGGAGAAATAAAAAATGGCAGTAAAAAAGGCAGGCGAAAGCAAGGTGAAGAAGGTAGTAGGCGGGATCGCGTGTGGATTGGCACTGATCCTTGTAGGCGGGGTGTGCGGGGGCTTGTTGCAGCACCATTATAATTGGGGCGCGGAAGAAAAACCTCCGGTAGAAGAAACGCCGGGCGGAGAAGAAAAGCCGGAGGATAGCGGCGGAGGCGAGGTAAGCACGGAGGCGGGCGTGAGCCACGGGATCCGCCTTGCGGCGGTGAAGCTTGCTTCGAGCGAATATGAGGATTATGGGGTATCGCCATTGGCGGAAACGGCATACACATTGACGGCAACGATCACGCCGGCAGACGCGGCGAATAAAGCGGTGGATTGGACGATAGCGTTCAAAAACGCAAGCTCGACATGGGCGACGGGAAAAACGGTAACGGACTATGCGACGGTAACGCCGAGCGCGGACGGAGCGTTGACGGCAGTCGTGGAGAACGTGGCGGCGTTCGGGGAACAGATCGTCGTAAAAGCGACGTCGCGGGATAATACAAGCGCGTATGCGACGTGTACGGTGGAGTATTTGCAGCGGACGACGGGCTATTCGTTCGGTCTGCACGGAAATTTTCATTATGAGGTAAGCAGCACGAACACAACGGCATCGATAACCCCGAACTTTGCTACGAGTCCGGAAGGGGTAGCGAGCCTGACAGTGAATAAGTCAACGGTCTATACGCGTGAAAACACGGACAAAGCGGAATACTACACGATCAAGCCAACGGCAGCATTTAAGACGGCAATCACGAACGCAGGACTTACGGCGAGCGCATTGAAAGAATATTCGGGCGGAGTCGGAGATGGCTATGAGGAATATTTTGGAAGCGAGTGGGGTGCGGCATTGTACGGAAACGACAACGCGAAGAAAAACAAACTCATTACGGCGATATCGGGATATAGCGGGAATGCGTATGAAGTAATTATGTACGAGTCGAACGGCGGAAAGCAGCTGGCGACATTCAATATAACGTTAGACGCGAGCACGATTCTCGGGCAGAAGGGCGTGGAAAGCATCGTGATCGACGAAACGGAGATTGTATTCTGATAGGAGAGATAAAAAATGACAGATAAGAAAACGCGAATCGTGTCGAATCTGTTGTCACTGGTACTCGGCGCCGGGATCGGCGCCGGGTGTTACCGGGCGATAGACCAGATAACGCGCGGCGGGAATGAAAGAATAGAGCTGGAAGCTCCCCCGGAATTAGACGGGGGGGGGGTAATTATTAGCGAGAGCGAAAGCCATGGAATGCAGCTGACGGCGAGCAAACTTTCGTCGAGTGAGTATGCGGAGAATGGTGTGTCGGCAATAGCGGAAAGCGCCTATATCCTGACGGCGAGCGTGACGCCGTCGGACGCGGGTAATAAAGCGGTGGATTGGGCAATCGGATTCAAAAACGCAAATGCTGCATGGGCGAGCGGGAAAACGGTGACGGACTATGTGACGGTAATGCCGACGAGCGAGGGAAGCCTGACGGCACGAGTAGAGTGCAAGGCAGCGTTCGGGACGCAGATCGTAGTGACGGTGACAAGCCGGGAGAATCGGAGCGCGAGTGCGACGTGTACGGCAGATTATCAACAACGGCTGTTAGGCTATGGCTTTTGGTTCGGGAACGAGCTAAACGGCGAGGAGGCAAAGAATTATTTTGCGCCGAGTTCGGATTCCGCGGAAGAGGAAGTATTGACGCAGGCGGTAAAAGCGTCCTTCAATACCCCGACGACCACAGAAGCGGGATACAGCGTGAAACTGTCGGAAACCTATACAAAGCCGATAAGCGAAGCGGACTATACGCCGGCAAACTACTTTGAAATAGAAGCGACGGAACAATTCAAAGATTATATAACCAATGTGGCAAAGTTTGACGCGTCGCAGCTGCCGAAATGGACGAGCACGGATACAGAGTATGAAAGCCGCCGTCGGCTTTCGGCGTTCTTTGACGAGAATTGGGGCGCGGCGCTGCATGGCGGAGAGGCAGCTAAACGTAACGCTTTAATCAATGCGTTATTACGTTTCGGAGAGGAGCCGGCGTATCGGATCCGGCTTCTGGACAGACCGAACGGAACGGAGGCGGCAGTGTTTACCCTGGTAATAAATCCGGAATTGTTGGCAAATCAACTGCAAGCGGAGAGTATAAAAATAGATCAGTCTGGTGTGACGTTCTGAAAAGAGTCAAAGGAGCGGAAGAATGGCAGGAAAGAAAACGGGAAAGAGAATACTGACGGCGCTGATCGTGATCCTGGTGCTGATACTTTCGCTCGGTCTATTGTCGCGGTTATTAGGCGGGATAGTCGGCGGGAGCGGAATCACGCTGACGTATGCGGGCGAGAGTTATAAAAGCTCCGTTTCTGGTCTGGAAATAGCGGCTGAATCGGAGTTCGGAGTGAAGCTGCGAGATAAGAGCGCGAGCTATGAAGTGAAGATTTACGCGCTCGGGACGGAAGAAAACGATTTCGCGTTCACAGTCGGCGGAACAGAATACAGCTGGTCGGAAGATATAGCGGGAGCGAACGGCGGGCGCGGCGAGGAGTTCACGGACGCCTTCGAGGTAGAGAAAACGGACGCGGGCTTCACGATCTCCTGCGGCGTGGAAAAAGCGCTGCGGGACATCTGGGCGGGCGAGGAGATCGTGCTGCCGGAGGAGATCCCCGCGGGGGACAGATTCCGGCTGGAAATACGAAACGGAAAGAATACGCTGACGGTTAGTTTTTCGGTAAAAGATCCGGGAACTATCGGGGTGGAGAAAATAGAGCTTAACCCCGGCGAGATCGTATTTTAGAGAAGGTGACGGAGATGAAAACGCTGCAAAGACAAAGAAAGCTAATACTGACGATTCTGACAGCCTGCGCGATGTTCGCGATCGGGCTTTTCTGCGCGTATAAGCCGATACAGGCGAAGGCAGCGGAAACAATCGGATTCAGCTTTGAGAAAATCTCTCCGGGCGCGTCGGAGTACGAGGATCCGACGCTCTCCTTTTCGGTGCGAGTGGGAAGCACGGCGTTGAATGGTTTGAAGCAGGGCAGAACGGCGAGCAGCCGATCCTATACGGATTATCTTTTAGAGATTACGTATTCGACGAGCGCGGCGGGAAGCGGCGAGGCGGTAAATTACCATATCGAGCAATCGGATTATCTGCCGGACACACCGGGCGCGTCGTTCCCGTCCAATAACGATCCGTTATATTCGCCGTATAGTTATGACTATACGTTCGGCAGCGGATTTTTAAGCAGCGGGCAGGGCGTGCTGTCGATAGCGATTCCTTCCGATTTGCAGACGGAATATTATTACCGTGCGAAAGTGGTAAAGGCGACGTACACGGTGGAATTTGACCGGGATTACGCGGGCAGTTCGGGGTTTTCGAACGAACAGACGGAAGTAATAGCGGAATCCTCGGGGTATTACAAAAATTCGATTTGGAATATCGGCATGACGCAGCTGGAAGGAAACGAGCCTTTGACGGACGCGGAGCGGTCGGGGATTCAGGAGATTTTGGGAATCAAGCCCTCGGCAGCCGAGATTTCCGTGACGTTGAAATATAAGGAATTGACGGACTATGCGACGCTGACGGAAAAGAGTTATACGTTTCATCTGAAAAGCGCATATGCGCAAAATAAAACGCTGGTACTGTCTGCATTGTACGATCTGACGGATTTCAGCAATATCGCGGATTTCAACGCGGTCTATACGGGTGATTATTGGCGGGACGGGTATAAATACACGACGGAGCAGCGGATCATCTTACAGGCACGGGATTTCGAGTACAGCTATAACCCGACGACGGAAAAAGGGACGCTGGAAGTAAAATACAACGATTTTCAGTACAAGGATCTGTCCTTGCGTGTGACGAACAACGATCCTGCGAACAATCTGACGATAGACTATTACACGTCGGAAGCGGTAGCGGGCGCGACGAGCACGACGCTGACATTCAGATTTGCGGACATCGAGGAGCAGCTGCACAATTCTTGCAATTGGCTGTTCGATTTCGGAAAAGACAATATCCGGATCAGCGGCGCGCCGGAGGGCGTGACGACGCAGCTGACGGAGGAGGCGCTGATCGTAACCTTCCCGAACGCCAAAGAAAACGAGCTTGTGAATCTTTCTTTAATCGGCGTGGCGGAGATTATCGAGGACGTGGAATACACGCTGACATATGAGTATGCGGAGTTAACGCTGAACGGAACAAAGATTTCGGAAACGTGGAAAACGTCGGCGCCGATCGTGAAACTGTATAGTGAGATCGTGACTTGCAATTTCACGAATTTCATGACAGATTACGGTGACGCGATAAGAGCTGCGGTGAATCCGGAATTTTTGGACGGTGCGGAGCATTATATCCCGACTTCGATCAAGAAGGAATATAGCGCATATGATTCGGAAACGCATACCTGCAAAATCACGGTGGAATATACGTATAATACGCTTTTCGGAATCACGAATAACTATGACGAGAGCATTATATTCAAAGCGCTGGATCACAGCAGCCTGAACTACGGGGGAGAGTATTTCGTGGACAGTACCCCGGACGGGTACCGGGTGGAAAGGCTTACGACGGAAGCGGCGTACAAAGACAAACTGACGATAGAAAATGCGGAGGATTACCGAAACGCAAAAATAGAAGTGCGGACGAGCACGACGGCGAAAGAGGTGCTGCCGGTAGAGGTCGTATTTACAGACAGCTGGAAAATGGTCGTCACATATCTGGAAAACTATATCGATTACGGAATGAAGCAGGGGGAGAAGGATAAAGACGGAAAGCCTGTAAAAGCGTGTTTCGCGGAAAAGAAGGTATTTTCCGGATCGGTGAAAGTCAAAGACGTCGCGGACATTTACCACCCGACAAACGCGGAAATGTCAAAAATCCTCGGTCTTGAAAATTTGGATATTCTGGGCTTGGCGACGGCGGAGAGTATCAGCGTAACCTTTGACGGAGTATCGACCTATACGGCGAAGCTTTCGTATTCGTATGCGGCGTTGAAGCAGATCGATTATAACGGGAACGCGAAAGAAATCAAAATCCCGTTGACGAGCTATGCGGATTGGTGCGAGGAATACGGGAAAGATTGGTCTATTTTGTTCCTGAATCGGACGGATCGTCATTTTTTCAAATATTCTAACGATGTTACACGTGAAAACCTGTACGGCTTTTTCTCGGTGGCGGTATTCAAAGAGCAGGTGTCGGATCTGAATTTCTATTTCAAGAACAACACGGGCGACGGCTGCATGACGATCTTTTCCCAAAGCGAAGTGCGCGGCTCCGGGGTGTATAAATTTTTCAGCGGTCTGGCGACGAAAAGCGGATTCATGGGGATATTGCTTGGTACGCCGTTGATCTCGACAATGTGCATGAATTTATGCGAGCTTGTGGACGACGACAACGCGATGTATTACAGTTATTTCTTTTACCTGGACGGGACGAGTGAAAACCCGTATCTGTCGAACGGCGGGGCGGACAATGCGGACGACACGGACAGCGCGATTAAAAACGCATTGAACGACGCGAAGGAATGGCTTAAAAATACGTGGGATAAGCTGAACGGCTCGAATGCCATGAAATGGTTGAAGATCCTGGGAGGCGTGGCGTTGGGAATTTTAGCGTTGACGGCGCTGGCAGCGGGCGTATATAAAATTTTGAAATGGTCGGGGATCATCAAGCCGAAGCGAAAAACCGCGACGGTGAAGAAACCGAAACGGAAGAAGAAAACACGCACGAAGGCGAAAAAATGAACAAGGAGAAAGGAAATGACAAAAACGAAGAAAAAGGCAGCGCCGAAGAAAGCGACTGTGAAAAAAACGACGGTAAAACAGCCGAAGTCAACCCATAAGGCAAAAATAGCAAAAAGCAGAAGAATTGCGTCGAAAAGTAGTATCGACGCAACGGGAAGAAAGGGACACGGTAAATAAATGGATCAAGGCGAGCAGTGCGGAGAAAGGAGCGAAACAAAAGCAAATAGATTCAGCGTATGAAAAGAAAATTGAGGCGGTAAGAAAAAGAGGGAATAAGGCGTACGAAAAATATTATAAGTATGTGCATTCGGAATTTACGCCGGAACAGGTAAAAAAGGCGGATACGCCGAAGGGACAATTTATAGATCGCCCGTTCATCAATCGCCTTGCAAGCATGGAGAAAAACAATGCCCGGACAAAAGAAAAAGCCCGCCGCAAGTAAAGCGGCGGGGAAGAAAAAATCCGAAACAAAACCGAAAAAGCAAAAATCGGACGTGCGGAAGATATATAAAACGACGGACGGATATTTGGCGGGGAATGAACGTTCAAAAAAGCCGCGCCGAGTTGCGGTAGTAAAGCAGCGCAAGGACGACGGCGCGATGGCGGTAGTAAAGATTTATTCCAAGAAAGACAAGAGCGGGAAAGCGTATGTGGAAAAGCTGGTATTAAAACCAGAGAATCATTCTTCGCTTACCGAGGATTCCATAGTCGGTCGCCGCGTTTATGTGGGGATAAAAAATAAAGCCGGAGAATATACGCCGATTTTCAACCGTGATCTTAAAGAAACAAATGATAAGTTAACAAAAAAAGAACACCGCAGTGTAATGAAACAAGCGGGCGGTGAAACAAAGAAAAATCGAAAAACTCTGAAAAAGACGCTGGGAGCGTGGAAAAAGCATTTCAAGAAATAAAAAAATCCCGCGTCGGCTGTTAAGCAGGGCGCGGGGGAGAACATTTCTAGAAAACGTTCAAGCCTTATTGGCATTATTATTATACCCAAAAAACCAAAAAAAGTCAAGGGGTTTTGGAAAAAATGTTGAAAATTCTAAAACTGATAATCCGAATCGTGATATATGTCGCCATAATCTTGGCAGTGCTGTATCTGATAAGTACGTTTAAGCGGGTATTTTGAAAATGGAAAAGGAAACGAGAGGGCAAATAGACTGCCGGATAATTTATCATATCGTAAGCGCGGCGGTATTGGTCGGCTCGTTGCTGTTTTCTGTTTTTTATTTCCGCGCGGTATTCTTCCGGACGATTCAGGCGTTCAAGGACTTCGGACTTTCGGTAGCGTACTATTTCACGGAGCTTTCAGGCTTTGAAGGACTTATAACGCCGACGGTGGGGGAAATCCCGAACAACGCGACGGAAGTATTACCGTTTCAGCCGTCGGAGTTTATAACGGGCCTGAAAGCCTACGGGAAAACTCTGATTTCCAAAGAGAACGCGGAGGCGTTTTTTCTGGGACTGTCGAAAGGGCTTTCGACGTTCTCAAAAGCGGCGATCCTGATTCTCCCGGTGCTTATTCTGTTGTGGGTTTTAATCAAAAATTCATACAGGCGGCCGAACAATAATTATAACGCGGACACAAAACCGTTGCGGGTTTATAAGAAAATCGAAGCGGCGACGTGGGGAAGGTGCAAAACATTTTTCAAAAGCTATGCAGATTTCCTGAACGAACATCGAGGCTATATTCTGGCCGCAGGGTTAATCTGGTCGTATAACCTGAATGTATTGACGATTATCATGGAATTTTTTGCGTTCGTGTTCTATTTCGCGGTGAGTTTTGACGCATTGGGAATCTTTACGCAGATTGCAAAGCTGGCGATGGATCTGACGGTGGCAATAAATTTCCTGCCATGGTGGAGCTGGGCGGTAGTCGGATTTCTGATCTTCGACGCGATCCGAAAGAACATAGGAACGCAGCGGCTGCGGGGCTACGAGGCGCGGAATCAAGATTTTTTGGAATCGTACCCGGGCGCGCTGTTCGTGGTCGGGAAGCAGCGTGCGAAAAAGACGACGATGATCACGGATATGGCGCTCTCCCAAGAAGCAATCTTTCGTGAAAAGGCGAAAGAAAAACTTCAAGCCCGGGATATGCAGTTCCCGTTTTTCCCGTGGATATTGCTCGAAAAGTATCTGGAAGAAGGAATAGCGGCGGGATATTTCCCGACGTTGGCGAAAGTACGGCGGTTTATCGGGTATCTGAAAATCGGCTGCGGGTTACATAGCCGCCAAAGAAAAAGACTTTTGGAAATCCTTTCCCGGAAATATGCTTATCCGTATCAAGATTTTTTGTTCGGTTACAACCCCGAAAACGGAATGACGTATAAAGCGGGCTTGGGAACGGTAGACCTTTTCGAGGCGCTGGAAGCGTATGCGCAGCTGTATTGGATCTATGCATCGCCGACGCCGCTGCTGATTGGGAACTATGCGATCCGAACGGACGCGGGGCGAGTGGATTTCGGGAATTTCCCGCTGTTTATAGAAGATTTCTTTTCAAGTGACGAGCAGCCCTCCGCCTATTCCCACATTTTAGACGAGGACGGAATGCGTCTGGGAAAGGTGTTCGACGACAAGGGCAAATATAAAGACGGTCTGGAAGTCGGAATTATCAATATCATGGAGGTAGCGAAAGACCGCGGGAACCAGCACACGAGAACGGGGAGCATAAACGATCCCGATTGTAATCAGAAAAACGATCTGTTTGAATTAGACGTCAAAATGCGCGGTCATGCAGCGACGGTAGACAATTACACGTTTTTCCGAATGTTCATGGACGACCAGAGGCCCGACTCTTTGGGAGCGGATAACAAAGACCTTTGCGACAGCGTGATGATCAAGAAAATGTCGGAGGCGAAAATCGTAATGCCGGGCTTTGCGATAGAGGAAGCGGCGTATCTGATAGCGACGAATTTTTTCGACAGGATTTATTATCGGATCCGAAACCTGCGCGGAGACAATACGCTTTTCCTGTATCTCATGAAGAAGCTATACAGGATATTATATCGACATTACGAGAAGATCTTCAACCGATATTCGGTATATGTGGGAACGGTGCGTATAACGAACGAAATGGCGGGAGAGCAAATCACGGATAAGGGCAAATATTATATCTGCACGTATA
>USMU01000060.1 GCA_900555925.1 uncultured Clostridium sp. | reverse complement strand
AGCCGCCCGTATTGCGGGCGGCTGATTTTCATTCTTCTTCTATGGGAGTAATATATAAATTTTTAAGGAGCTCTTCTCTCTCCAAAAAAGGCGCGAGATCCTCCAAAGGCGGGCTGACCAGCCGCCCGTCGGGGAGGCGTTTGGTGCTGCTTTTCGGTTCCCAAACCTGTTTCGTATCGGTAAAAATCTCACAGAAAGCAAAACTTTCCGTACTCAAAGCGTTTCTTACTGCCTCTTTCATCTGCGCGTTGCTGTGCGCTTCGAAATAGGGATACCCGAATGCCTCCGCAATTTTTTTATAGGAGGGAAAGGATAAATCGTGGCTTTCCGGGCCGATTCCGACTTTGGAATGTCCTCCGAAAAGATTGTTCTGCGTCTGACGGATACTATGGTATCCCTCATTGTTGATGAGGAAAATTTTAATGGGGAGCTTTGAAGTGACGACGGTCTGCAATTCCTGTAAATTCATCATGATACTGCCGTCGCCTTCCAGACAAATCGTCTCTTTTCCTTCGGCCGCCAAGCACAGCCCGATTGCCGCGGGCAGACCGTAGCCCATACTGGCCACGGCGCTGTTGATAATGAAGCGCGTGCCGCGCTTCATTCGCCAATTTTGGTGTCCCACGACGCAGCATGCGCCGTTGCTGACGGCAGTCAGACTGTTTTCGGGGAGACTGTCACTCAAAAAACGGATAAAGGCAAAGACGTTGGCCGTCTTTCCGTTTTCCGACCAGTGTCGTTCCAAAGTGACGGGGTAACGCTCTTTCCACAGCCGGCATTGTTCTCTCCAATCTTCGCGCAAAGATACGGGATTTTCGGCAGAATTTTTTTCTGTGCGGCGCAAAAGCGCTTCAAAAAAATCTTTCGCATCGGCGTGGACGGGCATATCTACGTGAATAGTGGGCTTTTTCATTTCCGCGGGGTCGATGTCTACCATGACGACTTTTGCTTCCCGCGCCCAAGTTTTCCAATTATATCCGACTTGGCGAATACTCAGTCGGGTCCCGACCGCTAAGAGAAGATCACTGTTTTGTACGGCGAAATTGCCCGCTCGGTCGCCCATGTTTCCGCCTCTGCCGCAATAGAGGGGATTATCGTCCTCGATAAGATCTACACTGTTCCAATAGGTAACGACGGGAACGCCGAGCCGTTCGACGGCTTTTCGAAAAGCCGGGAATCCGCCTGATAGGCGGATTCCCCCTCCCGTATAAATGACAGGGCGTTTTGCACCGGCTATCTTTTTAATAATTTGATCGGCAATCTCGTCACTGACGGGCGCGGGAAGCTGCGCTTCCTCTTCGGTCGAATCGTAACCGCGAAGACCGTCCGTTTCAATTATCATACCCTGATAATTGACGGGGATATCCAGCCATACGGGCCCCGGACGCCCCGTTTTCAGAAGAAACCAAGCCTTTTCCAACATATAACGAATATCTTCCGGCTTTTCCAACATTTCCGCGTATTTGCACATACAGCCAACCGAGCGGGTAATATCGAATTCCTGATCGCCGACGGCCCTGAGGGAAAGCCCGTTTGTAAATTGTTCGGCGTAACGTGCAGTCGTATCATAGCGGACCTGTCCGCTGACGACGAACATGGGGATAGAGTCCAGCCATGCCCCCAAAACGCCCGTGATAGCGTTCGTACCTCCCGGACCGGTCGTCACGCAGACGAGCGCGGGACGGTTATCGAGGCGGGCATAAGCCTCCGCGGCGATTGCCGAGGCTTGTTCGTGATGATTATAGTGGCATTTCAGACCTGCTTTGTGGCCGAACGCGTCGTTGAGGTGCATGGCGCCCCCGCCGACGACGGTAAAACAATCTGTAATCCCGCGATCGACGAGGAAGTTCGCTATATAGTCGGCAAGGCGAATTTTCATAAGCGTTTCTCCCTTTATTATAATAATAAATTACATTCTATCATGATTTCTTCGCCCTGTCAAGTCTTTGAAAAACAGAAAAACTCCCGCCCTTTCCGAAGAAAGGGCGGGAGAGGGGATTTATCTTAAAAGTGTAAGCAAAAATCAGATTACTTGCCGAAGTATCTCTTCAAAAGCCCTTCGAAGCCCTTACCGTGACGAGCTTCGTCGCGAGCCATTTCGTGTACGGTGTCGTGAATCGCGTCGAGACCGAGCTCTTTCGCCTTTTTCGCGATATCGACTTTACCCTGCGTAGCGCCGAATTCCGCGTCGACGCGAAGTTCGAGGTTCTTTTTGGTGGAATCGGTGACAACTTCTCCCAAGAGTTCTGCAAATTTACAGGCATGTTCCGCTTCTTCCCAAGCCGCTTGCTTATAGAATTCGCCGATTTCGGGATAGCCCTCGCGGATAGCAACGCGCGCCATAGCCAGATACATACCGACTTCGCTGCATTCGCCGTTGAAATTCATTCTCAGTCCTTCTTTAATATCTTCGGGTGCGTCTTTTGCTACACCGACAATATGCTCTGCCGCCCAAGTCTTTTCCGTCATTTCTTTGAATTTGGAGCCGGGAGCATGGCAGATAGGACATTCTGCCGGGGGAGTATCGCCTTCGTGAACATAACCGCAAATAGGGCAAACAAATTTCTTCATAGTCTTACATCTCCTTGTAAATTAATTTTAACTCTGTTTCAAGTTTTCTTAATGATATTATATCTCAATTAGAAGAAAATGTCAAGAGAAAAAGGTAAAATTTTCAAAAGAATTTTTTCTTTCATAAAAATTTTCGAGACAGGGGAAAGAAGTGGGCCGATTTATGAAAGATTTTAGAAATGAGGAGAAAGATTTTTATTGTCGGAAACGAAGAAATATGCTATAATGAGTTCATCAAAATGAAGGAAGGGAAAATAATATGGAAGCATATAAACATTTCGGCGTAATGCTCGATTGTTCGCGCAACGCGGTAATGAAGCCTGAAGCGGTGAAACGCATGATAGACTGTCTGGAAAAGATGGGCTATAATACTTTGGAATTGTATACCGAGGACACATACGAGGTGGAGGGCGAGCCCTATTTCGGGTATCTCCGCGGCCGATATACGGGAGCGGAGCTGAAAGATTTAGACAAATACGCGAAAGCGCACGGGATTGAGCTGATTCCGTGCATTCAGACGCTCGCGCATTTTACCTGTCCGGCGAAATTGGCGCGTTTTGGCGAGATTATCGACGTAAATGACATTCTTCTCATCGACGAGGATAAGACATACGAATTTATCGATAAACTTTTTGCGTCTCTGGCGGAGAATTTTACCAGCCGAAACGTCCACATCGGTATGGACGAAGCGCACATGGTGGGGCTGGGGAAATATTTGGATAGACATGGCTTTGTCGATCGTTTCGAGCTTCTCAATAGACATCTTTCCAAAGTGGCGGAGATTGCGAAAAAGTATGGCTTCAAGCCGCATATGTGGAGCGATATGTTTTTCCGTATCCATTGTCACGGTGATTATTACGGGCGGGAAATTCATATTCCCGAGGAGGTGCGCGCCCGTGTACCTGAAAACGTGGCTTTGACCTATTGGGATTATTACCATACCGACGGAGCCGATTACGACGCGATGTTCGCGTCCCATAAAGAGTTCGGCAGAGAAATCTGGTTCGCGGGCGGCGCGTGGAGCTGGAACGGCTTCGCGCCCATGTCCTCGTACTCTCTTTTAACTATGAAACCCGCGATGGAGAACGTGAAGAAATACGGGATTGAAAATATCCTCATCACAATGTGGAAGGACAACGGCGGAGAATGTTCCTTTTTCTCCCTCCTGCCCGCATTGTATGCAATTCGCCGCTATGCAGACGGCGTAACGGACGAGGCTGAAATCGAAAAGGGCTTTTCAGAATTGTTCGGTTTGTCCTATAAAGATTTTATGGCGTTGCAGCTCCCCAACTTGGCGCCCGACAATTCCGCCGGCGAAAAGGTGGAGAATCCTGCGAAGTCGTTACTGTATTCGGATTGTTTCCTCGGCGTTATGGACGATTCGGTTGCTCGCAGAGGGGAGATTCCTTATGGTGGATATGCCTTAAAACTTTCCGACGCGGCAGAGCGCGCGGGAGAATTTAAGTATATTTTCGATTGTCTTTCAGGACTTTGTTCCGTTCTCGAAATCAAAGCCGATTTAGGGGTGCGTACCCGTCGGGCTTATAAAGAGGGTGACAAAAGGACTTTGTCTGTTCTCGCAAAAGAGGACTATGCCGTTCTGCCCGGACGTATCAAGGCATTTTATGAAGCGTTTAAGGAGCTTTGGGTAAAAGAAAATAAAGGCTTCGGGTTTGAAGTACAGGACGCGCGCTTGGGCGGACTTATCCTTCGAGTCCTTTCCTGCAAAGAGAAGTTGGAAGCATATCTTTCGGGCAAGATTGAGAAAATAGAAGAACTGGAAGAGGATATCCTGCCGTATTATGACGGGGCTTTACAGATGAATTTTTACCGTAACAACATTACGACAAGCGAACTTTGAACCCACGGGCCGAAAGGCCCGTGTTTTTTTATAATTCCGATTCTCGTTTTTCAATAAAGAAAATATTTCCACGGTTAGGAATTAAGTTGACATTTTTTTATTTTTGTTGTAAAATGAAATAAATTTTCAGAGGTAATTTTATTATTCGAGGGGAACGGGAGATAAAATGATAGGAAAGGTTTTCGATAGGATAGAGGGGTTGCGCCCTGTCGCCACAAAGACGGAAGTTCGGCTCATAGACGGGTTGAAGAAAATTGAAAAAGAGGACATTATTTATATGTCGATTACCGAGTTGGCTTCTCTGCTCGGGGTTGCGGAGGCGACGTTTTTGCGCTTTTGCAGAAAGCTCGATTATAGGGGCTTTCAAGATTTTAAGCTCAATTTGAGTCAGGAACTCGGTTCGGAGAAAAACGAAGACGATACCGGTCGAGCGAAACGGATTGCGGACGATATGACGGACGCGATTTTTGAGACTTATAAACAACTCGATTATGATGATTGTATCGCTGTGGCGAAATTGATTATCGGCGCGGGGAAATGCTGCGTTTTCGGCGTGGGAAATTCGGCTGTGGCGCCCGTGATGTTGAAAAATAAGCTCGTGCGCGCGGGGATATATGTGGAAAATACCAGCGATACGCACATGCAGACGATTATTGCCTCTAATCTCGGAAAGGGGGACGTCATTTTGTTGGTCAGCGTTTCGGGCGCGACGAAAGACATTATCAATCTTGCCGAGATAGCCAAAAAGAATGGTACGGCGATTGTAGTCATCACCAATTATAATAGATCTCCCCTTGCGAAGTATGCAGATTATACTTTCTATACTTGTCGAAAAGAAGCTGCTTATGAAGGCGGTTCTTTGGCGACTGTCGTCGCTCAGTCGTATATCATGGACATGCTTTGCAGCGCAGTGTTTGAATTATTGGGGGACGAATCCAACAAGCGTTCTTTGAAGGCGTCCAATGCCGTTTCAGATAAATCTCTCTGACAAAAATTTTATATCGTAAGGAAAAGCCCTGCCGGAAATCGGCAGGGCTTTTTGATGCAAAAAATTATGATAAATTCGTAAAGGTATATTGAGCTTCCCCATTCATTTTTTTTGAATTTTGGTTAAACTAAATAGGAAAAGTCCCAAAGAAAAGCTTAGGGAAAATATTTGAAAAAAGGAGCTTTTGTTATGAAGGTCATCAGAAAAGCATTGATTTTCGCACTAGTTGCGTTATTCGGAGCCGGAACGTCTGTTTCTTGCGGAAGGAATGACGATAGATATAATATTGCCATGTTTGCTTATAAATACGACGATAGCTATATTTCCACCGTGCGGACGGCCCTCGCGTCAAAGTTTAAGGCGCATGCCGAAGAGATAGCCTATACTGCATATAACGGAGAAAACAGTCAGCAGACTCAAAGCACGCAGATAGATACCGCCATTATCAAGGGAGCGGATTTACTCTTAATCAATGCGGTAGATTTTCAGGCTTCGGGGAAAGCACTCGCCCGAAAAGCGAAGGAGCGGGATTTACCCGTGATCTTTTTTAATCGCGAAGTGAGTGACGAAGCTGTAAATCTTTCGGATAAGTTTTGTTTTGTGGGAACGGATCCCACAGCTCCGGGGTATATGTTGGGGCAGATGATAGCCGAGCTTTTATCGACCGATGAAAGTTTCCGAAAGTATGACCTGAACGGCGACGGAAAGATTCAATATGCGATGTTTCGCGCGGAGGTAGGCAATGCCGAAGCAGACGGAAGGACGAAATATTCCGTTTCCGAAGCCAATCGAATTTTGGCGGAGAATACGGGTTTGACGGTGGCGAATAAATCAGGAGACATTCTTCAACGCGTAGGCGAAGAGCAAATGGCAAATTGGGACAGTGCCACTGCAAATTCTATGATGAGCGCGCTTTTCAAAGTAGAAAATAACCGTCCGAATATAGAGCTTGTCATCTGTAATAACGACGATATGGCATTAGGGGTAATTTCTGCCTTAAAGGCGAAGGGGTATAACGAAACGGGGAGTAAAAATGACGCTTCAAAGCCGTATATTCCGGTTTACGGAGTAGATGCTTTAGCTACGGCGCTCGACGCGATGAGGAACGGGAGTATGGAAGCTACGGTCCGTCAGGACGGAGAAGCGATGGCGGAAGCGATTGAAAAAATAGCCTTAAATATCAAGGTCGGCAAAGATTTTCTCGCGGGGACCGATTATCAGTTCGATGCAGGCGGCAGAAAATTGAGGATTCCCTATACGCCGGTGACGCATGCATAAACGGAGAGACGGACGGGGCGTCTATGTCCGAAAAAGGGGAGGTAACGATGTCGGAATATGAATATCTTTTGGAAATGCGGAATATAGTCAAATCCTTTCCGGGGGTAAAGGCCTTGGACGGAGCAAAATTGCTCGTAAGGCCCGGGACGGTACACGCCTTAATGGGGGAGAACGGAGCGGGAAAGTCCACATTGATGAAGTGCTTATTTGGTATTTATCGCAAAGATGAAGGGACGATCAAAATCGAAGGTGAGGAGGTTTCTTTTACGGACCCGAAAAATGCCATGGAAAACGGCGTCGCGATGGTACATCAGGAGCTGAATCAGATCTTGAAGCGAAATGTTATGGATAATCTATGGCTGGGACGGTATCCGACAAAATGCGGATTGGTATCCGAAAGAGAGATGTACAAGCGTACAAAGGCGCTTTTTTCCGAATTGGAAATTAAAGTAGATCCACACATTCTGATGAGTAGGCTTTCCGTCGCACAGCGCCAAATGGTAGAGATTGCCAAGGCGGTTTCCTATCATGCAAAAATTCTCCTTCTCGACGAGCCTACTTCCTCTCTGACCTCTCCGGAAGTTGTCCACTTATTTAAAATTATTCGGAAATTAAGGAAAAACGGATGCGGAATTATCTATATTTCACATAAAATGGAAGAAATCTTGGAGATTTCCGACGAAGTGACCGTTATGAGGGACGGAAAATTCATTTCTACGGACGCGGCGGCGGATTTAACGATAGAGGAAATTATTCGCCGCATGGTAGGGCGCGAGCTCACCAATATGTATCCCTCTCGCGACCACGAAATCGGCGACGAGCTTTTGCGTGTAGAGCATCTTTCCGCGCGCTATCAGTCGATCGAGGACATCTCTTTCTCTTTAAGAAAGGGGGAAATTCTCGGTGTTGCCGGACTTGTGGGGGCGGGGCGGACCGAGGTTTTGGAGACTATTTTCGGAATGAACGAAAAATCGGGCGGAACGATTATACTCCACGGCAATCCGTTAGAGATTTCTTCTCCGTCCGAAGCGATAGGAAAGGGATTTGCACTGATCACCGAGGAGCGCCGCGCTACGGGCATTTTCGGAGGACTTTCCATTTTAGAAAATGCCTGTATCTCCAATTTGCGGCGCTATCGGGGAAAATTGGGTCTGTTATCGGGACGCAGGATGGCAAGGGACGCGAAATGGGCAGTTGATGCCATGAAAATCAAGACGCCCTCCCTCTCGACGCCGATAAAGACTCTTTCGGGAGGAAATCAGCAAAAAGTTATTCTCGGTCGCTGGCTGCTCACGAAGCCGCAGGTGCTCCTCTTGGACGAACCGACGCGAGGAATCGATGTGGGGGCGAAATATGAGATTTATCAACTGATTATCGAGATGGCAAGGGAGGGAAAAGGAGTCATAATGGTTTCTTCCGAAATGCCCGAATTGATGGGAGTTTGTGATCGTATTATCGTAATGTCCGGCGGCAGAATCGCGGGAGAAGTGGACGGAAATAACTGTACGCAGGAAGAAATTATGGCTTTGGCTGCAAAATATGTATGAGGAGAGTTTAATTTATGTCTGATGAAATGAATACAAAACAAGAAAAAGAAGATATGAGCTTCCTTTCTCGAAAGAAAGCAGCGTGGAATGATTTTCGGCGCCTTCCCAAGGCAGAAAAGAAAAGGCGAGTCATCGATTGGCTTCTCAATAATGCGCTCTATATGCTGATTTTTGTCTTTGTTATCGTGGTATTTATCTACACTCAAAGATTTTTATCATTTGATTCTATCGTCAATATCACGATGCAATCTGCTTCGCGCCTCCTTATGGCGCTCGGGGTCGCCGGCATCATCGTTTTGACGGGCACCGACCTTTCCGCCGGAAGGTGCCTCGGCCTTTGCGCCTGCGTCTGTGCCTCTCTTTTACAGGCAAACGGTACCGCAAATAAAATGTTTTCGGGACTTTCATTCGGACTTTGGCTGATTCCCGTTGCGCTGATCATCTCCATGCTCATCGGAGGATTGGTCGGGGCTTTCAACGGATTTATGGTATCAAAATTCAAATTGCATCCTTTCATCGTTACCCTGGGTACTCAACTTATTCTCTATGGGCTCGTAATGTGGTATGTTTCCTTGGGACAAAATAACAGCGCGCCCATTGCCGGATTGGACGATCGGTATCTCGACCTCGTCACGGGGGGCTTTAAAATCGGCGGTGTAAAAATTCCTAATTACTTTTGGATTGTTCTCACCGTCGCAATCGCCATCTGGTTTGTCTGGAACAAAACGCGGCTGGGAAAAAATATGTTCGCCGTCGGTACCAATCCGGAAGCAGCTACTGTTTCCGGCGTCAGCGTGGCAAAAACGATAGTTATCGTCTTTGCGCTCGCGGGGATATTGTACGGCATTTCTGCTTTCGTGGAATCCGCCCGAGTCTCCTCCAATTCGACCGCTACGGGCGTCAATTATGAGCTGGATGCAATCGCCGCCTGTGTGATCGGCGGGGTTTCGTTCATGGGCGGAATCGGAAAAATAAAGGGCGTCGTCATCGGGGTTATTCTTTTGCAGCTCGTCAATGCCGGTCTGGTGTTTCTCAATCTCAGGCCGGAAATACAGACGATTGTAAAGGGCGCGATTATTCTGATTGCCTGTGCTATCGATATGCGGAAATATATCGCAAAGAAATAGACTGTGCGCCGCGAACTCTTCAAAAAACTTTCTTTACTGTCCTTTTCGCCGTGCCGCTTCGTTTTTCGGAGCGGCACAATTACATGAGAACAGAAATATTTTTTCTTTTTTTGCGAGAAATTATCAAAAAGACTTGATTTTACCAAAAAAGTCTGCTACAATAATAAGAAAATCGTCGAGAGTGAATAAACTTATGACTTACGAACAGGCGGAAAGATTGTTGAAGGAAAAGGGGCAGGAGCAGCTTCTCCGATTTTATGAAGAACTGAACGGCGCGGAAAGATCCCGTTTGCTGGAAGGAATAGAGAAAATAGACTGGTCTTTCGAAGAGGTATTGAAAAATCCCGAAGATCTCAGCGGAAAGGGGAGAGATATTCGGCCCATTAAAGGAATGTCTTTGAAAGACATTAAAGAGAGGCGGG
>USMU01000059.1 GCA_900555925.1 uncultured Clostridium sp. | reverse complement strand
GGCTGCTCTTCGACGTCCAACGTCCTCGCGGGACAGATGTTCGGCGTTCCCGTTTCCGGTACCATGGCGCATAGCTGGGTGATGGATTTCGACAGTGAATACGAGGCTTTCAAAGCCTATGCGAAAAGCTATCCCGATAATTGCCTGCTGCTCGTCGATACCTATGACACGCTCAGGAGCGGCGTTCCCAATGCGATAAAGGTATTTAAGGAGCTTGCGGCGGAGGGGTATCGTCCCCGCGGGATACGTCTCGACAGCGGCGACTTTGCCTATCTTTCCAAAAAGGCGAGAAAAATGCTGGACGAAGCGGGATTTTCCGATGCGATTATCTGCGCTTCGGGCGACCTCGACGAATATTCGATTTCTTCGCTCATGCAGCAGGGGGCCAAAATAGACCTTTGGGGCGTGGGGACGAAGCTCATCACGTCGGAGGAGATGCCCGCGCTGGGCGGAGTATATAAGCTCGCGGCGGTGTTCAGGGACGGAAAGATGATTCCGAAAATCAAGCTCTCCGACAACGCGGCGAAAATCACCAATCCTTCCTTCAAAAATCTTTTCCGCCTGTACGATAAAGAAAGCGGAATGGCGATTGCCGACCTGATTACCATGCGGGACGAACGTATCGACGAAAGCAAACCGCTCACGATTTTCCATCCGCTCGAAACATGGAAGCGAACCACGGTCAGAAACTTCCGCGCGGAGCCTCTCTTGCATACGGTCGTGGAAAAGGGAAAGCTCGTCTATCGTTTTCCTTCCCTCATGGACGTGCAGGCTTTTTCCAAAGCGGAACTGTCCAAATTCTGGGAAGAATATCTCCGCCTCGACATGCCGCAGCTCTATAAGGTAGACCTCTCCGAAAAACTGCACGCACTGAAAAGCCGTATGCTGGACGAAATCCGCGGCGGAACGGGCGGGGAGAAGGAATAATGAAGCTGTATTCCGCGCGCCGCCACGAGCGGGAAATTTCCGCGCTTTCGGAGGAATACGACAGACGGCTGAAAGATTTACAAGCCGCTTTGGCGGAGTTGAAGGAGGAAAACCGCCGCCTTTCGGCGGAAATTTCCGTCCTGAGAGCGCAGAAGCAATCCATTTCCGACGCGATGATCGCCGCGAGCGAAAAACGCGAGGAAATGCAGGAAGAAACGGAAGCCTATTTCGCTTCGCAAAGGGCCATGGCTTTACAGGCCGCGGAAAAGGCTCAGAGGCTCTTGGACGACGTTCGCGCATCTTACCCCGACGAGGCGGTCGGATCGCGTTTTAAGGCGTTTGAGAGGCGCTTAAAAGCTCTTTTGTCCCCGAACGAGGAAGAGGCTGCAGAACGGTCGGAAATACTCGACGAAATTTCTTCGGGGCTTTCTTCGGAAGAAGCCTCGGAAATACATACGGAATTAACTTTTTCCGAGGAACCGTCCCTGCCTGCGGACGGGGAGTGGGACTTGAAAGAAGTCTTGGAAACGCTCGGACTTTCGGACGATTGATATTAAGGAGTGAGCATGAAAGATACCGCTCAGAAAAAGAGTATGCACGGACAAGGCGAGAAAAAATCGACGGGGGTGAAATATTCCTGCCTTTGGGGAATTTTGCTGTTCGCCGTTTTGATTTTTATAGACCAGATTACCAAAGCGGCCGCCGCCGCTTATCTCAAACCTTCCGATTCTATCCCCATCGTGGAAGGGTGGCTGGAAATTCGTATCGTCTATAACCGCGGCATTTCCTACGGTTTGGGAGACGATGCTTCTCCCGCGGTCAAAATCGCGGTCATTGCGGCGACTGCCGTCATGATGCTCGCGATTACGATTTTCTATTTCAAGGTCGATAAAAAACGTTCCTTTATCCGTACCGCTTTCGTGTTTATCGTCGCGGGCGGCGTGGGGAATTTAATCGACAGAGTTTATTATAGGGTTGGGGAGCCGTCGGGCACGCTCGGCGTGCGGGACATGGTGGACGTCAGCCGTTTCGGGTTTGCCGTCTGTAATTTTGCGGATTTCTTTATTACGGCGGGCGCGATTATGCTGGTGCTCTCTTTCCTGTTCTTCGACAAGGACGCGCTGCTGCCCGTAGGGAAATATAAGGCGATGAAAAAAGCCGAAGAAGAAATGCAGGCGGACGAGAGCTTTGCCGCGGAAAAAGACTGAAAATGGACAGACGTTTTTTTGTCGCAGAGGAAAATTATAAACGGCTCGACGTATTTTTGAGCGAGCGCATGGAAGAGTTTACCCGTTCCCGAATCAAAAAGCTGATAGACGAAGGACACGTCGAACTGAACGGAAAAAGCGCAAAGGCGGGTGCGGAAATCCGCCCCGGCGACGAAGTGGCGGCGGAAATTCCCGAGGTCAAAGAATATTCGGTAAAGCCCGAAAACATTCCCTTGGATATTCTCTATCAGGATGCGGATTTCGCCGTCGTTAATAAGCCGCAGGGCATGACGGTGCATATCGGCAACGGAAATACGGAGGGCACGCTCGTCAACGCGCTCTTGTATGCGCTCGATTCGTTAAGCGGAATCGGCGGGGTATTGCGGCCGGGAATCGTGCATAGAATAGACAAGGACACTTCGGGACTTTTGGTCGTCGCAAAAAACGATAGGGCGCATGTTTCCCTCGCCAAACAGATTGCCGAAAAGACCTGTCACCGCATTTATCTAGCGCTTCTTGAAGGGTGCGTCAAGGCAGATTCGGGACGGATCGTCACCGATATAGGAAGGAGTCCTTCCGACCGTCTCAAAATGGCGGTTCTGCCCGACGGACGGGGAAAAACGGCGATTACCGACTATGAAGTGACTGCGCGCTACGGTTCGGATTATACGCTTTGTCGGTTTAACTTGCAGACGGGGCGGACGCATCAGATCCGCGTACATGCAAAATATATCGGTCATCCCGTCGTGGGCGACCCGCTCTATGGGTTTCATCGGCAGAAATTCGATTTGAAAGGACAGCTTCTGCACGCCTATAAACTGATTTTGACGCACCCGACGACGGGCGAACGCATGGAATTCACCGCGCCTCTGCCCGATTATTTTCAAAGTCTGCTCGATAAGCTGGGCAGGCAATACGGAGTAACTATATGAAAAAAATTTTGGACGCCGCCGCATTGGAACGCGCTTTGAAAAGACTTTCTCACGAAATTGAAGAGAAAAACGACGGACTGGAAAATGTGGCTCTCATCGGAATCCGTACCCGCGGCGTTATCGTCGCCGAGCGCATCCGTTATATCGCGGAATCTGAGGGCGTCACTCTGCCCATGGGGATTCTCGACATCACGCTCTACCGCGACGATATTTTGAGCTGCGACGCAGTGGTAAAGGGAACAAGAATCGATTTCGAGACGAAGGGAAAAACGCTTGTCCTGTGCGACGACGTCCTGTTCACGGGACGGACGGTGCGGGCGGCGATTTCGGCGGTCATGGCTCTTTGCAGCACGATGGGCAGAGCAAAAAAAATACAGCTTCTCGAAGTGGTGGACAGAGGCCACAGGGAACTGCCGTTTCGGGCGGACTTTATCGGCAAAAACATTCCGACGTCGAAAAAAGAAAAGGTGTTTGTCCGCTTTACGGAAACGGACGGCGAAGAAGGCGTTTTTCTTTCGGAATAACGCGGGTGACTTCGGACGGATAACAGATAAATTCGGTGATTATTTTTCCCGTAAAACGGAAAAATGTTCATAACATAAAAATTTAAGGAGGTACATAGCTATGGCAACAAAGAAAACGACGACTACGACGACCAGAAGAACGACTACGACGGGAAAGGGCTGGCTGCTCCGTGCGTGCAGCTATTTCGCGCTCGTTGTCGCGGCGTTCATGTTCTTATTCGGCGGAATTTTTTCAGGTGCCGCGAAATCCGTTCTCAATTTAATCGGTCAGTTGTTTATGCTCGTGGGTATCGGAATCCCCGCCTACGATTATACGCGCGGTAAGAAAATTGCTTGGCGCGTCGTCTATTGGATTGCGCTTGCAATTTATGTGTTCGGCTGCGTATTCGGCGTCATAAAGGCATTTTGAGTATCCGAAAAAACAAGAGAAAAGCGGGATTCTTTTGGGAATTGCCGCTTTTTTTCTTTACAAAAGCCGCGAAAAACGGTATAATGATTTGGTAAAACAAAGGAGATATTATGGCGAACCCTCTGATTGCCCTTGTGGGGCGGCCCAATGTGGGAAAAAGTACATTTTTCAATAAAGTGGCGGGACGGAAGATCTCCATTACGGAAAACCGCCCTGGTGTCACGCGCGACAGGCTGTATGCAGACGGGGAATGGCGGGGAAAGCATTTTACGATGGTGGATACGGGCGGTATCGAGCTTAAATCGGACGACGTGATGTGGAAGGAAATCGCAAAGCAGGCGGACGTCGCCATCGATACGGCGGACGTCATTTTGTTCCTCACGGACGGACGGGAGGGGCTTACGCCTTCCGATTACGATGTGGCGGATATTCTCCGCCGCAGCAAAAAGCCCGTGATTCTCGTCGTCAATAAAATCGACGAATATTCCCCCGATAAAATATTTGAATTTTACTCTCTCGGACTCGGAGAGCCGTTTGCGGTTTCCGCGGAACATTCGCAGGGAATCGGGGACGTTCTCGACGAGGCTGTTTCTCTTTTTCCCGAAAATACTTCGGAACCCGTGGAATCCTTAAAAATTGCCGTGGTGGGGAAACCCAATGCGGGAAAATCCAGTTTGGTAAACAGGCTTCTGGGGGCGGAGCGCAGCATTGTCACGCCCATGGCGGGAACGACGCGGGACGCCATCGATACGCTGTTCGAGCGGGACGGAAAGAAGTATACGCTCATCGATACGGCGGGAATCCGCAAAAAAAAGAATGTGGACGACAGCGTGGAGTATTACAGTAATATGCGCGCCTTCGATGCCGTGCGGCGCAGCGACGTCTGTCTTTTGGTGGTGGACAGTTCGGAGGGATTGACCGAGCAGGACGTAAAAATTATCGGCTATGTGCACGAGCAGGGAAAGCCCTCCGTCATTCTCATGAATAAATGGGATTTAATCGAGAAGGATACGCATACCGTAAATAAATTTGAGGAAAAATTGGCGCAGGACTTAAAATTTATGAATTACTATAAGTCCGTGTATATTTCTGCCAAGACGGGGCAGCGGGTAGATAAAATTCTTCGGGCGGCGGAGGAAGTATACGCGCATGCTACGTTCAGAATTCCCACGGGGGCGCTCAATGATTTGATCGGCGACGCCGTGCGGCTCAACGAGCCGCCTTCCTATCTCGGCCGCCGCATGAAGGTATATTTTTCCTCTCAGGTGGGCGTCTGTCCGCCGACCTTCGTTCTGTTCGTCAATGACGAAGGGTTGTTGCATTTTTCTTATGAGAGGTATCTCGAAAACACGATCCGCGCGGCTTACGATTTTTCGGGAACGCCGATAAAGATTATTCCGCGCGAAAAGAAGGAAGAAACTTAAAGGAGAGCGGCTATGGAGTGGGCCTTTTCGGAAAGGTGGTATGAGTTTGTCATTATCGCCGTCGTCTGCTATTTTATCGGATGTTTCAATTTCGCAAAAATGATTGCGAGATTCAAGCATAAGGATATAACAAAAATCGGAAGCGGAAATCCCGGCACTATGAACATGACCCGCGAGTTCGGGTTGAAAGTGGGAATTATCACCTTTTTTTGCGATGCTTTCAAGGGCGGTATTCCTGCGCTTATCAGTTATTTCGTGTATCGAAAATATTGCTTCGCGGGGACGAACGTTCTCGTTTCCGACTTTACCCGCTATTTCTGCGGGGTATGGGTGATTATCGGACATATTTTCCCCGTTACCATGAAATTCAAGGGCGGAAAGGGCATTGCATCTACGCTGGGACTTTTTTGGATCAATCTCGGCTGCGAAAATCCTTGGTTTTTGCTCATAGGTTTTGCGGCATTTTGGCTGATCGCCTTTTATATCGTGGCGACGGAATGGGGTTCTATGGGCTCCTTGATCGGCGTCGCGGGGTTTGGCCTTTGGCAGGGCGTTATCTTCTTTTTGCGCTATCGTTCAGAACCGTCTAATCCTTATGTCATCATATTGTTTATGCTGATTCTGGCAATCAATGTTTTGACTTGGGTGGCTCACAGAAAGAATATTATGCGCCTCCTTTCGGGAGAAGAACATCATACTTCCGTCAAAAAGATGATTCATCGTAAGAAAAAAGCCTGAAAAGTGTTTACATTTCAAGGAAAAACGTGTATAATAATGATAAGGAAATAAAAGAGGCCTAAATTCCGCTTTTGTTTCTATCCCATGGGGGTGCACCGGATTCGATTGCCGGTGAGCGAGAAAATAAGCATACTGCGGACGGAGTGCCCGCATAAAAAACATTCCGCCTAAATTTAAATGCAGATAACAATGCAGATTACGCACTTGCTGCGTAAACTCGTTATTTTATAACGAACGTCGCGCCCGATTTATCCGTCGGTCGGGGGTGCGGCGTCAAAGAGACGGAAAAATCTCGGAGGAATCTGGAAGTGTTTGCCGGGATTATTCAGCTTCCTGCGAAACGTAAAGCGTGTTTATCCGCGTTGCGGTTTTAAGAAAAAAAGATAAACTAAGTATGTAGAAAGTTTTTTGGCAGCCGAGTAAGACGTGAGTTCGACTCTCACCACCTCCACCATAACAAGTAAATGCGCACAGGCGGCGGTGTGTATTTGATAATGTATGAGCCCGCCGAGCCGTTTGTAAAACAAATTTTCAGAAAAGTCTGTTACCCCGTAACGGACTTTTCTTTATCTCAAAAAATTTATCCTATGACAACTCATTTGAAAGGTATAAGACAAAATAGTTCTCTTTAACAAAAGTTTAACAATTTTTTAGCAATAGCAAAACAAAATTGCTGTATAATAATAAAAAACGGACGGGTAAAAAATGGCTAAGATTTTGGTGGTAGAAGACGACGAACAGATCAATGAGGCGATATGCAGATGTCTTGTCGAAGCCGGCTACGGAATAAAAGGTTGCTTGAACGGAAAGAGCGCTTTGGAGCAAATGGACAGGGATAAATTCGATATGGTCGTCAGCGATATTATGATGCCGGGTATGGACGGATTCGCTCTTGCTCAGGAAATTCGTACCGTCGATAAGGCTTTGCCGATTTTGTTTATTTCCGCTCGCGACGACATGCCTGCGAAAAAGAAAGGCTTTTCTATCGGAATAGACGATTATCTCGTCAAGCCTTTTGAACTCGACGAATTGCGACTCCGCGTAGGGGCGCTTCTCAGACGTGCGAAAATTGAGGCGGGAAATAAAATCGAAGCAGGAAATCTCGTCATGGATAAAGAGGAACATACCGCCTATGTAGACGGAGAGGAATTGTCGCTTACGGTTAGGGAGTTCGATTTATTATATAAACTGCTTTCCTACCCGAAAAAAACTTTTTCCAGACCGCAGCTCATGGAGGAGTTTTGGGGATTTGATTCCTCTGCTACGTCGAGGACGGTAGATGTATATATCGTGAAACTCAGGGAAAAGACGGCGAATTGTACGGGATTTGAAATTGTCACCGTCCACGGTTTGGGATATAAGGCGGTATTGAAATGAAAAGGAAAACGCATAAGACGCGCTTTTCCGCATGGGGATATTTTTGGATGTTCGTTTCGGTGACGCTCGTCGCTTCGAGCTCTATTCTCCTGTATTCTGCGGTATCCGAGCGCAGCGGCGGTAATCGCGCTTTGAGCGCGGGGCTGTCGTTACTGAATATTTTTCTTTTGACGACGGTTTATGTCGCCATAGATGCCGTTCGGAGAAAGCTGACAGTGGAAAGGCCGGTAGAAAAAATTCTCGAAGCGACGGAACGTATTACGAAAGGAGACTTTTCCGTTCGAATACAGCCGTCGCACTCTTGGAGCCGCTACGATGAATATGACATGATTATGGACAATCTCAATCGCATGACGGAGGAGCTGGAAAAAAATGAACTTTTGAAGACGGATTTCATTTCAAATGTGTCTCACGAAATAAAAACTCCGCTGTCGGTTATACAAAATTATGCATCCATGCTGAAAGAGGAACCTTCGCCCGAGAGAAGAAAAGAATATGCCGATACGCTGTCTGCGGCCGCAAAGCGGCTGGCGGCACTTACCTCCAATGTTTTGAAGCTCAGTAAATTGGAAAATCAGACCATTACTCCCCAAAAGGCGGAAATACGTTTAGATGAATCTCTGACAGAATGTATTCTGCAATTTGCAGAAGAAATCGATAAAAAAGGCTTGCAGCTCGATTGCGATATTCGAGAAGTTACCGCTGTTTCCGATGAAAGCTGTCTCGAATTGGTTTGGAATAATCTGATATCCAATGCGGTAAAATTTACCGATGAGGGCGGAAAAATCGAAATTTCCTTAAAGGAAGAAGGAGGGGCGGCCGTGTTTGTCATTTCCGATACGGGCTGCGGAATGTCGTCGGAAACGGGCGTGCATATTTTCGACAAATTTTATCAGGGAGATACCTCCCATTCCCGAGAAGGCAACGGACTGGGACTTGCATTAGTCAAGAAAGTCATCGATATTTTGGGCGGGGAAATCGGAGTTTCCAGCGAATTGGGGAAAGGCAGCACTTTTACCGTCAAATTACGGAAAGACGCGCGATGAAAAAGAACAGATTTTTTGAATTTCTCAAATCTCCTAACGGAATTTTTTTGATCATCGTCTATCTTTTGACTCTTGTGACGGTCGCCGCTTCTCTTATATGTGTGGCGACGGATTTTTCAGCTCCCGCCGTGTATGTCGTATATGCGGCCGCCGCAATCACTTTGTCTTATTCTATCTATACGTTGGTGCGTATGGGAAAAAAGATGAAGAAAAAAATTTCAAATGTCGCGGACAGGTATTCGTTTACAAAAAAATTTGTCCATGATTACGGATTTCGCTCCTCCGCCTTTGCATTCGTTTCTTTTGTCGTAAATGCCGCGTATGCCGTATTTGAAGCTATAATGGGGATCGTTTTTCGCTCTGTATGGTATGGGGCGCTCTCCGGATATCATTTTGCCTTGGGAGCGCTTCGTTTCGCGATTCTTCGCGGAGCGCGGAAGGCGGACGAAGGCGACGAGGAAAAGAAAGTTAGAATTTATCGTGCCTGCGGGTTTGCTTTAATCGGATTGTCCGTTGCAATGATCCCCGCCGTCACGCAGATGGTTCTTTCCGAAAAGAATACGGAGGCTTCTTCGGAAATCATGATTTATGCGACCGCCGCATATACGTTTTATCGGGTGATATTGGCCATAAGCAATATATTTAAGGCAAAACGGTTCAACGATCCCGCAGTGCAAGCGCTCAGGAATATCGGTTTTGTAGACGCAATGACTTCCTTGGTTCCGTTGCAAGTCGCTTTGATCGGAACTTTTTCAGAGGGAGAGGGTATGCCGCTAATGAATGCAGCGACCGGCGGAACAGCTTGTCTCATGACGATAGGGATAGGTATCGGAATGTCGATTGTCGCTAATACAAGACTTCGTCGCTTAAAAGAGGAAAAACAAAATGCAGGAAGAAAATCGAAACAAATTTAATTATACTTATTCTGCTCCGACAGAGACCGAACGAAAAGAGATAGAAGAAATTCGCAGTCAATATTTGCCCGATGCCAAAAACAACGAAAAATTGGAGCGCTTGAAATCCTTGGATTTCTTCGTCAGGAATACGGCAAAGCTGGTTGCATTCTCTTTCGGTGTTTTCGGAGTACTTGTTTTCGGCTTGGGATTGAGTATGGTGCTCTCTTGGGCTTTAATTGTTTGGGGAAGCGTCGTCTGTGCATTGGGTGCTTGTTTTGCGGGCGCCGCTTATCCTCTCTATCGCATTATTTTTCAGAGAAATAAGAAAAAGTATGGACCTGAAATTTTACGATTGAGCCGAGAACTTTTGAATGAACGGACAGATTCGAAAAGTTCGGATTAACAAAATATTTACAAGATAAATACTTTTGATTAACAAAATTCAAACGAAAGAAAAACAATTGTCTGCTATAATAGGACTACAAAATCAATCGAGGAGAAATCATTATGGACAGACAACAAGAAAGAAAATTTGTAAATCGGCTGCGCGACGAGTACACTGAGCATGGAGAAACAAAATTAGATTCTCTGAAAAAAATGGACAGACGGATAAAACGTCCGGCGGAGATTTTTGCTTATACGTTTGGAACAGCCGGCACGTTGATTCTCGGAACGGGCATGTGTCTCGCTATGAAGGTCATCGGAAATTTGGCTCCTTTGGGAATCGCCATAGGTTTGGTCGGGATCGCTATGGTCACTGTCAATTATTTTATTTATCGGCATATTCTTACATCGAGAAAGAAAAAATACGGAGCGAAAATTATTGCTCTCAGCAATGAATTGCTCGGGGACTGAATAAAAGGAGCGCTTCC
>USMU01000058.1 GCA_900555925.1 uncultured Clostridium sp. | reverse complement strand
CGTATTCAAGCCATCAACAAGTACCTCGACTTTATGGGGAAGTCCAAACTTCGCCCTGACAATCGCGTTGAGGCATGCGGGAATTTATGCCGAGACCGATCACATGGAAAGATCGATTAAAGCACAATTTAAGTATGCGGATAAAATCGGCGCAAAATATGTCGCGGTCATCGGCGGAAACGAATTGCAGGAAGGCGCCATGAACGTCAAGTGCATGGCTTCCTCGGAAAGCGAAAAAGTGGACTTTTCGAGCGCCGCGGAATATTTCAGAAAGAAAAAAGGAGAATGAATTATTATGGTTAAATATGTGACGTTTAACGAATTGGAAGAACTCATCGCGGGAGAAAAGCCCGTCGTCTGCGATTTCTGGGCTACCTGGTGCGGGCCCTGCCGCATGCTGGCGCCCGTATTTGAGGACGTATCGGACAAATTCGAGGGAAAGGCGGAATTCGTCAAGATCGACGTGGACGAGAACGAGGACGCGGCCGTGAAATACGGTATTACCTCTATTCCGAACATCATTATTTTCAAAAACGGAAAACCCGCGGCCAACAACCTCGGCTTTGTCCCCGAGGAGGCTTTGACGGCGTTTGTGGAAAAAAACATCTGAGCATGGAGAGAGCGGCCGCTTTTGAAGAGGCCGCTCTCCTTTCGGAAAGATAGGAAAAAGTGCAAAATCGTCTTGCGGAAACGGAAAAAGAGAATTTCGCAAAGGCGGAAAGTTTTACCGACATTCGTCGGGATAAGTCCGTACATGCGGACGGGAGAGATTTCATGGAGAAACAAGACGAGTTTGAAAAACTTCTCGACAGGCAGAAGGAATTTTTTGCAAGCGGCGTTACATTCGACCCTGCCTATCGCATTTCTGCTTTGAAGGCGCTCTATCGGGCAATTCGGGAGTCCGAGGAAGCGCTCTGCCGCGCCTTGAAGGAGGACCTTGGAAAAGGGGAGTTTGAAAGCTATATGTGCGAAGTGGGACTCACGCTGTCCGAAATCTCTTATCTCATTCGCCATACAAAAAAATTTTCCAAGGATAAAAGGGTGAAAACACCTCTGTCGCAGTTCGCTGCGAAAAGTTTTATCCGAAAATCCCCCTACGGCTGCGTGCTCATTATGAGCCCTTGGAATTATCCCGTCCTGTTGACCCTCGAACCGTTGGCGGACGCGCTCGCGGCGGGAAATACCGCCGTCTTGAAGCCCTCCGCTTATTCCCCGAACGTCTCGAAGGTGCTCTTCGATATTATCGGAAAGACGTTTCCCGAAGAATATGCGGCGGTCGCTTTGGGCGGCAGGGCGGAAAATGCGCGACTGCTCGATTTGAAATTCGATAAAATCTTCTTTACGGGGAGCGTCGCCGTCGGAAAAGAGGTCATGAGAAAGGCTTCGGAAAATTTGATTCCCGTCGCCTTGGAGCTCGGCGGAAAGAGCCCCTGTATCGTGGACGAAACCGCGGATATTCCGCTTGCAGCAAAGCGGATCGTGTTCGGAAAATATCTCAACGCGGGGCAGACCTGCGTCGCGCCCGATTATGTGTACGTTCAGAAAAGCGTAAAGAATATTTTTCTCGAAGAAGTGAAAAAACAGATTCTTCTGCAATACGGGGAAAATCCGCTCGCCGACGATACCTACGGAAAAATTATCAGCCCCAAGCATTTTCAAAGAGTCTCGGGACTGATAGACGAAAAAAAAGTGGTGTTCGGCGGGGGCATGGACGGGGAAACTTTGAAAATTGCCCCCACTGTAATGGACGGCGTAACATGGGAGGACAAGGCGATGAAAGAGGAAATTTTCGGCCCGATCATGCCCGTGCTCGCGTTTGACGCTTTGGAAGAGGTCATAAAAATCGTAAACGACAGGCCGTCGCCCCTCGCGCTCTATATCTTTTCCTCAGACAAGGACGCCGTGGAAAAGGTACTCAAAGAATGCCGTTTCGGCGGGGGCTGCGTCAACGATACGATTATTCACCTCGCCACCAGCGAGATGGCGTTCGGCGGCGTCGGCATGAGCGGCATGGGCAGCTATCACGGGAAAAAGGGCTTCGACTGCTTTACGCACGAAAAGAGCATCGTCGATAAAAAGACGTTCATCGATTTGCCCATGCGCTATCGGCCGTATCGGAAAAAATATCAAAAAATGCTGAGAAAATTCCTCAAATAAAAAAGGCGCTTTTCAAAAAGCGCCTTTCTTTTTCGAAAAAATCAATAATTTTCCGCCTTTACCTGAAAATAGCTCTGCGGATGAGCGCAGACGGGACACACTTCGGGAGCCTTCTTGCCCACGCAGATATGCCCGCAGTTGCTGCACTGCCATACCACGTCTCCGTCTTTCGAAAAGACCAGATCTCCCTCGATATTCGCAAGCAATTTCTTATATCTCGCTTCGTGCTCCTTCTCGATCGCCGCCACGCCGTCGAACAGCCGCGCGATTTCCTCGAAGCCTTCTTCCCGCGCCGTCTTGGCAAAGCCCGCGTACATGTCCGTCCATTCATAGTTCTCGCCCGCCGCCGCGATACGAAGATTTTCTTTCGTGTCTCCGATTCCGCCGCTCAACAACTTGTACCAGATTTTCGCGTGCTCGCGCTCGTTTTTCGCCGTCTCTTCAAAAATCGCCGAAATCTGCACGTATCCGTCTTTTTTCGCTTTGCTCGCAAAATAAGTGTACTTGTTCGTCGCTTCCGACTCTCCCGCAAACGCTGTCTTCAAATTCGCTTCCGTCTTTGTGCCTTTTAATTCTTTCATTCTTCTTTCAGCCTCCTTAATAAGACTATGTTTTATTAAAGTATTTATAGTATACTATAATTGAGGCGCTTTGTCAATAGGTTTCGGAAAAATTTTCCTATAAAATTTTTTTGCGGAAAATACGTCTGTTGACAAAAGAGAAAAAAACTGTTACAATCATAGTATTCACGGGTTATAAAAAATTTTCAAAGGACGGCATTGAAATTCATGAACGAAAGACGCCGCAGGCGGATAGAAAAAAATATTCTCAAAGACAGGCGCTATAAGACGCTTATCTATAACCGCGTCATTCTCACCGTAGCCTTGGTATTGGTGCAGATCGTTCTTTACGGCTTTTTGATGGCCAGTTTCTATACGGCGGGAAGGGCGGTTCTGTTCGCCGTGGAGATTCTCGGCGTACTGTTCGTGCTCTATATCATCAACCGCAACGAGAAACCGAGCGCAAAGCTCAATTGGGTCATTATGATTCTCATTCTGCCGATTTGCGGAATTTCGCTCTATCTCTTATTCGGGGAGGGGCGGCCGACGCGCAGAATGAACAGGCGGATTTCCGCCGCAAAGAGGGAAAATGCGGGCGTCCTCGTACAGGACGCGGAAGTGAAGGCCTTTGTGGACAGAGGAGGGAGAAATACCGAAACCTGCCGCTATCTCATGAATTACGCCAATTATCCCGCGTACGGAGAAGGCGACGTCACCTATTATCCCTCGGGAAAAGAAATGTTCAAGGATATGCTGGATGCCTTGGAAGGTGCAAAAAAGTTTATTCTGGCGGAATATTTCATCATCTCCGGCGGAAAAATGTGGGATACATTCAGGGAACTCCTTCTCAAAAAGGCAAACGAGGGCGTGGAAATCAAACTCATCTTTGACGACGTGGGAAGTTTGCTCCTGCTTCCGCCCAAATACGACAAGTATCTCGAATCTCTGCATCCGAATATCAAGTGTTTCCGCTTCAATCCCGCCGTTCCCGTTTTTACGATGCGCATGAACAACCGGGATCACCGCAAAATTCTCGTCGTGGACGGAAAAACGGCTTTTACGGGCGGAATCAACCTCGCGGACGAATATATCGACGAAAAAGTAAAATACGGAAAATGGAAAGACACGGGCGTGCGCGTTACGGGACGGGCAGTCAGTTCCTTTACCATGATGTTTTTCAATATCTGGAACGCTTTCCGAAAGGACAAGGGGGCCTTGCGCAATTATATCGCTCCCGAATATCTCGAAGGGGAATCCGAAATCGAACCCGTCGGTTCGGTAGGGAAAAACGGCACCGAAATCCCCGTGGAAGTCAGGTCGGGAAGATTGGCGGAACCTACGGACGGAAACGATAAAAACGGCGCGTCCGCCGAAGCGGCAAATGAAAGGTTCGGAAAGTGTTTGCCCTCGATCGCGATAAACGAAAGCGGAGTAAACCGCAAATTTACAAACGAGGAGGAGAGCTACGAAAGGACAGAGGGCTTTGAGGGGGAACCGGAAAAGAGAGGATTAATTATTCAGCCTTATGACGATTCTCCGCTCGACAGAGAGAGCGTGGGAGAGACCGTGTATCTGGAACTTATCAATCGCGCCTTCAAATATCTGTATATTTTTACCCCGTACCTCGTTTTGGACGACTTTATGCGCACGGCGCTCTGTAACGCCGCCAAACGGGGCGTGGACGTCCGCATCGTGACGCCCGGGATTCCCGATAAAAAGACCGTGTTCCGCCTCACGAGAGCCAATTACGGGCCGCTCCTCAAAGCGGGCGTCAGGATTTACGAATACACCCCCGGCTTTATCCATGCCAAGAGCATGGTCTGCGACGACGAGACCGCCGTCGTGGGAACCATCAATCTCGATTACAGGAGTCTCTATCTGCATTTTGAAAATGCCGTTTACTTTTCGCATTGTCCCGCGGTCGGGGCTCTGAAAAAGGACTGCCTCGCGGTCTTTAAGGAGTCCAAAAAAATTTCGCTCGAAGATACGCGGCAGACGTTTATCGGCAGACTGTTCGATTCCGTCCTGCGCGTCTTTGAAACCTTGCTTTGAGAAAGAGGAGAAGAGGCGGAACGGAAGGGAGGAAACATGAAGAAAATAGTTTCGATTTTTTTGGCGGCGGGGATGTTTTTAGCGTCTTCTTGTTCTTTATCGGATTTTTTCGATACGTGGGTGATGACAAATCAAAAAGAAACTACGGACGCCATGCTGCAAAGATTATGCGACGGGATATTTATGCGAGACGCAGAAGCCGTGAAAAACGAGTTCAGATACGATGACGTTTCAAAAATAGAGGATTTCGACGAAAGTGTAGAAAAATTATTCGATTATATTGAGGGCGACTTTGAAGGTTTTGAAAGGATTGCCGGCGGCAGCGAAGAGAAAGGCTGGGGAGAGCCGTACGAATACGGGGTGTTCCGTTCATGTCGATATCAACTGAATACTACGATGGACACGTATAAAATTATTTTCGACTATTGGTTCCATTATCGGGTAATCGGGGAGGAAAAAGACGAAAATAAAATCGGAATAGAATGTTTCGATATTATCGATGCGGAAAAGGACAGGGCGTGCGCTGATAAATATTACAGCGGCGACCCCGAGGGGAAACCCGGAATTAAATTCGATTACAAAACTTCCTACGATATGGACGAATTTGCCGTCGGGCAGTTCGGTTATGGCACGGGAGGAGAATTCGGACCCGTCATCTTAAATTCAGTCGCCGAGTTGGCAGAGTTTTACCAAACGAATAAAGAAAAATATTCCTTTGAAGGAGCGGAAAACGGCGGGAAATATCCGAAGGCGATTTCCGAATACGACGACGTATTTTTTGAAACGGGAAGTCTCTACGTCGCGGGAATGTACGACGAAGATGCGGGGAAAACATATATCCCGCAATGGGTATATATCGGCGATTTTGTCATGGCGAGAATAGCGGATTGGGAAGACGATTGGGGAGACGGCGCGTCGGGAGAAGAGAAGAAAAAAGGCGTAGTTGTGATTATCGAGCTTCCCGAAAAGGTCTCGTCCGATATTCCGATAAAAATTTTGCGCGATTGATTTTATAAATTAACCCGAGGCGCCCTGCGAAGAGCGCCTCGGGTTTTTTCGCCAAGCTATTTTATCAAAACGGCAGTTATACGATTTTGCGATAATAATAATAGACGTCGTCTTCTCCGATTTTCTGCATGACGGAAGAAAGCATTTTTTCGGAAGCGATGTTCTCTTTCAGACATTTTCCGTTGATTTGCGTGAGTTCGAGCGTATAAATCGCATAATTTGCAGCGAGAGAAAACGCATACCTGCCTAAGCCCTGTCCGTCTGCTTCCGGAAGAATACGCACGCCGATTTCCGCTCCGCCCTTAAAATCGAAATTATAAATGATGACTTCACCTAAAAATTTGCCGTCTTTGCGAATCGCAAAATTCATCGCCATGCGGTTGGAAAAATCTTTTTTCTGGTCCTTATAAAAATAGTCGCGCTTGGGATTCGGACAGTCCTCCCGATAATCGTATCCCCACCAGCGGTTCCGTTCGTCGTCCAGACAAAGACGATTATAGGCGGGTATATCCTTTTCCGTGATCGGCGTCAGCGAAACGCCGTTTTCTCCCTTGATTACGGGAATTTTTTTCAGCCGATTGATCGCTGTCTTTACGTGCACACTATGCTTTCGGAGAATTTCCAAGGGTTGATATTGCAGTTTGGAAATACGAAGTCCGCGGCTCCCTGCATCGTCCTCGCGATTGATATATTTCACTCCGCCCGCAAAGGCTTTTGCAAACTCCTGCACCGTCGCGGGGTAGATGCCTTCATAATCGGGCAGAGCTTTTTCAATATGGTCGATGAGCGTCTCTCCGCAAATTTCACTCAGGCAGAAGGAAATGATTTCTCCGTTCCGCGTGAATCCGCCCGAAATAAATAAATCGCTCCCTACGTATTCCGTCATCGCATGGGCGAATTTGAGCTCCGTCTTTGCGCCCGGCGTATTATTCCGGTCGCCGAATTTCTTCCAGAACGCGCGGATTCGATCGTGATCGGCCTTTCCGAACGTTTCAAATCGCGCTTCGGGGTATAAGGCTCGGAATTTACGGATATGATTGCGCTGCCCTGCGTATTTCTTGCCTTCGAATTTAATGAAATCCCCCGCAAGATAGAGATAATCGTCAAAATTACGTTCTACGCGAATTTCGATGTTTGGATAACAGCTCAAAACCGTACAGACGGCACAGGCGGGCACGTCGCAGAGACGAAAGGGGATAAAATGTTCCGCACAGTATTCTCCGCATGCGCTCAATGCGCCCCGAATGTCTGCATTTTCTCCCGACGGGACAGGATAATCGAAATAGTCTTGTCCATACCAGCGACTTTTGACCAAAAGGCAGCCGCAGGCTTCCGCGTACGCGTATTCCGAATTTTGCCACATGATTTTGATCCCCGCGGAATAGTCGCTGATACGATAGGTGCATTGTTTATAATATTCTGCAAGTTTGTTTAGGTTACTTTTGTCTATGGGAGTGAATTGCATGGCCTTTCTTCTTCTTTTTTCCATATTATAACAGATTTTTCTCCGTTTTTCAAGTTTTTTGACAAAAAAACGGGCGCGTGCTTTTATTTTGTTGCGGGAAAGAAAAATTTATGCTACAATAAAAGCAGAAAAAACAACGGCCGAGCGGATACGAGGCAAAACGAAAAAAGAAAACGGGAACGGAAAGAACGTTTTCATAATCGAAAGGAAGACGGGAGACCAAGCAGAAAAATCGAACAGAAAAAAGGTGAAGGAATGAACAACAAAGACGGACAAAAAAAGACGAAAGACGAAAAAAAAGATAATATAAATACTGCAAAAAAGGCCGAAAAGGGACAGGAAAATAATCAAGCTCAATCCCAAAAAGGTCGTTGTCCGAAATGCGGCTCCGAAACCGAAAATGGGAAGTGTCCCGTCTGCGGATATAAACAGTATGTCCCCATGGACGCAAAAAAACTTTTTCGCATTCGGCTGATTCTCGGCGCAATCCTTGTCGCCGGACTGATTATTTGGGCAATCGTCACGCAATCATAAGCGGAGGAAAGGAAAATTCGTATCCTGCAAAAGAAATATTTCGAATGGGTAAAACCGACTTGTCCAATAGGCAAAGTACACTCGATGTCAATAAGAAGAGACTCGATAATACGCAAAAAATCTTTTGAAAATTCAGTCGCACAAGCGGCTGTTTTTATTTCCTCTCCCATAATGAAAAATGCTTCTATATGAAAAAAGACTTCGCTAAATATTTTACGAAAAGTTATCTGAAAAACGTTTGAAAAAAGAAAAAAAGGGTTAAAAATATAGCGAAAATAAGAAATTCCGCCGCGAGCGGAAGGGGAGGCAAAAGTTATGGATATGCGGAAATTTACGGAAAAATCCGTGACGGCTTTGCAGGAGGCGCAGAGCGTCGCGAAAGAATACGGCAATCAAGAAATAGGGCAGGTGCATCTTTTTTACGCTCTGATCACGGCGGACGAGGGATTGATTCCCCAGCTTTTGAAAAAAATGGAGATCGATTTGGAAGGACTGCGCTCGGCGGCGCAGGGAGAAATTGCCCGTTGCGTAAAAGTGAGCGGTGCGGAACAATATCTCTCTTCCGCTTTGGCGGAGGCTTTGGACGCCGCGGAAAAACAAGCGGCGAAGATGGGGGACAGCTATGTGTCCGTGGAACACCTCTTCTTCGGCCTGACGGAAAAACCCGATGCGGCGATAAAGAGACTCTTGAAGCAATTTTCGATCGAACAGAACGCTTTTATGCAGGCCGTGGCGAGCGTGCGCGGAAATCAGCGCGTAAACAGCGAAAATCCCGAAGATACTTATGACGTGCTCAATAAGTACGGCACTGACCTCGTCGAAAAGGCGAGACAGCATAAAATCGATCCCGTTATCGGCAGGGACGAGGAAATTCGGAACGTCATCCGCATTTTGTCGAGAAAGACGAAAAATAATCCCGTGCTGATCGGCGAGGCGGGCGTCGGTAAAACCGCAATCGCCGAAGGGCTCGCCATTCGTATCATGAAGGGAGACGTCCCCGATTCCCTCAAAAACCGCAAGGTCTTTTCGCTCGATATAGGCGCTTTGATTGCGGGGGCGAAATTCCGCGGGGAGTTCGAGGAACGTCTGAAAGCCGTGTTGTCCGAAGTCAAGAAGAGCGAGGGCGGCATTATCCTCTTTATCGACGAGCTGCACACGATTGTCGGTGCGGGTAAAACGGACGGGGCCATGGACGCGGGGAATCTGTTAAAACCCATGCTGGCGCGCGGCGAATTGCACTGTATCGGCGCGACGACCTTGGACGAATACCGCAAATATATCGAAAAGGATCCCGCCCTCGAACGGAGGTTCCAGCCCGTCATGGTGGACGAACCCACGGTCGAGGATACGATTTCCATTTTGCGGGGCTTAAAAGAGCGCTACGAGGTATATCACGGCGTCAAAATTCAGGACAATGCGTTAATTGCGGCGGCGACTTTATCCAATCGTTACATCACCGACCGTTTCCTGCCCGACAAGGCCATTGACCTCGTCGACGAGGCTTGCGCCATGATCAAGACGGAAATGGAGTCCATGCCTGCAGAAATGGATGAGATTTCCCGAAAGATCATGCAACTCGAAATCGAGGAGAACGCCCTCAAAAAGGAGACGGACAATCTTTCCGCCGCGCACCTCGCCGATACGCAAAAGGAGCTCGCCTCCTTGCGCGCTCAATACGCGGAAATGAAGAGCAAATGGGACAACGAGAAAAATTCTATCGGCAAGGTTCAGAAAATTCGGGAGGAGCTCGAACAAGCAAATGCGCAGCTCGAAAAGGCGCAGAGAGAATACGACCTCGAAACCGCCTCCAAATTGCAATACGGCAAGATTCCTCAATTGAAAAAAGAACTGGAAGAGAGCGAAAAAGCGGCGGCTTCCGCCAAAGATTCCACTCTCCTTCGGGACCGCGTGACGGAAGAGGAAATCGCCCGCATCGTCGCTCGCTGGACTGGAATCCCCGTGTCCAAGCTCATGGAAGGGGAACGCGAGAAACTCCTCCGCCTTCCCGAAACTTTGCATCAGAGAGTCGTGGGACAAGATGAGGCCGTCGACGCCGTGTCGGACGCCATTCTGCGCTCCCGTGCGGGAATTGCCGACCCCGGGCGGCCGATCGGGTCTTTCCTTTTCCTCGGCCCTACCGGCGTGGGTAAGACGGAGCTCGCAAAAACGCTCGCGCGGGCTCTGTTCGACGACGAAAAGAATATGGTCCGTATCGACATGAGCGAATACATGGAAAAGTATTCCGTTTCGAGGCTCATCGGCGCGCCTCCCGGATATGTCGGTTACGACGAGGGCGGACAGCTCACCGAGGCGGTAAGGCGCAAGCCCTATTCCGTCGTACTGTTCGACGAAGTTGAAAAGGCACATCCCGACGTGTTCAATGTCCTCTTGCAGGTTCTGGACGACGGACGCATTACGGACGGACAGGGCAGAACCGTCGATTTCAAAAATACCATCATCATCCTCACTTCCAATCTCGGCTCGTCGGCGGTTCTCGACGGGATTCAAAGCGACGGGAGCATTTCCGAAGCCGCTAAGTCAGAGGTGGATAGATTGTTGAAAGCTTCTTTCCGTCCCGAATTCCTCAATCGGCTGGACGAAATTGTGTTCTTTAAGCCGCTCGTCAAAGAACAGGTGGAAAAGATCGTGGAACTTCTCTCCGAAGAATTGAAGAAGAGATTGGAGGAAAAACAGCTGTATCTCTCCATGACGCAGGCCGCGGTCGATTATATCGTGGACAGAGG
>USMU01000057.1 GCA_900555925.1 uncultured Clostridium sp. | reverse complement strand
GAATGTCCGAGGTAAACGCGGGACTTCTTCCCGATGAGAAACTCGAAAAGGCGGAAAGCCTCAAAAAAGACGGCGCTTTGATGTATGTCGGCGACGGAATCAACGACGCGCCCGTCATGGCGGTGGCCGACTGTTCCGTTTCCATGGGAAAACTGGGAAGCGCCGCGGCCGTGGAGGCCTCTGATCTGGTTCTCGTTTCCGACAATCTCAAAGCGATTCCCCGCGGGATTCGCATCGCCAGAAAGACGAGAAAAATCGTCACCGAAAACATCGTGTTTTCCATCGCCATGAAAGCGGCGTTCATGGTGCTCGGCGTGGCGGGCGTAATGCCTTTATGGCTGGCCGTGTTTGCAGACGTCGGGGTCATGCTGCTCGCGGTGCTCAATTCGCTCCGTATGCGCATGAAAATTAAGGGCGAGGGGATTTGAAAAATTTGTATTTCGTTTTACGGCGGACGGCTTCGGCCGTCCGTTTCTTTTCGGAAAACTCTTTACAGATCGGACGTAAATATGATATAATAAAAACGCTATGGAAACAAATATCGGAAAAACACAGGTAAAGGACGCCCAAGCCGTGGCCGAAATGTATCGCGAAGGCCGAGCGTTTCTGCACGCTTCGGGCGTGGATCAATGGCAGGACGGTTATCCGAGCCTTTCGGACGTTTTACAAGACATTCAGGACGGCGTTTCCTATCTTCTGACCGTAGGCGAGATCCCCGCCGCGAGTATGGCCGTCGTCGAAAAGGAACCCGATTATGACGACATTTACGGCGGCGAATGGCTGACGGGAAAAAGCAAAAACTACTTCGCCGTGCATCGGGTCTGCGTTGCGGACGCATTCAAGCGCCGCGGACTGACCTCCGTGCTTTACGATTTTGCGGCGCGGCTGGCGCTTTCATCCGGACGGGACAGCTTGCGCGCGGATACGCACAGAGATAACGCGGCGATGCGTTCGGCGCTCTTGAAAAACGGATTTTCGGAATGTGGAATCATTTATCCCGCGTACGGCGGGGAACGCATTGCTTATGAAAAAATCATCGAGGAGAAAGAATATGGAGAAAGAACAAAATAAAAAGCGGTTGGTAGTCGCGACGGGAAATATCCATAAACTTCGGGAAATTGCGGAGATTTTTCCCGAATATGAAGTAATTTCCGGCAAACAGGCCGGCTTTTCGGAAGAGGTGGAGGAGACGGGTACGACTTTCGCCGAGAATGCAAAGCTCAAAGCAGAAGCCGTATCGAAGGCGCTGCACTGCATTGCCCTTGCGGACGACAGCGGGATCTGTGTAGAGGCCTTGGGGGGCGCTCCCGGCGTATACAGCGCCCGCTATGCGGGCGGACACGGAGACGATAAGGCAAACCGACTTTTGCTCCTTAAAAATATGGAGGGCGAAACAAACCGCAGGGCTTATTTCGAAAGCGCCGTCGCTCTCGTGCTTCCCGACGGTGAATGTCTCCTGGCGGAGGGGCGGACTTACGGAAAAATCCTCTTTGAAGAGACGGGAGAAAACGGGTTCGGTTACGATTGTATTTTCGAGAGCGACGATTTAAAAAAATCCTTCGGCCTCGCTTCGGCGGAAGAAAAAAACGCCGTCTCTCACCGTTTCCGAGCACTCATGAACTTGTCGGATATGCTGAAAAAAGTTTTATAAGGGGAGATTATGAAAACCATCGTCGTTATATCCGATACCCACGGACACAGAGCGGGCATCGAAAAACTGAAACCGCTGTTTGCAGAAAACGATTATATCATTCATCTCGGAGACGGCGCTTCCGATATGCGGGATATCGTGAACGCCTATCCCGAAAAGACCTTCGTGTGCCAGGGAAATTGCGACTTTTTTTCCGCTTTGCCCGAAGGCGAACTCGAAGTGGAAGGCGTAAAAATTTTTTTCTGCCACGGACATAAATATCGAGTGAAGGCCGATTTGTCCGCTTTGGCGGAGGAAGCCGCGCGCCGCGGCTGTAAAGCGGCTTTATACGGACATACGCACAGAGCTTTGATTTCCGAGGAAAACGGAGTTTTGCTGGTCAATCCCGGTTCTTTGCGCTATCCCGCGGGGGAGGGCGGAAGTTATTGCTATCTCACTGTAAACGGAGACAAAATTTATCCCGTCCTGGTAGGAGAATCCGTCTTTTAACGGTTGGGAGGATAAATGAGGAAAGGTTTGACTGTTTTTGCAGCTGTCTTTTTGGCCATATGTTTCGCCGTCGGATGTGCAGGTACCGCAGAAAGAGACGACGGAGAATCGGGTGATTTTGCTTCGCAACAGGACTCTTCTTCCGAAGATCCGGAAATCTCCTTTGAAAGTTCGGGGATTTTTACAAGCAGTTCTTCGGAAAATATTTTAGACAGCTCTTCGGCTTTTCTCTCGGAAGACAGCTCCGAAAGTTTTTCGGATAGTACCTCGGAAATTTCTTCTGATATTTCATCGGACAGCAGTTCCGAAGTTTCTTCGGATAGCTCCGCGTCGTCTTCACAGGAGAGCAGCACACCCGCGCAAGAGAAAGTACATATCGTTTTTCATCGAAATTTTGAACCGCTCGGCACGGATATTGTTTTTTCCGTCTCGCAGTTTCCGGGAATACTCAACAGCGAAGCGGTAGGAAGAGAAATGGAAAAATCGGTGATGCGGGGGCTGAAAGACAAATTTTTGACGGAGACGAATGACGAAGAACCGCTCTTTTTCGTTTCGGGCTGGGCTTACGATGAAGAAGGAAAAGATTCCTTTGAAGGAACGGTGCAGGCACAGGAGGAAGAACTGCACCTGTATGCCGTATGGGAACGCTCGGCAGAGTATTGCGAAATTGCTCTCATAGGCGAGAATACGGAGAATATCGGAACCTATTACGGGCGAAGGGGTACGGTGCTGACAAAGTCGGCCGAAGAAAAACTTCTGGCTGTCTTTTCCGCATATTACGGAACTTTGGGGCTGATTGCAGAAGGACTTGAAACCTCGGACGGGAAAAAGTTCGGTGCGGGAGATGTCCTCGAAACGGATATGCAAATTTTTGCGCGCTTATCCATACCGAAAGAAGGGAAGAAAAACGAATGAAGGACGAAAAATATCTCAAATTATTGTCGGTACAGTATCCGAGTGCTGCTCTTGCCGCGCAGCAGATCATCAAATTATCAAGCATCCTGAACCTGCCCAAGGGCACGGAACATTTCGTTTCGGATATCCACGGCGAAGCGGATTCTTTTTTGCATGTTCTAAAAAACGGGTCCGGGTCTATCCGCAAGAAGATCGACGACGAATTTTCCGACGAATTGAGCGAAGGGGAAAAGAGAGAGCTTGCGACGCTCGTCTATTATCCCGAAGAAAAATTGGAAATTGCAGAGTCCGAAAAATCCGATTTCGACGCTTGGTGCCGAAAAGAAATATTGCGATTGATCCGCATGACGCGGCGCATCGCGTCGAAATATTCCAAAGACAAACTAAAAAACGCGCTTCCCGCCGAGTTTGAATATATCATGGAAGAACTGCTTACGGAAAAGGCGGAGATTCCCGATAAGGAGGCTTATTATAACGAGATTCTCCGCGCGATTATAAAGACCCGACGGGCAAAGGACATCATCGTTTCCTTTTGCCGCCTCGCTCAGAGATTGGCGGTGGAACGGCTGCACGTCATCGGAGATATTTATGATCGCGGTACGGGAGCCGTCACCGTCATGGACGCGCTAGAAAATTATCATTCCGTCGATATTCAATGGGGAAATCACGATATTTCCTGGATGGGCGCGGCGAGCGGTTCGGATATCTGTATTGCCAACGTCGTCCGAATTTCCGCTAAATACGGAAATCTGTCCACTTTGGAGGACGGTTACGGAATCAATCTGATTCCGCTTGAACGTTTCGCTTTCGACGTATATAAAGACGACAGATGTGAACGGTTTCTGCCCGAAACGGCGGAGGATGCGGATGAACGAAAAATGACGGCAAAAATTCATAAGGCGATTGCCGTCATTCAGCTGAAATTGGAAGGTCAGCTTGCCCAAAGACGTCCCGAATTTCATCTGTCGGAGAGAGTTTTTCTGGATAAAATCGACCATGAAAGAAAGACTGTCTGCATCGGCGGAAAAACATATTCCCTCGTGGACGATTATTTTCCGACTGTGAATCCCGATAATCCCTATGAATTATCGGAAGGAGAAAAAAGAGTCTGTGCAAAACTGCGGGAAGCGTTCCATGGCAGCGAAAAACTCCGCAGACACGTCGAGTTTTTGTTCTCCCGCGGAAGCATGTATCGGATTTATAACGGAAATCTTCTCTATCACGGCTGTGTCCCGCTCGATAGGGACGGCAGCTTCCGCCGCGTGGAAATTGCGGGAAAGATCTATTTCGGGAAATCCCTGTACGACGCGCTCGAAGGCTGGATACGCAAAGGCAGATATTCGACCGACGAAAGGGAACGGCAGTACGGAAGGGACATCATGTGGTTCGTTTGGTCGAATGAGAACTCTCCGCTTTACGGAAAGGATAAAATGACGACCTTCGAGAGATATTTTCTTGCGGATAAAGAGAGCTATGCGGAGGAAAAAAATGCCTATTATCGCCTGTGCGATGATGAAGAGACGGTGGAGCGAATTTTCCGCGAATTCGGCATCGATCCCGACAAAGGGCATATCATAAACGGACATGTACCCGTAAAGGTAAAAAAAGGGGAATCGCCTGTACACTGCGGCGGAAAGGTCATCATTATCGACGGCGGATTTTCCCGCGCGTATCAGAAGGTTACGGGAATTGCGGGATATACATTGGTATCCGATTCCCGAACGGTAAAGCTCATTGCACATGAACCGTTCGTTTCCACGCAAGAAGCGGTGCTCAACGAACGGGATATCCATTCTGCCTCCGAAGTGATCCGCAAATCGGAAACGCGGCTGAGAGTCAAAGACACGGATACGGGGCGAGAAATGGAAGAGCGCATTGCAGACCTCGAAAAGCTGCTCGAAGCCTATCGGTGCGGCGCGTTAAAGGAGAGAAACTGACGACCGTAAACGATAAAAGTCCGGAGAAAAAAACAAAAAAACAGATAATTATTGCCGAAATTGTGAGGAGATGTTGAGATGAGATTAGACGGATTCGGTTTAATGGTAAAAAATATGTCCGAAATGATTCGTTTTTATAGAGATGTTTTGGGCTTTGAAATTAAAGAAAAAGAAGATGCTACCCATGTGTATTTAATTAAGGATAATACTCTGTTTATGCTTTACGGCAGAGAAGACTTTGAAAAAATGACGGGCAAGAGATATGAATATATCGGCAAAGGACTGAACGGGCATTTTGAAATCGCCTTATATGTCGATACTTTTGAAGAGGTCGATAAAGTATACGAAGAAGCCGTTTCCAAAGGAGCCGTCCCCGTTTTTGAACCCTCAACGGAGCCTTGGGGACAAAGAACCTGTTATATCGCAGACCCCGAGGATAATCTTATAGAAATAGGCTCGTTTAACAGGCCTTTTGAAAGATAGACTTTTGGAGTATAAATACAAAAACCACGGAAGTTTCCAAAATTTCCGTGGTTTTATTTTAATGTTTCAGAAAATTAAATTATATTTCCGTATTTGTTTTTTTCGCTCTCAGTCTTCATGAATTTCAATACCCCAAACAGTTTCGTAAATCTTGCCGGGAGCCAATTTATTCATATCTTCTTTTATTTCGAGATTAGTAATAATTCCGTCGGTAGCGGGCAGTATCGACCAAGGTTCGAGGCAGACGTAAGGAGCGTCGGTCTGAGGGGTATGCCAGACTCCGAGATAGCGGAAACCAGGGTAATCGAGCGAAATATAACGGGCGTCGGTCTTGCTCTTTAAGGCTACGCCCCGACAGGTATTGCCGAGAATAACGGCGTCATTATCGAACAGCTCATGACTGAGCTGTAAAACGGTTCCGTCCGTGAGGGGAAGGGGAAATTTTTCTCCCGTCATGAATTTGTCCTCGGAAAGGGGATAGAAAAGCACTTTGGTCTTTTCCGAAAATTCGAGATAATAATCTTCAAAAGCCCCCGTCTTTCCAAAGGGAATATTGAAGCCCGGATGTCCGCCCAATCCGAATAAGAGGGGCTTTTCATCCGTATTTTCGACCTGATAGGAAATATTCAGCCGAGCACCTCTGATTTCATAGCAAATCGTAAAGACAAAATGAAAAGGATATTGTTTCAGGCTGTCTACGTCGTCGGTGAGTTTGAATACCAGCTTGGTAGCACTGCGCTCTGTCAGCTTGAAGGCCCGATAACGCGCGATTCCGTGAGGGAGAATGGAATACTCCTGACCTTCGTATGTATACGTGTTTTTATACATTCTTCCGATTGTAGGAAAGAGATTATACGCCCTGCCCGACCAATAGGAGGGATCTCCCTGCCAAAGATATTCGGTATCCGTCTTTTTGGAATAAACCGATTGAAGCTGGGCTCCCGAAGTATCTACCGCAATTTTAAGTATCTTGTTTTCAATCGAATAAATCATCTTCTTCTCCTTTTACCGCTTTTACCGTGTCGTTTATTTCCCGACAGTTATATTTTATCACAAAAGAATACGTTTGTAAAGAGGGAGAAGGAAAATTTCGAAAAAAGTCGTCCCGAATCTTTTCGGGACGACTTTACTCAGAAAACAATCCTGAGAAGACTTTCCAATTGTAAAAATATTAATCGATCGGTGACTGTCATCTTTGATTTCTGGCAGGAAAAACCGATTACTACGATTTCTTTCCGCGTGCGGATGGGAAAGTAAATCGCTTTAGCTTCCCGAAGCGTATCCGTTCCGCGGCCCGCCGTTTTTTCGTTCTTACGGCACCATTCCAAAACCGCCCGTTCATTAATTTCGTCGAAAAATTTTATATCCTCGCCGTTCCATGAGACGGTTACATTCTCTCCGTCCGTAATCGAGCAGCTCCGTTCAAAAGCTCTCGCGAGAACTTCCGCTATTTTCATAGCCAAGGAATCAGTGGGTTTTCTTTCGGCGGCCGCTCGTTCGATGAGGTCGGAAATATCGAGAATACGGTTTGCCGTCTTATATTTTTGCAACAGCTTATTCCGCTTGAAAATTCTCGAAAAGAAATCCCGAACGGGGCGTTTTCCGGAGAAAAAGTGCTGATTGTCGGGAACGATGAGCAATTCTATATCGGGAAGCCGTGCGATAAATTTATCTTCCAACCCGACCTTCTTTCCGACAGACTGCCAAGTTTTTCCGATGACCAAATTGGTCACTCCTGCGAGCTTTACATAATCCGCGACTGTCTCTACGACGTCTTCGCTGTATTTGACGATCATGTTGCCGCCCATATCGCGCACGAGCGCCATGTGGCGTTTCAGGTTGGCCGCTGCCTCGTCGCTCAAAGAGCCGCTCGTTTCGACATACATCGCCGAAAATTTACAGTGATACGCCTCCGCGGTACGCGCGGCTACCCGAATATTTTTCTGCGAAGAAGGGGAGGGGCTGATTAAGACCAGAACTTTGGTTTTCAGCTCTCCGTTGTTCGTCTGTTTTTCGATACGATCCGCGCTGCGGCGCATAGAAAGCTCTCTTAAAACAGACAGATTGTCCGTTTTAAAAAAGTTTTCGAGTGCGGTGACTGCCCGATTCTTTTTATAAATCTTGCCTTCCCGCATGCGCTCGATAAGCTCGGTCGGCTCTATGTCGATAAGCGCGACCTCGTCCGCATAGTCGAATATTTCGTCGGGAATACGTTCGTTTACGTCCACGGACGTGGCGGAATCGACGGTGTCGTGCAATCCTTCGATATGCTGGACATTGACGGTCGTATATACGTTTATACCATTGTTCACCAGCTCTTCGACGTCGAGATAACGTTTTGAGTTTTTGCTTCCGGGAGCATTGGTATGCGCCAATTCGTCCACGAGCAACAACTGGGGACGCCGTTTGATCGCCGCATCTACATCGAACTCTTTCAGATCGATTCCCTTATAGGAAAGTTCTTTTAAGGGGAGCCTTTCGAGTCCCTCTGCCATTTTTAAGGTTTCGGGGCGGTCGTGGGGTTCCAAATAGCCGACGACGACGTCGACTCCTTCCTGTTTCGCTTCCTGAGCGGCTTTCAGCATGGCGTAGGTCTTTCCTACGCCCGCCGAGTAGCCGAAAAAGATTTTTAGCTTACCTTTTTCCATTTTATAAAAGTCCGTCCAAGCTTAAATTGACTAACAGTACATTTACTCGTTTTTGACCGAATATTCCCAAAAATCTGCCTTCCGTATACTTTTTAATAATGGCGTTTACATCGTCTTCCGTAATCAGAACGGGTTCCGTACCGTTCTTTTCCGCCTCTTCCTGTGCAATCTTATTGCGAGCAGCTACGATTACAGGTACTTGGAAGTAAGCCGCTTCGGGAGAGATGTGAGGGTCTACGCCGCTGCCGCCGGAGGTGACAAGGTCGGAGGGGATAGCTTCTGTTTCGGTATAGCCGATTGCTGCAAGTTTTTCTTTCCGTTCCGCGATTCTCTCTTTTACAAGTTCCTGATACTCGTCGCTTTCGGGGGAAAGGTTGGTAGGAGCACCGGAATTCACTCTTCCGAACATGTATTCGGCGCTTTCATAGCTTTGTCCGATAAGCTCGCTTCCGAAAATTCTTTCCTCTCCGTTGGGCAGAGTGACGACAATCTGAGAGCCGTTGGCTTCATAAGGGTAAGCTGTCTGAGCGACGAGCGTAAAGCTCAGAGGATAAACGATACCGCAGAGAAATGTAAAGATCAACAGGCACAATATAGAAGCTCTCAGCATTTGAAATCTTTTCTTTTTCGCCGGCAGAGGCTGTTCATAAATATTTTCCGTTACATTTTGTGTGCTTTTTTTCATGATAAAGACACCTCCTTACAGGAATAACGTCAGCAGCATATCGAACAGTTTAATGAATATAAACGGAGCGACAACGCCGCCGAGTCCGTAAATGAGAAGATTGTTTTTCAGCATTTTTCCGGCCGGCTGTTCCTTGTACTTGACACCTCTGAGCGAAAGGGGAATCAATGCGACAATAATGAGTGCATTGTATATGACGGAAGAGAGGATTGCCGTCGTCGGGCTGGTCAGGTGCATGAAATTGAGTGCCGCAAGCCCCGGATAAATCCCGGCAAACAGTACGGGAATGATAGCGAAATATTTTGCAATATCGTTGGCGATAGAGAACGTCGTCAACGCGCCTCTCGTCATCAGAAGCTGTTTACCGATTCTGACGACGTCGATGAGCTTTGTAGGGCTGGAATCGAGATCGACCATGTTGCCCGCTTCTTTCGCGGCCTGCGTGCCGGAGTTCATGGCGACGAGGTGACCTTCCGCCTGCAATTTCTTGATGAGGGCGAGCTTGGTTTCGGGAGTAGCCTCCGCCACGAAATCGTCCACGCCTGCTTCCGCCGCAATTGCAGCCGCAGTCATGGGATTGTCGCCCGTAATCATGATCGTTTTGATACCGATTTTTCTCAAATCTTCAAACTTCTCTTTGACGCCTTCCTTGACGATATCTTTCAGATAGATAACGCCGAGAACCTTTTCGTTCCGGGCAACGACGAGGGGCGTCCCGCCTTCGTTCGCAACTCTCTTAACCGCCATCGCACATTCATCGGGATAGACGCCGCCCTGCGCTTTTACGTAGGCTTCAATCGCGTCCGCACTTCCTTTGCGGATATGCTCGTCTCCGATATCGACGCCGCTCATGCGAGTCTTTGCGGAGAATTCGATAAAATTGGCTTTCAATTTGGCAATTTCTTTGCCGCGGAGGTCAAATTTATTTTTCGCGAGGACTACAATACTTCTTCCTTCCGCCGTTTCGTCCGCGATGGAGGAAAGCTGAGCGGCTTCCGCAAGGTCGCGTTCGGAAATATCTCCGACGGGGATAAATTCGCTGGCCTGACGGTTGCCGAGGGTAATGGTACCCGTCTTGTCGAGGAGGAGCACGTCTACGTCGCCCGCCGCTTCGATTGCACGGCCGCTGGTGGCAAGGACGTTCGCCTTATTCAATCTCGCCATGCCCGCGATACCGATGGAGGAAAGCAGGGCGCCGATCGTCGTAGGAGCAAGACAAACGAGCAGAGCGACGATATTGGTAAGACTGATGGCGGAGCCCTGTCCCGCCTGATTTACCGCAAATTTCGAGAAGGGCAAAAGGGTAGCCGATACGATGAGGAAGATAATCGTCAAAGTGACGAGAAGAATCTGCAACGCGATTTCGTTGGGGGTCTTTTTACGGCTTGCGCCTTCGACCATGGCAATCATTTTATCGAGGAAACTCTTTCCCGCTTCCGCCGTCACGCGAATAATCAGCCAGTCGCTGGTTACCGTAGTGCCGCCCGTTACGGCGCTCCTGTCTCCGCCCGATTCGCGGATGACGGGGGCAGATTCTCCCGTGATCGCGCTTTCGTCTACGCTGGCGACGCCGACGATGACTTCGCCGTCCATGGGGATTTGTTCGCCCGCTTTGACGAGGACGATATCTCCGGGTTTGAGTTCGTTGCTCTTGACTTCCGTGTATTCCGATTCATAGTCCGCTTCTTTCAACTTGCGGGCGATGACGTCGCGACGCGCTTTTTTCAAGCTCTCCGCTTGGGCGCGGCCTCTGCCTTCTGCAATTGCTTCCGCGAAATTGCCGAACAGAGAGGTAAACCAAAGAATAATGGAGATACCGAATATGTACCAGCTTCCGCCGTCCTTGATTCCGCCCAGTGAAAGGAAAAACAGAATCATCGTAAAGATTGCCCCCAGATAGACGACAAACATGACGGGATTTTTAATCTGTACCTTCGGATTGAGTTTTACGAGCGATTGAAGTGTCGCATCGAGAACGATTTTTTTATTGATCATCTGGCCTTTTTGGAGTTTTTCTTCGGCCGTGATTTTCTTTTTTTCATTATGTTTCATAAATTGCTTTTACCTCCTTAACCGACAAATTCAGCGATAGGTCCGAGTGCAAGTGCCGGGAAGAAGCTGAGTGCGCCGACGATAAGAATGACGGCAATCACGAGGCCTACGAACATGGCATTATTGGTGGAAAGCGTACCATCCGACTGAGGAATCATCTTCTTGTTTCCGAGGCTTCCCGCGAGTCCGAGAGCCGCGAACATGGGAAGCCTCGGAAACAAGAAGATGATTCCTCAGTC
>USMU01000056.1 GCA_900555925.1 uncultured Clostridium sp. | reverse complement strand
AAAGGTCGGGTGGATTTGTTTCCCGCCCCACCTGCCTATCGCCCAGCCGATACACCATGCCTCCGTATTCCGCCGACGCCCCCTTTCCCATTTCGTAACGATAGTTCTCCGTCTTGAAATTTGCTTCGGGCGCCTTTCCTTGGGCATAGGCTCTGACGCATTCCGCAATCGGATGATTGGAATGGGCCTCTATGGAAGCCGCAAGCCCCAAAACAAATTTTTCTTCGCCCGCCAAAAGCTCAAAATCGGTCACCTGAGGCGCGCCGACCGTGAGAGTTGCCGTCTTGTCGAGAAGTACGCAGTTTACGTTCTGAGCCTTTTGCAGAGCCTCTGCGTCTTTATATAAAATACCCAACGACATCCCCTTGCCCGTCGCCGCCATGACCGCTACGGGTGTAGCGAGTCCGAGAGCGCAGGGGCAGGAAATCACGAGGACGCTGATGGCATAATTTGCGGCGGAGCCGACATCCTTTGTCATTATAAACCATACGGCAAAAGTGATCAATGCGATGAACGTGACGGCGGGAACGAATATCCCCGCGATTTTATCGGCAATCTTCTGCAACGGAGCCTTGCTCGCTCCGGCTTCTTTTACCATGCGGACGATCCGGGAAAGCGTGGTTTCCGCCCCTACCTTTTCCGCAACGACTTTGACAAAACCGCTCTTGACGATATCCGCGCCCGTCACGGCGTCGCCCTCCCCGAGCTCGACGGGCATGCTTTCGCCCGTAATCGCCGCTCTGTCTACAAACGCATGTCCTTCGACGATTTTCCCGTCTACTGGAATATAATCGCCCTGCTTTACGACGAGAAGGTCACCGGCAACAATTTCGGAAAATGCGATGGCTGATTGTACTCCGTTTCTTTCGACCGTCACGGTGTCCGGCATGAGTTTAATGAGTTTTTCCACTTCTTCGCCCGTTTTGCGGCGGGATTTTTCTTCCAGCCATTTTCCGAGCGTGACGAGCGTTAAAATCATCGCCGCCGACTCATAGAACATATGCGCGTGAGCAAGGCTTCCCGCATATATGCGAATCGTCAATACCAGACTGTAAATAAAGGAAGCCGCCGAGCCCAAAGAAACCAGCGTATCCATATTCGGGACACGCTTCAAAAGCGCTTTCGTCCCGCTCGTAAAAAAGCGAAAATTAATGACGACGATAATAATCGTCAATACGAGCTGTATCGTATAATTTACGACGTCAGAGGGTTGAGGAAGGCCTATCATTCCGCCCATGGAAAAGTAAAGCAACGGGAAGAGAAAAATCAGGGAAATGAAAAAACGCCGTTTGAGCGTATTCGATTGGGGCTTCTTCTTTTTCCACTCAGAAGCGTCGAACAGAGACGCGCCGTAGCCCAAGCCTTTTACGGCAGCAATAATCTGTTCGCGGGTGACGGCGGTTTCGTCATATTCGACGTTCATCGATTCGCCCATCAAAGAGACTTCGGCTTTTATAATCCCTTCCATTTTATTTAAGGTTCGCTCTATACCTGCGGAACACGCGGAACACGTCATTCCGGTTACCGTAAATTTTTCTTTCATGAAAACTCCTTCGCTTTTTAAGCACCTCATTATAACATATCCGCATAAAAACTGTCAAGCGTTTCCATTATTAACCACGGTATAAAAATAAAATTTTGAAAAAGCGATAACGCAAAAAAGCGGGATGCTGACGCAACCCGCCCAAATATGCGATTCAGACGATTAATTAGTTTTTCTTGTCTTCTTTCTGAGAAACGACTTCCACGCCGTCATAGTAGCCGCAATTTTTGCAGACTCTGTGCGCCTCGGTCAATTCGTGGCAATGAGGGCATTCCACCAACGTGGAAGCCGTCGCTTTATAATTCGCAAATCTTTTATTCGTTCTGCTCTTGGATTGTTTACGCTTGGGTACTGCCATATTTACACCTCTTGTTTAATATTCTTTGATTTTTCCGCCGTTTAATTTGTGTACCGAATGTCCTGACAATTTTCGCCGCAGGAGAGCGTACGCGGCATACTCGACATAATCGCGTCGTTGACCGCATTCGTAAGATCGATGACGCCGCCCGAATAGGCATAATCTTCTCCGTCCTTAAAGGGTTGGAAATAAGCGTCTAATTCCCCTTCCACTCTCTCGGAAGTTTCTTTGAGGCATCTGGAACACTGTCCTTCGAGCGTATAGAGAATTTTTCCCCGCAGTTCCAGCGAATCGTCCTCGAAAAGCTCATATTCCGCCTCAACCTTTACGGGAGAGGAAAACTTCACGAAGGGAATATCAATCAGATTTTCGGGAGCTTCGTATTCAAATTCAAGCGTCCCCGAATACTTCTTCTGCGCATTGAGTTTTCTCACATCGATAATCATCATAAAACCGACTATAAAAGTATATTATATTTCCGACCGTTTGTCAACTTTTTTTTAAGGAATTTACGCAAATTTTACAGCAATTCCATGGTTTCTCTCGCAATAACGAGCTCTTCATTGGTAGGAATAATCAAAACTTTGACTTTGGAATTCTTTCCGGTAATGTCGCGGATACTGCCGTTATTCTTCTCCGCGTTCTTCTCTTCGTCGATTTCCAGGCCGAGATACTGCATGTTTTCACAGATTCCCTTTCTTACGCCGGGAGTATTTTCTCCGACTCCCGCCGTAAAGACGATACAGTCTACGCCGTTCATTGCCGCCGCATACGCACCTACATACTTTTTGCAGGAGTAAGAGAACATTTCGAGCGCAAGCGCCGCCCGCTTGTTGCCCTGAGCGGCCGCAGCCGTAAGATCGCGGAAATCGCTGGAAACGCCGGAAACTCCGAGCATACCGCATTTTTTATTGAGATAAGTGAGCATTTCCGAAACATCCATGCCTTCCTTTTTGGCGATATATTCCGCCGCGGCGTAATCGATGTCTCCGCTCCGCGTTCCCATGGGAACGCCTGCAAGCGGCGTAAAGCCCATAGAAGTATCCACGCATTTTCCGCCGTTTACCGCCGTAATCGAAGAGCCGTTTCCGAGATGGCAGGTGATAATTTTCAGTTCCTCGGGCTTTTTGCCGAGATATTTTGCGGCTTCTCTCGAAACGAATTTATGGCTGGTTCCGTGCGCGCCGTATCTTCTTACTTTATACTTTTCATAGTGCGCATAATCCACGGCGTACATATATGCATAATCGGGCATGGTAAAATGAAATCCCGTATCGAATACGAGCGCCATGGGCGTCTTGGGCATAGCCGCCTGACAAGCCTTGACCCCGACGATTGCGGCGGGATTGTGCAAGGGAGCCAAATCTTTGATTTCTTCCATTAAAACCATGGCTTCGGGCGTAACTAAGGTCGTCTTTTTGAACGCTTCGCCCGAAGCGACGACGCGATGCCCCACCGCATCGATTTCGTCCATGGAAGAAATGACGCCGGCTTCTTTATCCGTGAGTTCTTTCAAAACCAACTGGACGGCTACGTTATGGTTAGGCATGGGCTGTTGAATTTCAACTTCTTTACCCTTTGCCTTATGCGTGAGTTTGGAGCCTTCGATTCCGATACGTTCGCAGTTTCCCTTTGCGAGCACCGCTTCCGTCTCCATGTCGATGAGTTGATATTTAAGGGAGGAACTTCCCGAATTGATGACTAGAATTTTCATGTTTTCCTCCGCTTAAAACTGTGTTTGAAGAGCGGTGATAGCAATTGCGGCGACAATATCTTCCGATTTACAACCTCTCGAAAGATCGTTCAAGGGCTTTGCAAAGCCTTGGCAGATAGGACCTACTGCCATAAAGCCGCCGAGGCGTTCCGCAATTTTGTAGCCGATGTTTCCCGCCTGCAAATCGGGAAAAATGAACACATTGGCATGTCCGGCGACCGGAGAGCCGGGAGCCTTGAATTCGCCCACGGAAGGAACGATGGCGGCATCGAATTGGAGTTCGCCGTCGAGCTTTAAGTCAGGAGCCTTCTCTTTTGCGATTTTTACGGCTTCCGCGACCATCGTCACGTTATCGTGCTTTGCGCTACCCTTTGTCGAGAAGGAGAGCATGGCGACCTTCGGCTCGATTCCCGCGATTTCACGCGCGGATTTCGCCGTAGCAATGGCGCAATCCGCCAATCCTTCGCTGGTATAAGTGGGATTGAGACCGCAGTCCGCAAACACGACTAAACCGTCAGGACAATACTGGTTTCCCTGAGGAGGGCAAATCATGAGATTGAAACTGGAAACGGAGGAAACTCCCTTCGCGGTCTTTATGATCTGAAGTCCGGGACGAAGTGTATTGGCGGTCGAATGGCACGCTCCGGAAACAAGTCCGTCCACCTCGCCCATTTTCAGCATCATGGCGCCGAAATAGGTTCCGTCCGTCAGAAGTTTCGCCGCCTGTTCCGGCGTCATGCCCTTGGAGGCACGCAGCTCGCAGAGTTTAGCATTATATTCCGCAAGGCGGGGAGAAGTTAGCGGATTGACGACGGTCACCTCCGTAAGGTCTACTTCGGGATTTTCTGCTTTTATTGTCGTTTCGTCGCCAAGCAGGACGATTTCGGCAATTCCTTCTTTCGTCGCGTCGGAAGCCGCTTTTACGACGCGCTTATCCTCGCCCTCGCACAAGACGATTTTCTTGTGCAGAGCCTTCGCCTTTGTTTTGATTTCATCAAGAACGTTCTTCATAAAATATCTCCTTGGAAACGCTTTATTTCTTTTTGACTTTCGTGTATAATAAATCTTGAAAAAAATAAACCCGTTCCGATTTTCTATCGGATTTAATTATAGCACACATTTTGCGGGTTGTAAAGGAAAAGGAAAGCGGTAAAATGAAAATTTGTGCGATAATTTGCGAATATAACCCCTTTCATAACGGACATTTCTATCAATTGGATGCGGCGAAGAAAAAATCTGGCGCCGATGCCGTCGTTTGTTTCATGAGCGGAAATTTCGTTCAGCGCGGAGAAGCCGCCGTATTGGAAAAATATATCCGAGCGAAACATGCCGTCCTTGCAGGCGCCGACGCCGTCGTCGAGCTCCCCGTCGTCTTTTCGTCTGCACCGGCGGAGCTCTTCGCCAAAGGCGCAATAAAACTTATCTCTTCCGTTCCCGAAATCACCGCGCTTTCCTTCGGGTGCGAAAGTGGAGACGAAGATATTTTTTTCAAAGCCGCTTCGTTAATTTTGGAGGAACCCGCGGAGATTTCAGCCGAAATCAAACGCCTTCTGAAAGAAGGATTCAGTTTTGCCCGCGCGCGAACTGAGGCTTGGAAGAACTTATTTCCGCGAAATTTTCTCTCGACACCGAATAATATTCTCGGCATAGAATATGCCAAGGCTCTTCTTCTTGCAAAATCGAAAAGCCGCCTGTTTCCCGTACAGCGAAAGGGAAACGGGCATACGGAAACAACTCTTTCAAACAATTTTTCTTCCGCTTCGGCAATCCGTGCCGCACTCGAAAGAGAAGAATTCGAACACCTTTCGGGAAATCTTCCGCTATTTGTATTAAGAGATCTCTCTCATACCTCCAATTATCTTTCCATTCTCGAAAAGGCGGCGTTAATCGAAAGAGATACAGAAAAAATCAGGGCGATCTGTGACTGTACGGAAGGACTGGAAAACGCCCTGAAAAAAGCTGCGTGGAGAAATGAAACCGATATCGTCGGAAAAGTTACCTCAAAACGTTACACGTCTTCAAGAATACGGAGAATTCTTTTGCATAATCTGCTCGGGATTTCCCGTAACTTCATTGAAAAATGTATGACGGAGCCTCTCTATCTCAATCTTTTATCCTTCAAAAAAGGAAGCGAAGCAGTTTTGTCCGCTTTGGGAAAGTCATCCTTCCCCCTTCTGACAAAAGGTACAGACGCAAGAAAGCTGAAAGAAACGGCAAAAGAATGTTACGGACTCGGCCAAAAAGCCGATGCAGTCTTTTCTATTGTTCGGGATATTTCTCCGTAAAAAATTCCCTTTTTCCTTCAAGGAAAAAGGGAATCGTTTTATACTGTCTGTTTTTCCGAAACGAGCTTTTTCTTCTTTTCCCGACACTGACGGACGCTCGTTACATACTCCAAATTAATGATTTCTTCCGCATCGGAATCTCCGCTACGAACAACGAGCCAATTTTCTTCGACCGACTCAATTACGCCCGTATATTCTTCGTCTATTGTCGAGATATCACATTTTTTTCCGATAAAACGATTGATGAGATTCAACATATCGAACTTTTCTCCTTTGCCGCTCATTCTTTTATCTCTGAGATGTTTCCTGATTACAGCTGTCTTTTTCATTGGTTTCAAAGAAAAAAACAGTAGAATAATTACAGGCAAAACACACCAGACTAAAAAGACCAATCCTCGCATGTCTTTTAATCCTTATTGATTCTTTATGTATATTATATCGCCTTATTAGTTATTTGTCAAGTTTTCCAGACTGATTTTTACCGTCTCCTAACGTCCTAGATATTTGCATAGTAAAGGATTTCCTCTTATCTCTGAAAATATTCTTCGATAAGTTCTTTACCGCCTGCCTCGCTACCATGCCGTGTTCTATAAGGTAAGTTCTATCACAGAGTGTTTCTACACATTGCTTCGTAAGTAATTATAATAATATCAGTGCCCGTCTTTCTATGGAATTTATTTAAAATTTCTATCAGCGAACAAAATCTGTTATATCCAGTCCTACGGTCCGTTCGTCTGAAAGTAATACTTCTGGTTCACTGCAACCATAGTAACAATAGATATCCTATGCTTTACCCTTGGAAAATAAATTGAAAATGACGACGCCATAAATGTTCGATATTGAATAATGCAATAATTTTCTTTGCGTATTCGAAAGATTCTGCCCCCCAAATTGCTCTTTTTTGAATGTGGGAATAAATAATTTATAGTCGGAATTTTGATAACTACACCGAACCTTCGACAAATATATTTGAACTTTCGGTCTTTGCTCATTTCCCTGTCAATGAGCATTTTCTCCCTGTCCCTTCCTTATAAATTACATCACAAGTAGTACCACGCTTGCACGATTTTATGTCCGCATGGATCTCGTAACCGATATCTTTATAGCCCTTCAATCTCTTATGATACATATTTTCGAGCATTGATACGTTCAAATCGACATAATCGTAAATAATTACTTCGTTTTTACCCGCATAATCTCGGTGAAGCCGTCCCGCGTATTGTGTCAGTTTTCCTTTCCACGAAATAAGCATAGCCAAAAACAGCGTGTCCAGTCTCGCGAAATCGAAGCCTTCTCCCACATATCGACCGATCGCTACAATCGCAAAGCGCTCCAAAGGCTTTGCGGCGGCAATCTCCGCCAATTTTTCCCTTTTGAGTTTTGCCGATTCTTTCCCGACCAGCAAGAAGACCTTTACGCTCCGTTTTTCGATTTCGTCGGTTAACAGTTTCGCGTGTTCGGAACGTTCGGTCAAGACAATGGGCATACGACCGCAATCCACCGTTTTCACAACGTCGTCCACTATTAATTTGTTGCGGTTTTTGCTTACACAAAGCTCCGAAAAAATCCGATTGAGCGTTTTCAAGCCTCCGTCCGCGCGAACAGGCGTCGCCGTCAAACCATAAACATATTTTGCATTCACCGCTTTCAGCACTTGCTCGAACATGAGCGCGGGTACATGATGACATTCGTCTACGATAACGAGGCCGTAATTCTTAACAATCTCCTTTACACCGTTTTTTCCGCCGAGAGACTGCATAATCGCAATATCGATTTTGCCGTTCAGCGTATTTTTGGCCGCACCCAGTTGCCCGATATACGAAAGTTCTTTCTTCCGGCCTCGCGTTTTTTTCCATTCGGGCAATTCATAACCAAAATCAAGAAATTTCGTCAAAGTGGATTTCCATTGGTTGAGAAGTGCCGAAGTATGTACCAATACCAATGTATTTCGTTTTCTTTCGGCAATCATTCGCGCCCCGACCACCGTCTTTCCGAACGCAGTAGTTGCCGACAATACACCCGTATCGCGCGACATAAGCGCCGAAAACGCGCGCTGTTGTTCTTCACGCAAAGTTCCGTTAAAGGATACCTTGATTTTTTCTCCGCCGTTCCTTCTGTCGTCCAACAAAAATTGCACTCCCGCTTCTTTTAACAGCGAGCGTAACCTGTCGAGCCGCCCACGCGGAATTACGATATATGCATCGTCCTCTTCGTACACGCAAATAAATCTCGGTTTTCCATAAGTAGGTAAACGCATTTTTTGAGCCTTAAAAAACTCGGGATTGGCATATACGCCCATTCGTTTAATCGCGCCGAGCGCCCGTTCGGAAACGCCGCTTTTTTCCGTATAGATCATATTTGAACAAGAAATACGGATAATCGACGGAAAATCCTCGGCGGACAAGCCTGATTTTTGCTTTCTGCCGTCATGACTTTCAGTTGTCCGCAATATTGATTGTTCAACTGGCTCGTCATATATTGAAAGTACTCTAACCTTTTCTTTTAGTTTTTCCTCATCTATCCGCGAAACGCAGGCAAGGACCTGCCACTGGTCGGGATATTCCTTAAAATCTTCATCGACGAATACACTGTTTCCGTTTCGACGCGGACCGCCCTGTAACGGCAGCACGATCAAATTTCCGAAACCTCCTTTCGGCATGACATCTTGATTAGGGAATAATCTGTCATACGCAGAAAAGCCGATGTCGTGTCTTACCTGCATAGCTCCGTTAATCAGAAGAGTTCCCAATCTCCGGGCCTGTGAGGCTTTGACTTTATCCGTAAAGAAGAACCAAAGGTGTCCGCCCTGCCCCGATCTAGAACGTTCGGCAAGAACGGGAATATCATTTTTTCCGCATATTTCCCGCACGGCGGAAATATCTTCTTTCCAACCTTCACCGTCAAAATCTATGACGAGAAAATAACAGCATTCATCCTTCGTCAACGGATATACGCCGATTGTATCCGTGCTATTTGCGACTTTTCCCTGTAAATGCTTGCGGATAACATTTTCCGTAAGCGGAGCAAATTTTCTGTTTTTACAATCCGCACACTTCGTTTTCCTCTTATCGCAAAGCCATGTATTCCATTCGTTTAGGCATACCGGTTGATACCCGCTTTTTCCACTCTTTTCGCTGTGCCAGCGTTTGGCGCATACGTCCTCCCGCCCACGGAACAGCGACATAAATAACTCGATTTTTTCTTCGGACGTACTGCAATTTGTCACAGCGGGGGATATTTCTTCAGTCTTTTCTGCTTCCGAAGCGACATCACTGGAATTATCTTCGTCGGGTAATTCTATACCGTAACGAATGCACAGACTATCTAATTTCTCTCTTAATTTCGTATTTTCCGCTCGTAATTGCGCGCATTCTGTCTTTAACTTTTCATATTCTGTATACTTATCCGCAATTGGATCTATAATGCAACTTGTCATCTTTTTAAAATCCGATGTCTTACTCATTATATCCCCTCCAGACAAAAATGAACGAATCTTTCCATCGCCATGTCTTCATTTCGATTTATTTGTTTCATAATTAAATTCACTGTTTTGCGCTAATCGTATAAACCAAACTCTCAAATTCTTTTCCAACCTTAACTATATCATACTCTAACAACAATAAAAAGTCAATGTTTTGAGTTAATAATGATCGTCGAGAATGGAACTTTACTCAATATAAAAGAAAAAACAGACAAGACAATTGTCTCGCCTGTAATTCACTTTCTTTTTTAATCTCTATAGAATTATGTTTGTTTGACTTATTCCTTTTTTCGTATTCGCGAGTACCATAAAATTTCAATTTTAGAAAGACTATTTTATTGACAAGGGGTCTTGAAATCCACATTTGAAAAATTAAATATCTTCCTGAATTTTTCAAGCGTATATACTTCTTTCAATCCGCCATCGTTGTAATTCGGCTACTGAAAAGCCATAAATATCGAGGTTATATTGACATAGACGAAAAATATCCAAAAGCCAACGACGGGAAATGTTAAAAAAAACACTGGATACAAACCATTTCTGTGTTCCCTTCCCGTATAGGCCAGATTTCCTTTCATTGTATCTATCATACAAGTCTCAAATTTTTACATCCATTATAGCATACGATTCCTTCATCGTCAATAAATTTTTTTACGAAGCATCCATGAATCAAATATATTATGGTGAAATATGCTGAAAATATACTATATAGTACTTAAAGGCATTACCGGTATATCAGACATCAATTGATACCATGATTTTGAAGGTAAAAGATTCTATGTAAAATAATAAATAAAATTGTGAAAATCTTCGAGAGGAAACTCCACGATTTTCTTTATTATGACAACGTTTCCCCAATTTACTGATATTCCCCCTTTTTCACCGTTTCCAAGATATGAATACAGCGCTTTCGGGAAAGGTTCAGTTCTTTGGAGACGGCGATCAAGTCCTCTTCCGTCGGATTGCCGTTTCCGAGAACCGTCATTTCATGTTCGGGTTTATTCGGAGTTTGCGTCAAATCGTAAGCGGGAGACAGACGATACATATATCTCTTTTCGTCGTAGAGAAAGGAAAAATTTTTTCCGTGGTCATCCTTGTTTTCATAAAAAACATTGAAACACATCCGCCGAAAAGCCTCGTACAAGTCGTTCATATCGCCGCAGATGACGGAAATCACCTGAAACAAGTGCATATAGTCGAGATTGGGTACGCGATGCGTCGTTTCCAAAACGGACGAAAGGGAAATCATATGCAAATGCTTTCCGTCCTGCCTGTCAAAACGTTTCGCGCCGAAATATCCGCCGCAGATCTTCGACGGAAACAATTTACATTCATTTACGTCGATTCCGCAGCGTTTGGCAGCGAAATTCATTTCTAGCTCTTTCCGCCCAGATTCGGGCGAATCGATACGGCAAGGAAACTTCACAATCCATTCCTCTTTTCCCTCACGAACATGCACTTTGGGACGAGCGCCTCCGCTCGAACCGCCCAAATAATAAATCGTATCCAAATCGGCATTGATGTCTCCGTCCTCCAAAACGTCTGCCGCCTGCTGCGCCAAAGCATCGAGGTTATAGCCGACGCTCTCTTTCTCCGTTTGAGACGGTTCATACGTTAACCCTCCGAGCCCGTTTTCCGAAACGATTGAAAGCTTCGTGAGCGGAGAAAGCTCCGCATAATTCATTCCTTGTTTCACCAACATGCGGCTGACGAGAAGTTCCCCCCAACCGTCGGGCAGAGAATCATGAAACACCCCATACAATCCTTCAAACGTATCTTTACGATTGACATATACTTCCCTATTCAAGGGAAGCGAAACCGGCGAAACCGAAAAACCGTTCTTCACCCACTTTTCGTCATACTGAAACGCGATTTTCCCTTCTTCCACCTCAGCCAGAATTCCTACGGTCCTATCATTATATTTTACAGTAAGTTTTTTAATGTTTTTAATCATCGTCGTAATCTTCTAAGTCAGAAATAACGGGCGTTTTGAACAGCTCGTTAAAATCTTCGAGGCAGCCGAGAACACGTGCGAGCTCCATCAGCGAATGAAGGGAAATTCGTCCGCTACTTTCAAAACGGCGCACGGAAGCGTAACTCACTCCGGATTGCTGAGCAATTCTTTTCTGAGAAAGTTTTTTCTCCTTCCGTCTTTTCCGAAAACGCTGTGCTAAATTTTCCATAGCCGTTTGGACCGTCAACACGTTCACAAAGGCGCTTATATCGAATCGATTTTTCATAGTGCTAATATTTTAGCATATTTTTTTGGATTTGTAAAGAAAAAGTGCTCAAAAAAGAACAATTTTTTCTCTTGCAAAAAATTTACGATTTTTTATAAAAAATTTTTGAATTTATCCCAAAAATATATTGACAACTGTTTGATTTTTCGGTAAAATATATTTAGATAAGCTTAATATTGTTCATACATCATCAGTTCAATCCATTAGGTATAGTTTTTGTTTAGAGACCGCGCCCCTTTCGGGGCGTGGGTTCTTTTTGTGAAGCAACGGGGGTTTTATTTTCT
>USMU01000055.1 GCA_900555925.1 uncultured Clostridium sp. | reverse complement strand
AGCCTGCCTCGCCGTCGGAACAAGCTGCGGCGGTGGCGGGGATTCCTCGTCGGGGAATACTCCGAGTTCCAGCGAACAGGATTCCGGCGGGACGGCTTCGCCGTCCGATTCCCAAACGGGGGAATATTCCGCACCAATCATCACCGTGACTCCCGATAAGGTGGAAATTTATCAGGGCGACGAAATCGAACTCCTTTACGGCGTGTCCGTTTCGGACGAATACGATTCCGATTTGCGCGCTACCATCACGGACGACGACGGTTTTAACAAAGACGTTATCGGGGAATATACGATTACTTATTCCGCGACTAATTCCAAAGGAAAAACGGGGACCGCGACTCGGACAATTACCGTTTTGGCTCCCCTTGCAAAGGTCGTTTTGGAAACTCAATACGCCTATGATACAAAGTGGGAAAATACCGTATATCTTACTTTCGCTAACAAGGATTTCGTTACGCTCACCGAGGATACAACCTACGAGGCGGCGACGAGCGGGGTATTCTTTAACGATTCCGAGGAAGAAATTCTTCTGACGGTACCCGGCGGCTATGGCGAAGCGGCAATTATCGATGAAAACGGCGTCGTGGTAGAGGGACGCGACGGCGCAAACGGCAGGTTTGTCAACGAGGAATATCCGATTCGTGCAGAATCTTCGGCTACCTCCTTCGTTTATGGCGAGGAAACCGTCAAGGTGACAGACAGTTTCGCTAAGTATATGAGTATCCCCGCCAACGGTTTCGCCATAGTGGTTCAAACCAATTATGCGGGCTCTGGATTTGATGCGGACGGACGGTCATTTATTGCTAAAAATGTCATTTACCAATACGGCGCCGTCGTTCAGCTCTATATGGAGGGAAGCGAGGAGGCTCCGCTCACTACGTATAAAGACCGCGCTCCCACCGTTTCCGGCGCGACGACCATTCAGGTAAAACGCACGGAGGTGAGTGCGGAGGCAATCGAGGAACAGGTCGTATCGGGCTTGACGATTACGGACGATAACGGCACGTTTAAGACTGACGACGATATTACCACGGGGCTCGTTCCCACCATTACCGACGACGGCGGTTATGATTCCGATACGGTAGGGACTTATACTTTTTCTCTGGAAGTGGCCGACGCAAAAGGCAACAAAACGAATTTCACCCGCGACGTCGAGGTCGTGGACGCAGAATTTGCTACGATGACGGTCGGGGAAAAGAATTTCTCCGTCCTGAAAGAAAAGGTGGCTATCGATAAGGCTTTGACTGCGATTGGCGATTATTCCCTCATTATCTATACGCCTGCTTATGAAGGGGAAATTACATTCAGCAACGGCTACGGCATAGCGTTTGTTCTCGACGAATATGGCACTCTTGTCAGAATTTATGACGGGGCGAATGCTAAATATTACGATGAGGATAATGTAGGCGGCATTAAGGACGAGGGAAAATGCACTTCGGCGGGATATGTCACGGAGGCTTTCAATTCTCTGTCCGACGGTGAATATCTCGTCATCGCTCCGAACTCTACCGCAAATAGTGCAAAGGGTGGTTCCAGAGATTTCCTCCTTAACGCAAAAACAATCGGCGCGGCGGTCACTTTGACGGATATTCAATTCAAATCGAATATGTTTACGATAACCATCGGGGCAAATTCAAAGGAATTTGCGCGCGACACCGTCCTTGTGGACAGCGAATTTACGGCGGCGGAAATCAATCTCGTCATTTATAATTTCGGGTATACGGGCACGGTAAGCGCCAATGGTTACGGAGAAGCCTTTGTCGTAGATAAATTCGGCGTCGTCGTAAGAATTTACGACGGGGCAAATGGAAAGTATTACGACGCAGAAAATTCGAATGGTGAGGGAAAATGTACGCCCGGAAAGTATCTTGAAGAGGCTTTTGCTTCCTTGAAAGAGGGAGAAAGAGTTATCTGCGGTCCGAACGGCGGTTTGGATAACAATGCGGGAAGAAAGTTCCTTCTCGATAATCGGAAAATCGGCACACAGATGGCCCTTACCGATATAGAATTTGAAAAGACGAGCATTACCATAGACGGCACCGAACAAGTCATAGACCGCGGCAGAATTGCAGTCAATCAGACGGTTAAAGCATATACGGATTTGGATTATGTGGTCTATGACAGTACCTTTGAAGGTGAGGTTACGGCAAACGGCTGGGGAGTCGCCATTATCGTCGATGCCGAAGGAAAAATTGTCCGCGTATATGACGGAATTGCGGGTAAATATTTCGACGCGGCAAACCCGAACGGTGTACAGGACGGAACTTGTACGTCGGCGGGATATCTCAAAGAGGCATTTGATTCCTTGCAGGAAGGGGAGATTCTGATTGCCGGAGTCAATAACGGCGGCGAACAGGCAGGAAGAACTTTCCTTAACGGATTTCGGAAAATCGGACTTACGGTCGTTTTGAAGAATATTCTCGATTAAAAGAAATCGAAATTTTTCGTTAAAAACGGCAATTCATATTGACGAACGGCAAGGAACAAGAAAATCATATTCGGGCAAGGCGGTTTCCCGCATGCGGAAAACCGCCTCCCGAAAAGGGGACGAATTTATGAAAAAGAGAGTTCTGGCACTAACGTTGGCGGCTTGTTTGCTCGTTCCTTCCCTTTGGGGAATAACGGCAAAAGCGGATTTATCGGTAAATGCCCCGACTGAGGAAAAAAATATCGACGGACTCATATATCGAAAATACGAATACAGCGATTCACACGGCGAGCAGAAATTATTTTACGGCGAATATCGGCCGTCCGAGGACAGTGAATACGAATTCGTCGTCCACAATATCCTCGGCGACGACAATGCGCCTATATTGAGTACGGTTTCCGATATCGCGGCGGATTTTACGCAAAAGACGGGCAGAAAGACTGTTTTGGCTACAAATGGGGATTATTTTTATACGACGGGAAACAGTGTGGAGAGCTTGGTAATGGAAGGGCTCGTCTACAATGTAGGATCGTTTACTTATAAACATTGTTTTGGCTTCGATAATGAGGGAAATTCGGCAATCGGCAGAATGACGGAATATGACAGAGTTCTGCGCGTCGGAACGGACGAGGGCGCCGTAATTTTCGATATAGATAAAGTAAACGCTCAGCCTGAGGAGGGGGAATTGGCTGTATATACGACGGCTCACAATGTCCCGTTGACGCAGGCTTGCAAATATAAGGTCAAGACCTCGGCGGCAAATCTTTTACAATTTCCCGTATTCGGTACGGCCGGACGCATGAAAACGGGTGAAGTCGTGGACGATGAAGTTCTGACCTTGAACAGCGGGGAGTTTGCGTTGGTCGTAAAGGGCGATAACGAAATTTCGCGCTGGCTGTACGATAATATCTCTTACGGCACTCCGTGCGATTTATTCTATCGCCCCGCGGGAATATTCAAGGATATGCCTTACGTCGTCGGCGGCTACGATATCCTCGTAAACGACGGCGTTGTCAATACCGAATGCCATTCGGACAACAGCGGCGACGTTTCCGCGCCCCGTACGTTCTTCGGAATCAAAGAGGACGGGACGATGTTCCTCGCCGTGCTGGACGGAAGACAGTCCGGTTACAGTGTGGGCTGCACCGTAAATGAGGAGGCACTTCTTGCAAAACAGTTCGGGGCAAAATTTGCTTTGGAATTGGACGGCGGAGGCTCCTCGACCTTCCTGTTGGACGACGGCTCGGGACCGAAGGTGCTCAATAAGCCTTCGGACGGACAGCAAAGAAGGGTGAGCAACGCCGTGCTTTTGGTCGAAAAGACTGCGGAATCCGACGAACCCGACCCTGACCCCGAAAAGCCCGATTCCTCCGACTCGTCTCAGCAGGGCGGAAGCGAAGAGGATAGCTCGGTGAGCTCGCAGGGGACGACGGAAAATAAAGGCTGCGGAAGCTCTGCCGCAGTGCCGGGAGTGCTTTTGACTGCTCTGGCAGTCTGTGCGGCTATCACAATATATAAAAAGAAAATCGATTGAGGGAGGATTTCCATGAAACGCTGTTTTTTGAAGATTGCAAGTTTGACGATGACGGCCGTTGCCGCGTTCGCTTCTTTTGCCGCTTGCGGCAACGGAGGGGACGACCAAACGAACATAAACATGAATATCGATTTGAATAACAAAATCGAGCTGAATGTCCTTATGCCCAATTCGGGTTATACCATTGACGCGGTTAATGCCGATTACAACGCCAAGGTAGTAGAAGAAGTCACCGGATATAAGGTAAAATATTCTCAATTACCTGCCTCGGACGCTTCCTCTTCCCTGAATACGCAGTTGATTGACAGGGAGCCCTATAACGCCATGAAGCTGACGACGTCTCAGTTCGCCGATTTGATTGCCAATGACGCGCTGCTTCCGCTCGACGACGCCATCGATAAATTCGGCCCCGTCCTCAAAGACGTCATATCCGAGGAATCCTGGGACGTCGTGACCGTGGACGGCAAAATCTACGGTATTCCCGAGCGCGCTTCCAGCGACAATATAGAAAATCCCATTGTATTCCGTCAGGACTGGCTGGACGAATTGAACATGTCTATTCCCACCACTGCGGAAGAATTCAAGGAAGTGCTGGTGGCGATGAAGAACGAATATAATATCGCTCCGCTCACCTTCGATATGTATACGCCCCTGATTTATCCTATCTCTGCGGCGTTCGGGATTTACAGCGATTGGCAGGAATACGAGATTGACGGCAAGAAGGAAGTGCGCTATTATATGGAAGCGCCCGGATATGCCGATTACATCGATTACATGGCGGATTTATATAAATCGGGGCTTATCGACGCGGAAATCTCTACGCAGAAATCTGCGGACGCTATTCAGAAATTTACCTCCGGCAAGGCGGGAGCCGTGGCTACCTCCCTTTGGAGCGTTTCCGCTATCGTGACAGGATTGCAATCCAATGGCGTCATTACCGCCACGGAAGCTCAGACAACTCAGGAAAATGTTTTAGGATATCTGCGCTCTTTGAAAAACGAGGACGGAGAGTACAAGGTATACCGTACCAGCGGTTACACGTACATCACGGCGATTCCCTTCTACATGGCGGAAAACGCAGGTTATGTCATCGACTGGATTAACAGCAAACTGACGGATACCGAGGAGGCACACAACTTCCGCACGATTGTCATAGGGGAAGAAGATACGCATTGGACTTACAGCGAAAGCACGGGATATGTGCCCGTTTCCGAAAACTTTGCCGAAAAGGATACCGCGAGCTACTATCTCACGGGCAGCAACGAAAAAGTATATACACAATATTGGCTCGCGCGCGTGCGCAAACAGGCGGAACTGTTCCGCGCTTGGTCCGAGCTCATGACGGACGCTGACGAGGTGGGCGTTTACAACATCACTGACTTTGCTCCGCCTCTGCCCGACTATACTGCCGTCCGCGGCAATATCGAATTATATGCACAGGACCAATTCTATATTATGATTAAATCGGACGGCGGATCCTCCAAGCTCTCTCAATATGTGGAAAAGTATCGCACAGACGGCGGGCAGAAGGCTTCGGAAGCTATCAATGAGTGGTATTACGGGAAATAAGCCGACATGAAAGCATATACAAAAATACAACTGAAAAAATACAAAGGGTTGTATCTCTTTCTCATTCCGGGAATCGTATTGGCGTTGATCTTCTCTTACCTGCCTATGGTGGGACTATTGATTGCTTTCAAGGATAACATCAATTTCATTCGTTACAGCAATCCTTTGGAGGCCTTCGCAAACGCACAATGGACCTTTGAGCATTTTCAAAAGATTTTCAGCGACCACGATATTTATAAGTATATCATCAATACTTTGATTATCAGTACTATGAAAATCGTCATTCTGTTCCCGCTTCCCATTTTCCTCGCGGTTATGATTTCCGAGGTGAAAAATAAGGGTTTTTCGTCCTTTGTTCAGAGCATGGTTTTTTTACCGCACTTTTTGTCCTGGGTCGTCATTACCGGTATCTTCAAAAACCTTTTGGCGGTTGACGGGCCCGTCAATCACTTCCTCGGCGCTCTGGGACTACCGGGGGATACGCATTGGTTCGGGGAAGCGTCGCTCTTTCGCGGGCTGGTAGTGGCTCTGTCGGGCTGGAAGGAAATCGGATATAGCTCCATTGTTTACATAGCGGCGATTATGGCTATCGACATGAGCTTATACGAGGCGGCGAAGCTCGACGGCGCGGGAAAGTTTCAGCAGATTTTCCGCATCACTATTCCCATGATTGTCCCGACTATCGTCGTCATGCTGATTATTCGTTTGGGATATCTGATGGAAGCGGGCTTTGAACAGATTTATACGATGATATCCTCTACCACGAGGGAGACGGGCGAAATTATCGGTACCTATATTTACCGCATCAGCTTGGGTGAAAATGCGGGAAATTATGGTCTTTCGACCGCCGTGGGATTATTTAACGGCGTCATCTCGCTCATTCTTATCGTCGCCGCGAATTATATCTCCAAAAAGGTGACTCAGGAGGGGATTTGGTAATATGAAAGATCAGACCGAAAAAAAGAAAAAAATTAAAGAAGCGCCTATCTTTTACGCCGTCAACTATATCTTATTGACGATTATCGCGCTCGGCTGTCTCGTACCGTTTTTTAACGTCGTCGCCAAAGCTTTCTCTACTTATGGTAAAACGGTCATCATTCTTCCGCGCGATTTCACTTGGTTCAACTTTCAGCAGGTCTTTGGCGACGTCGCCTACTTCCGCGCGTTCGGCGTCTCCGTAGGCGTGACCTTATCGGGAACTCTGTTCTCAGTCGGGTTTATGCTCATGGCGGCTTATCCGCTGAGTAAAAAGGATCTTCCGTTCCGCAAGGGAATTATGATTTTCTTTATGATTGTCATGCTCTTTTCCGGCGGTATCGTGCCGAATTTCTTCGTTATGAAAATTTTGGGCTTACTCAATACTCCGTTCGCTCTCGTTTTGCCCTCCCTCGTTCAAGTTTACAACCTCATTCTATTGAAAAATGCCTTGGAAGGAGTCCCCGCGGAGTTAGAGGAGTCCGCTCGTATCGACGGTGCGGGAAATGCGCGTATTTTGGCGGGAATACTCATGCCCGTATTGCTGCCCGCGATTTCCAGTGTGGCTCTATTTACGGCGGTGACTTACTGGAACAATTACTTCAATGCGCTTTTATACCTCATAAACGCGGAAAATTATTATCCGCTTTCTATGTTCATTCTCAATAAAATCAACTCCGTGCCGGATATTCTCGGTGACCAGCAGCTCTACCATCAAAAGACATATATCGAAGCCGCTATGATTATCGTCAGTATTCTGCCTATCGTCTGCGCGTATCCCTTCGTTCAGAAATTTTTCGTCCGCGGGCTCACGGTGGGCAGCGTGAAAGGATAAGGAGAGCTTTTCTATGAAACTTTGCGTCGATATTGGGGCAACGAATATCAAGAGTGGAATTATTGAGGACGGCCGTCTTCTGCGGACGGCCGTCACTCCTACGGATACCTCGCACGGGCTGGAAGGTATCGTCGAGTCTCTGGCTCGCGCTATAAAAAAATTCGATTTATCCTGTGTTTCTACTTTATGTATCTCCTCTGCCGGCCGGATAGATACCCATTCCGGCATAGTGGTCTATGCCACCGACAATTTACCCGAATATACGGGCTTTAATTTATATACTTGGGTAAAACAGCATTACGGCTTGCCCTGTGTAGCAATTAATGACGGTCATGCCGCCCTGCTCGGGGAACTTCTGCTCACGGAGGAGTATAGGACAAAAAAGGTCGTTATGCTGACGCTCGGTTCGGGCATAGGCGGGGCTTATGCCGTAAACGGACGGCTGAAAGCCGATGAAAAAAATAATTATGCTCTATTTGGGCATATCGTCATCGAGGAGAACGGTCTGCCCTGCAACTGCGGCAAAAGAGGATGTGCGGAACAATATCTCTCCGGCCGCGCCATTAATCGACAGGCTGGGGAGCTGGGAATTTCAAAGGACGGTTTGTTTTTGACCGCGGAAAAGGGAAATCCGAGGGCTTTGGCTCTATGCGGGGAACTCACGGAACGGCTGAAAATACTTTTGGAAAAAATTCAAAAAATCAGCCCGTTCGATATCTGTATTTTGGGCGGCGGAGTTACGGACGGAATGGGGAATTTTTTTGAGAAATTTTGCGCTTGCGGATTTGACGTGCGTCGGGCAAAAGCCGGAAATGCTGCGGGAATGTTGGGCGCATATTATTTAGGAGCAAATTTATGAAAGAATTATCTGCGGATGTCATCATCTACGGCGGGAGTTTGGGCGGGACTCTCGCGGCTTATTCTGCCGCGAAAACGGGAAGGCGTACCTTTTTATTCGCCGAATCCGATTGGATCGGAGGACAACTGACCGTTCAGGCTGTGCCTCCCGACGAACATAAGTTCATTGAGGAGACGGGATGCACGGCCTCCTATCGGGCGTACAGAAAGAAAGTGCGTGAACATTATCGCTCGCATCCATATATTATCGACTCATTAAAAAACAAGGATTATTTTTGTCCGGGTGGCTCTACGGTGAGCAGGTTGGCTCATCCGCCTAAATTGGCCTTAAAATTGCTCATGGAAATGTTAGAGCCTTTTCTCGCTTCGGGTACGTTGAAGGTTTTTTATTCCAGCCTTTTGAAACGAGCGGAGGTCTGCGGGGACGAAATCCGAGCTCTTTATATCGTCTGTCCCGAAGAAGAATATCGCGTGACGGGAAAATATTATTTGGACGGTTCAGACGAAGGCGAATTAATTTATGAAAGCGGCTGTGAATATACCTCCGGAGCGGAAAGCCGCGAGGAGACAGGAGAGCCGTCTGCCGCTCGTTTGGCAAATTCTTCGGACAGACAGCCTGTAACCTGGACTTTGGCGTTTGCGGACAGGCGAAAGGGGGATTTCGTCATCGAAAGGCCACGGGAGTATGAGTATTTCAGAAGGCTTATTCAGCCATACGACAAATATCCCGTTTTGAGTATGTATGGTCCCGATTCGGCTACGGGAAAGGCAAAGCGCTTTGGTATGTATGACGGGGAAATGGACGAGGCAGGGAAGCGATTATTTGGATTATTTACTTATCGGCGCATCGTTTGCGCCGCACATTTTAAGGACGAGTACGAGCCATATGATGTAACGCTTTTGAATTGGCCGCAAAACGACTATTTTATGGGAAATACTTTCGACAGTGAAAATGACGCAGAAAACAGGGAAGCCGCTCGACAGCTTACGCTTTCGTTTTTTTATTGGTTACAGACCGAAGCTCCGCGGGAAGGGGGCAAAGGATATCCGTTTTTCTGTCCGGACGGAGAAATCGTCGGTACGGAAAACGGTTTGACAAAAAGCTATTATGTCCGGGAAAGCAGGCGCATTAAAGCGGATTTTACCGTTCGAGAAAACGAGATATCTCCGGAGGGAAATCCTGCCTTTTTCGACAGTGTAGGTGTAGGGAGCTATCCCATTGATTTGCATATCACGACTGTCACGCATTCTTTCTTTTATAAGCCGAGCAAGCCGTTTACCATTCCCCTCGGAGCGTTTATTCCTGTCAGAATGAAAAATCTTCTTCCCGCCTGTAAAAATATAGGGACCACGCATTTGACGAACGGTTGTTTCCGCTTACATCCCACAGAATGGAATATAGGGGAAGCGGCGGGATTATTGGCTGCCTATTCACTGGATTATGGTGTATCGCCGCGTGAAATCCGAAACGATAAAAACAAGTTGAAAAATTTTCAAGAGTTTCTTATTTCTAACGGAATACAGCTTTATTGGTAGATAAAGCCTTTTCTTGGAGACGAGTGAGGGCGCGGAATAGAAAATCGTTGGGATTTTTCAACGATTTTTTTTAATTGAAGAACAAGCTAGAGGCTTATAAAAACCACCGGCTATGCCGGTGGTGAAAATCTTTAGCTTCAGGCATTCATGTGCTATACTATATGTGAGGCCTTGAGCCGCACATAAGCAAAGTGCAAAGGAGGGCGTTACGGGGTAAAGATAACGAGGTCAGGCAAGGACTACTCCTATCTTCACCCGAAGAAAAGCAAAGCTATCCGAGGGCAGAAGCTCGGAAAAAATTATACAAAAATGGAGGTATTGAAATCACTTGGAGAATATGAGGACGGGCCAGCAATCGAAACCGTTGGCGGAATTACAGCGGATCAACGAACAGCGAAGAGCGGAAACGGAGAACGGACTTCTCAAAGAAGCGTTGGCGATCTCGAACGAGAACTGCAAGAGCTTGATAGAGAGGCAGAATACGCTCGTCGCGGACTTGACGGAGAGCGTGAACGAGATAAAGAACGACAACGGCTTTTACGTGAAAAGGCTGGACGAGAACGTGCGGAACACAGTCAGAGAGATCCGCGAGATAACGCAGGAGGAACGGGAGTTCAAAGCGGAAGTCAGCCAAACGATAAAAAACGAGATAACTCGTTCAGTAAATGAAGCGAAAGGTTACGCGCTCGAACAGGTGGGTGAAACGCTGTCGGAGATAAAGGAACAACTCAAAGCCACGGCGAAGGAGATCGAAAGCGGGCGAGAGAATATGAAATCGGAACGCGTCTTCCACAAGTTTCTGTTTTGGGCAACGCCCGTTCTTCTGCTGGCTCAGACGTTGGCAATATTATTTCTGATTTTAAGATAAGCAAAGCTCAATAACCGACTGCGGCGCAGGTGTCTATTTATCCCGTTAGGGAAATTAAAAACAGGGATTGAAAGAGTGACTGCGGCAGCGACGTAAAGTGAAATTCCGTACATAACGGTCTTAAAAGCCCGACAGGGCGAAAGGAAGAAAATTATGAGATCTGAATATTTATAACGAAATTAAAACTTGGAGGAAATAAATTACGGGGAAAACAATGAAACAATCGGGTGCGGAGTTCGGCTCTGCCCCTACCTCTACGAACGAATATGAAATTAGGGGAAAGAAATACATAGTAACGAGTCATTATGTCGGAGGAAAAGATTTTCAAAAAGTATTGGACGATCTGGCATTCAGACAAGTGATTGCGGAAATGCAAGATTCCGCGAACTAAATATATATCGGGCAGCTTGAAATTTTCGGCGCGTTGTGATATAATTATAACGCATTGAAAATTCAAGCTGCTTTGATTCGAAGGAGTAAAAGAATGCAATCAAAGCAAAACAGAAAAGACTACATAGTCGGAATGTACGTGAGATTAAGCCGAGACGATGAACGGGCGGGCGAATCGCTGTCAATCGAAAACCAAAAGGCTATCCTTTCGGAATATATAGCCGAACAAGGCTGGACGCTTTACGAGATTTACGTTGATGACGGCATTTCCGGGACCACGTTTGAAAGACCGGGAGTAAAGAAATTGCTCGAAGATGCACAGCAAGGAGTTATCAACACCATACTCGTCAAGGATATGAGCCGTTTCGGAAGAAACTACATCATGGTCGGACAATATCTCGATTACGTGTTTCCGTCATTCGGAATACGGTTTGTGGCATTATCGGACAATATCGACACGAAGAACAAGGATACTCCCGCGATGGATATGATGCCGATCACCAACGTATTCAACGAATGGTGGGCGGCAACCACGAGCAAGAAGCTGCGTGCCGTGCGAATGAAGAACGCCAAAGAAGGCAAAAACGGGATGTCCCATGCGCCATACGGTTACAAACTCGGAACGGACGAAAAACGTACTCTGCAAATCGACGAAGAAACCGCATCCGTTGTCAGACGTATCTTTGAAATGCGTGCGACCGGCATGACGCAGAGGAAGATAGCAGACATTCTCAACTAGGAAAAAGTCCTGACGCCCAACGATTACCGAATAGCGACACGGGAATAAACGGGGTGAGAAATTTTTCGCATCTGTGGCATACGACCGTTTTGAGAACGCTTTTAAGAAACCAAGCGTACATATGCAAGTTAGTCCAACACAAAACAACTACAATTTCATATAAGAACCACAAGTGGCAACGCCGTCCGGAAGAAGAATGGATCGTTATCGAAAACGCGCACGAAGCCATAGTTTCCAAGGAACTATGGGATAAGGTAAAAGAAGTTGAAAAAGCCGTAGGTCACGGAAAGCACACCGTGAGAGGTTATATGCACCCGTTATCGGGGCTGATGTACTGTGCGGACTGCGGAGCGGCTGGAATACGACGTACATAAAATGGCTCGGCAGAGAAAATACGTATTTCAACTTCAACTGCGAAACAAAATCGCGTATGGGCTCGTCCGCCTGTTTCAGCCACTTTATCACCGTACCCGTTTTGGAGCAGCTTGTAAAACAGGACGTCGCGGCAAAAGCGAAGATGATCCTCGGGCGCGAAGCGGAATTCAAACAGTGGTATTTACAGAGGCAGGCAGCGCTGGCAGACGCGAATCAGTCCGATGTCAAAAAGGCGCTGAAAAGAGCGGAAAAACGCTTGCTTGAACTCGACAAACTGCTGGAAGCGGCGTTTGAAGAAAAAGTCGCGGGGAAAATCCCCGAAAGCGTGTGTGTGAAACGGATCGAAAAGTACACCGCCGAACAGACGGAACTGCAAGAGAAGACAACCTCTCTTATACAGGGACTTGAGCAGGTATCACAGGTCAAAACGAATGTGGACAAATTTATCCGCAGACTGAAACTATACTTCGATTTCTCTGCTTTAATGCGTGAAATGTGCTTGGCGTTGTTAATAGACTAATTATCGGCGCAAAAGAAACAGTCACAGGCAAACCGCAGGAGATTCATATCTACTATAAGATAATATT
>USMU01000054.1 GCA_900555925.1 uncultured Clostridium sp. | reverse complement strand
CCCGTCGTAAACAGAACCAGCTGGGCGCCCGCCGCGGCGAGCGCGGTTTGCGCAGTCGCGTCGTTGCCCGGCGCTTCCAGCACCGTAAGTCCGCGTTCCCGTACGCGCGCACCGTATCGAAGAACGTCGCACACCGCCGCATGCCCGCCTTTGAGGACGCAGCCCAACGATTTCTCTTCCAGCGTAGTGATTCCGCCCTCTTTATTGCCCGGAGAAGGATTTTCTCCGACGCTTTCGCCGTGGTCGGTAAAGTAGCGCTTGAAGTCCTGAATTAACTTCGCCAAATCATCAAATTTTTCCTTGGAAACGCAACGGTTGAACAATAGCTGTTCCGCCCCGAACATCTCCGGAATTTCCGTCATTACGGCGCTTCCGCCCATGCCGATAAGCCTGTCCGTCAATACTCCTACCGCAGGATTGGCGGTAATTCCGCTGAAAGCGTCCGAACCGCCGCATTTCAAACCTACGATTAAATCGTCGGAAAAGCATGGTGTTCTTTGATCCGCCTTGCAGATTTCCGCCAATTCGCACGCAAGAGCGGTTCCTTTTTCTATCTCATTGCCCTCGTCCTGCGTGCGCAGGGTACGAAGCCGCGCCGTATCGCAAAGTTGCAGGCAACAAAGAAAATCTTCCAACCGATTGTTTTCACAGCCGAGCGAGACGATCAAAACACCGCCGTTATTCGGATTGGAAGCGAGCCCCGCAAGAATATTCTGCGTCGCCTGTAAATCATCTCCGAGCTGAGAGCATCCGTAAGGGTGCGGCATGGCGTAAATTTCTTTATATCCGCTCTTTTCCCGAGTAATGCGCGCGATTTCCTCACATACGTTATTGATACAACCGACCGTCGGAAGAACGAGGATTTGATTACGGATTCCGATCCGTCCGTCCTTTCGGCGATAGCCTTCAAAGGAAATTTTCGGATATGTTGCCTCTGAAATTATTTTCGGAGAGTATTCGTAGCAATCCGAGCAGCGCAGTCCGGAACGAAGGTTATGCGTATGTACGTGTTCGCCTGCACGGATACCGAGAGAAATGCCGATAGAATAGCCATATTTGCGCACATGTTCCCCCGAAGGAATGTCCCGTAAAGCGATTTTATGCAGCTTCGGAATATCGTTTTGTGCGACAACTTTCCTCGTTCCCGCTTCGACGGTTTCCCCAGCGGGAATCCGTGCGGTCGCCACAGCCACGTCGTCCGCGGGATTCAATAAAAGTGCGTTCATTTTTGTCCCCTTGCCGCTTCGGCAACCGCTTTATACATGCCGAGTCTTCCGATCCTTTCATCATCCGCGGCCACCTGTTCGTACAATCCGGAGATTTTCGTCAAATCCTCTCCCCAAAGCACCTCGTCCGACAAAATTTTGCGAAGCATTTCCCTGCGGCCGATCGTTTTCCCTTCGTCAAAATATTTCTTGAAACGTTCGGTATATATCGCCTCGTCGTTCACCGCCCCGTCGGCTTCGCGCTCGTAAAAGACAAGGAGCGCAGCCAAAGAGAAAAACAGCCGTCTGGGATAAATTCCCTTTTTCACGCAATCGGAAATACTGCTCAGGACACGGGCACGAAACTTGGAAACCGAATTGAGTGCGATACTCGTCAATCTGTGATGAATAAAGGGATTGCGGAAACGCTCAAATACTTCCTCCGCGTATTCATGCAAATGTTCTCCTTGAAAAGAAGGAATGACCTCCTCTTTCATCGCCCCGTCGATGAAGGAAAAAAATACGGGATCCGCAACGAGTTGATCCACCGTCTCAAAGCCGCAGAGATGTCCCGCCAAAACGCTGCCGGTATGCGCTCCGTTCAAAATTCTCACCTTGCGGGTACGGTAAGATTCAAAATTTGTAGTAACTACGATATTCAGGCCGCATTTCGACACGGGAATATATTCGTCTATCGGTGCCGCAGAATCGATGACCCAAAGGAGGAAGGGCTCGCATACGTCAATGAGAGAATCCTCATATCCGAACTTTTTCTCCATCTCCTTCGCCTCCGAAGAAGGATAGCCGGAAACCACGCGGTCCACCAGCGTATTGCAGAAACGGCACTTCTCTTTCAGCCAAACAAAAAATTCTTCGCTCAATCCCCATTCCCGCGCATAACGCAATACGTACTCCGAAAGCCGATCGGCATTATGGTCGATAAGTTCGCAGGGAAGAATCAAAACTCCGCCTTTCTCTCCCAAAGTACGGAAACGTTCATTCAGCCAGTCCGTCAGTTTTGCCGGAAAATTTTTGTGCGGACGCAAGGACGTTTCGGATTGGTCGTAGCAAATGCCGAATTCCGTCGTGTTGGAGATGACGACGCGGATCCTTTCCTCCCGCGCAGTCGCCAAAAACGCTTCGTAATCCTCATACGGATTGATACAGCCGTTCAGACAATCCATCACCGTTTCTCGGCAGACGGCTCCGCCGTTCTCATATCCGCGTTCTACCAATGTATACAGTCCGTCCTGCGCGTTGATGACCTCGCTCATCCCCCGTTCTACCCCCTGCAAAGCGACGATCCCGCCATTGTAAGCGCATACGTCATTGCAGTTTTTTACGATTCTTCCGATAAATGCGCGCAGAAAATTTCCCTCTCCGAACATCAATACTTTATTCGGTTTTTTCGTCCTGTTTGCATACTTTTCATTGATTTTTGCCATAAAACCCTCGCCATTCTTCATGTTTTGTTTTCATAAATATCATTGACTTTCTTTCTCTTATGTGTTAAAATAAAAGATACTGAAATTAAAGACATAATGTAAGCGCTTACAATTTATTTGCGAAATAATTCTATCACACTTATTTTCAATTGTCAATACTTTTCCGAAAATTTGTTGAAAATAATTTTTTTAAGGGACGAAAAAATGGATAAGATTCAAAAACGCAATACCATGAAGATTAATATTTACACTATCGCCAGCGAAGCGGGCGTATCGATTGCGACCGTTTCGCGCGTTTTGAACAATTCGCCTTCCGTGAGCGAAAAGACGAAAGAAAAGGTTTTTTCGGTAATCCGAAGCCATAATTATGTCCCGAGTGCCATTGCGCAAAATCTTTCTACGCGAACTTCCGGAAATTTAATCGGAATTGTGTGTTATAACTTAAAAGATTTGTATTATGCGACCGCCATCAGTCTCTTGGAATCCGCCCTGCGAAAGCGCGGGCATCATATCATTTTAAGTTGTACGGGCGAAGATTATATCCAAAAGCAAAAATCTATTGAAATGCTCATTACAAAGCAGGTCGATGCCATTATACTGATCGGCTCTGTCTTTTTGGACGCACATGGAAATAATGCTTATCTGATAAATGCGGCAAAGCACTGTCCGTTAGTTATTATCAACGGAAAAATTAAAAGCGACAATATTTATTCTTTTTACTGCGACGATTTTGCCGCCGTGCGAGACTGTGTCCACAAGCTGTCTGAAAAACGCCGCAATTTTCTCTTTTTATACGATGCTGACACATACAGCGGAAATCTTAAAATGACCGGATTTTTAGAGGGAATGAAAGAATGTGGTTTAGATCCTACGGGACGGACACTCCGCTGTGAGCCGACGCCCAATTCCGCCGCGGAACAATTTACGAAATTTTTAGATGCCTCCCATAAAGTCGACGTCGTCATTACCTCTAACGATGTACTCGCGGCGGGCGTGCTCAACGCAGCGGCAAAACGAAAAATGCGCGTTCCTGAGGATATTTCTATTATTGGATACAATAACTCCATTATTACACAATGCACCACTCCTCCATTGAGCAGTATCGATAACGGATTAGATCAACTCTGTGAACTCGCCGTCAACAGCCTCGTAAAATTGTTCAACGGAGAGACCGTCAACGGCGTGACAACCGTTTCCCCTCACTTGATTTTGCGAGAAACCGTATAAATGAAAGAATCGTCCCGCCGCTCGTTCATTGAGCGACGGGACGATTCTTTTGCCGATAAACAAATTCATAGCGAAAAACTTATCTTTTCAACCCGAAGCGGAAAGCAATTCTGCCCGTTCCGCACTTCGGTACCCGATAGCGAAGAGGGAGCTCAGGCCCACAGGAATTAGACCCTATTCCGCTCATGGCAAAATCCGCGTTAAAATATACGGCGTCGGAAGCAGGCAGTTCATCGTCGTGTTTTGCCTGCGTCAAGGTCTCCGCCGAATACCCGATTGCGGAAAAGCTGTTCATTCCTTCCGCGCGGACAATAATTTCCCCGTCGGATACTTCCGCAAAATCCGCCCCGAAGTGACTGCCCGATTCCTGCGGCTTGATATAAAGGCGGCTGTATTCCCGAGAAACCTTTGAAATATAGACGTCCTTCACCGTCCCTAAATACTTATCCGAATAACTTTCCTGCGGCCCGTAGGCGCAATAACAGAGCGCATCAAATTCTTTGCCGAGCTTCATCCCCATTCCGAAGCGGGGAAGGCAACGGAAATATTCCGAACCGAGATATTCCGCCTCCACGTCAAAACCCTCTTTTCCGAAAATATAGCGAAGTGTATAGCGGACGAGCGGCATTCTGCCTCCGTATACGATATTTCCTTTCACCGTAACGCAGGAGCCCTCAAACGAAATTTCCCGCGCTTCATTTACTGCATTTTGAAGAAAACGATCTACACTCCAATCGTTGTCCGTAGGAGCGCGCCAAGTACATACCCGAATACCGCCCAAGTCCTTCCCATACGCTTTCACGGACGAAATTTCTCCGCTTATGCCGTCGAAGCGGTAATCCGCATTTTCGGTATGCACGCAAACAACTCCGCCGTCGTTAAAAATTTCCGCCTCTCCCGTCACCTCTTGCGAAACGAAGGTCTCCTTGAAAAAGCCCTCGGACGCGAGTTCCGTCCCTTCGGGGACTCCGCCGCCCTCTCCCGCAAAAAATCTGACGAGCACAGTCTGGGCGTCACGACAGGGAATTTCTATTCCCTCGCGCGGTCCGACGGCGATATTCAGTTCTTCCCTGCCCTCCTCTTTTCCGTAATTTTTATATAAAATGACGAGCTTCCCTGCCAAAGCGGAAAAGTAATTTTTGTTGAAAGCGGAAATTCCGTTTTCCGTCCTCTCAAAGGAAAGAGGCTGATAGGCTTTCTTCATTTCCAGCGTACCGCTCTTTATTTTTCTGTCGGGCGTAACGATGCCGTCTATACAAAAATTCCCGTCGTGAATGAGTTCTCCGAAATCTCCGCCGTAACGAAACGCTCCGCCGCGGTAAGAAACGCCGTGGTCGGCCCATTCCCAGATACAGCCGCCCATAAAGCTGTCGTTCGATTCCATAAGGTCCCAATATTCTTTGAGCCCGCCCGGACTGTTCCCCATCGCGTGCGCATATTCACACAAAAAGAGCGGGCGGCGCTCCCGTACATCGGGAAGGTATTCGTCGCGCATCCACTCCACAGAAGGATACATGCGGCTTTGAATATCGATACAATCGGAATAATATTCGTCGTCGCGGGCGGGACGCTCGACATAAATGCTCGATTCGTAATGAATGGGACGGGAGTCCCGACGGCGGATTTCCGCGCTTGCCGCGACGAAGTTTCTTCCCCAGCCCGATTCGTTTCCCATCGACCAAAAAGCTACACAGGGACGGTTTTTATTCGTCTCCACATTGACAATCTGACGTTCTACATAAGCCTTTTCGTATGCGCTATCATCGGAAAGCAAGGCGAAAGCGCGCTGACCGCTCACGCCCGCCGTCGCCGCGTCTAACAACGTCGTGCCGTGTGTTTCCAAGTCCGATTCCGAAATTACATAAAATCCGTACTTGTCGCAAAGTTTATAAAATTCGGGCGCGGAGGGATAGTGCGAAGTCCGAATCGCATTGATATTCAACGTTTTCATGAGCCGCAAATCCTCCTCTATATCGGAGAGCGAAACGGCTGCTCCCTTTTCAGAGTGAAAATCATGGCGGTTGACGCCGCGGAATTTTATGGGCTGTCCGTTAAACAGATACTTTCTGTCGCGGATTTCTATGGTCCGGATACCGACTTTTTCAAAAATTCTTTCTCCCTCGGAAAGAATTTCCAAATCGTATAAGACGGGGTTTTCCGCACTCCAAAGCTCAGCTTTTTCCACCTTAAAACACGCTTGTCCTCCGGCCTCGACTCTCTGTTTCTGCCCGCCGAAAACAACTTCCGCGGCTCCGCCCGAAAGGTGAGAAAAGACGATTTCCGCATTTCCGTCCGAAACAGACGTCTCGATTTTATAATCTATGATATGCCCTTTTTCGCGTTTAAGAAGATAAACGTCGCGGAAAACGCCCGTAAAACGCCACTTATCCTGATCTTCGAAATAACTGCCCGTACACCATTTCTGCACGACGACGTCCAGACGGTTTTTCCCCTCGACGGCGAAATCGGTGACATCGAATTCGCTCAGCCTATGAGAAATCTGCGAAAAGCCGACAAAGCGGCCGTTGACATATACGTAAAAACACGAATCTACTCCCTCAAAGACAAGATACAGCTTACCCTTGCCGTCATGCGAAAAATCGCGGCTGTAATGATACGCGGGGTTCTTTACGGGAACGCGGGGCGGGTCGTAAGGAAACGGATAACGGACATTCGTATATTGAAAATAATCGTAACCGTAATACTGTACGCAGGAAGGCACGTTTATTTTTTCGGGCAGTGTCTGCGTGCAAAAATCGTCGCCGATATCCGCGAGCTTTTCATAGGCCCGAAAGCCCCATTCCCCGTTCAGCGAAACGAAGCGCCCGCTCTGTTCCCTCTCCGCTTCCTTTTGCCCGCGGCCGAAAGGGATATAATACGAACGCGGCGAGCAAAGACCGAAAGAAGAAGTTTGTTCACTCAAATTTTTTATCATAAATTCCACCTGTATTCTACAAGATTTATAAAGTTCAGAACTCCTAAATTTTTTATTTTTATAAAAATATTCAAAATTCCAATTCCAATCCGTCGTAGGAGACGATAACGCCCGCTTTTTCCGCTTCGGGGAGAATTTCGTCGTAGGTACTATTTGGGGCGTTATGCGTAAAATGATTGATTACGAGTTTTGTTTCCTCATCTATGAGTTTTTCCTCCCGCATACGCCCAACCGTTTCAAGAACGGGATAGAAACTCATGTGGCCGTCCCGCCAATCTCCCCCTTTACCGAGACCGCCCGTACAATCCAGCGATACGAGATCAAAATGTTGTTCTTCGCGCAAAAGCGCCCACGCTTCTTCGGAAAACACGCCCGTATCGTGGGCATATAACAGGCGTTTTCCGTCCCGCGCGACGGAAAAGAACAGCGGCGAAGAAGACGGATCATGATTTGCAGGAATGGGCAAAACCTCGTATTTTCCCGCCCGAAAACATTTTCCCGACTCTATGAGCGTAAGCATCGCACCTCCCTTCATCGACGGAACAGAGATATATTTATTGAGCTTCTCGTACCCGTCCTTACCGGAATAAAAGTGCAGCGGCGGATGTTTGCGGGAATATCCGGGCTCAGCCTGAACCACGTCCTCGGGATACAAATGATCGGAGTGGCTGTGCGTAATGAGGCAGGTGTTTATCTTCTGCCAATCTAATTCGAAGCGTATGGAATGCCAAACCGTATCCGGCGGAAAATCGATAAGCAAATCCTCGTTCACGAGCGCCTGCAACCGCGAACGCAAATTTTTTCCTCCCGCTTCGCGAGCGCGACGACAGGTCGGACAGTTACAGAACAGAGAAGGAACTCCTTCAAACGCCGCCGTTCCCAAAAATTTAATTTTCATAAAAGCTCCTTCTTTTTTATTTTTTTATCACGGGCATTTCCGTCATTCTGAGATTGGTACAGCCGTAGGGCTTGAATACTTTCTTCTCCGTCTTTCCTTTCGGGTTTCGGCTCTCGGGCGTCTCCCGACATACTCCTGTCTGTCCCGACTCATATCCCCATTCGATTTCCCGCATGTCTGCAACCATCTCTATCGGCGGATTTTCTGTCGAAAACGGTACATCGAACTCCTTCTCCTGCACCTCGAACTCGCCTCCGGCAAAGGCGTAATTCCATTTGCTTTTGGGATAGATATAATAATCGCAGTAAGGGAATTTTCTTTCCACTCCGTTTGACGTATATTCTCGTCTTTCCCAACGTTCGTCTATCGCCAGCGAATACACCAGCGCTCCACGTCTCAAAGCATACAATTCACGGGGACGACGCGCCAGCTCCGTTTCAAATCGGAATTCTACTCTCACTTCTTCTTTCCCTTGCCATGCTTTACGGACAATAAACCAGCCGTTTTCCGCGACTTCTTCCCTTCCGTTCACCGTAAAGCCATTTGTCCAACCGGGGATTCGTATTTTCAAAGAAAATTCCACGTCCGCCTCCACCGTATAAACCAGCGTTTCCCGAAAAGGATATTCCGTATCCAACGCCACGCGGACGGGAGCGCCCTTGACGGTCAAATGCACTTCTGACGGTGCGAGCGACGCGGATACAACTATATCCTCTCCTTCCAACATGAACGTGGAAAGTGCGAATTTCGGCCATGCCTGATTAAAATTTGCCGTACAGCACCCGAAATTCGGCTCTAAACCGAAAATATGCGCCTCCGACGAATTTGTGTTGAACACAGGCGGTTCATTCTGACGACTGCACTCTATCTGATTTGCCTGCTGGTCGTACTGATGCGTCCACATATCCGGCGAAATCGCTGCGGGTAGCGCATTGAACGCCAATCGTTCCAAGCGGTCGCCCCATACGCTCTTTCCCGTCAGACTCATCAGCCATTCATACGAATACATCGCTTCCGCTACTCCGCATAACTCCGTTCCGTGAATAGGACTCGTTCCCGAAAGACATTCGTCGCCGTTGAAATGTCCCGTCGCCGTTCCGTGGTATTTTTCCAGCAGCCGAAACATGCGCTCCGCGTCCGTATCGCTTACGGCTTGATCCTTTTTATTCATTACCCGACGATACAAAGGACCGGATTTTAAGCTCATTGCGACGTTCACCACATGGGTGTAAACATTCCATTTCTTATCTATCGTTTTCCATAACGCCCCTGCGGACGAATAATCCATTCCCGAAATTTTCAGTATCCGAGCAATTTCCAATATCCATTTTTCCGGTCTGCGCTCGTACAGCCAAAGAAGAGATACGAGACATTCATACCAGCGCTCCCCGCCCCAGAACGCGGGCGTATAATTCCTCAGAAAATCCCGATATTGAAAGAGCGCGCGATACACAGCTTCTTCGATTCGTTCGTCTCCCGAACATTCATAATACACGATGAGCACTTTCAGGATAAGAAACAGCGCCCATACGTCGTACCCTCCCCGTTCTTCCTTCGTACACGGACAAATCCAACCGTCTTTTTGCTGGCCTTCGAGAATTTTGTCTATGTAACTTTTTGCGACGGAAATCATAGACTCGTCTTTGAGCAGATACGCCAATGGAACGAATCCGTCCAACCAATACGGAACCCGTTCCCAGCCTTCTCTCTCCCCGCCTATCCATTTACTGTCGCGCACGTCCGGCCAGATTTTATGTAAATTCCCCGAAAGGCCTTTCGCCTGTATTTCCAATTGCTTTTTCAGCCAGCCCTTCGCTTCGATTTCTTTTACCGTTAGTCTTTTCATCGATTATTTCCCCTCTTGAATTTTCTTTTCTATATTATACTTTACTCACTCATGAAAGTAAAGCGTATAAACGCAACTAATTTGGCTGAATTTCCACAACGGAATAAATCCCGCTGAATTTTTCGGCTAAAATCTCTGTCTTGGCAATAAAAAAATCCCACAATATCCATTGTGAGATTTTTCTATTATATTCTTTTATCTTTGTCACATTTTTTCGTAATACTCGACATCTGTCACAAAAATTGTCGCACCGCCGACCAAAACCTCAGTGGGGAAATAATTGAAAGCAGGATAACCGCCGCCGCCCGAAGGCATCGTCGGAACGACCTGCATTCTCTGGGCACAGTTCTTTCTGATAATTTCTATCGCGGCCTTTACTTTATCGTCTTCCGTTCCAATCAACAGAGTCGTATTACCCGCTTTCAGAAATCCGCCCGTAGTAGCCATCTTAGTAAAAAAGAACCCTTCCTGCATAAGTGCATCGCATACGGAGCCAGCATCCTTTTTATTGACAATCGCTGTTATCATTTTCATAAGCGTTCCTCCTGGGAATTTATTATAGCACACAAGTTATTGAAAGTCAACGGAAAATTATTTATTTCCATGCTTCTTCTTCGGTAGCTTTTCTCAAAACCTGTTTGACTCTCTTCGGATTATACGGTGCGTCATCTTCGTCATAATATCGAATACTGTCGACATAAACGACCTGTTCGGTGTTATGCCGTCCCATGCGAACCCATACATAATCTCCGGCCGCAACCGTGCCCGTCTTATCTAAATACCAATAGTTACACCCTTTATATCCCTTAGGGCTCACCCCGACAAATAGATAACGACCTTTACCGCGGCCACACTTAGAAAAGGCCTCGTCAAATTCTTTTTTCAAAACCGAAACAAATTCCTCTATTTCTTTTCTATGAAACAAAAAAGAATAAACTCCGCCCCAAAATTGTATTCCGTCAGAAGAGCGCATCAAAAGGTGAACGGCCATCGTGCAATCGCTTGCCCGACGCTCTTCGCGGGAAAATTCTTTACCGGGGTTCGTATATTGCCGTAAATCGACGGTCATTCCGGCCTTTTCAAAAGAGACCTTATATTCACTCCCATAAGCGCCGGCAAGCAGGCGGGACATGGAAAATATCCAATTTTCCAATTCCTCCCGAGAAATACTTTCGCTGATATTGTCGTAAAGTATATATTCGTTCTTTACGGAAATTTCCGTCCTTGCCCAATAGCCGTCGGAAAACAGCCGCAAAGGCAAAACCGAAAAACTAAATTTCGTCCCTTCCTGTTCCAAAGTAGCCATATTCTTTCCTCGCCTTATCCCTTTTATGGTTTTATTATAACACGCCCAAAAGCAAAAGTAAATACCTTTTTTATAAATTCATGGAAAAAAGTCCCCAAAGCGCCTTCTACCGCTTTGAGGACTTTTTAATCCGCAAAGGTTATTTTCCATCAGATGTCGCCATACGGACGAAGTTTACTTATTTTTATATCGGAAAAAGCCGCGTTTCCGTCCGAATACAAATAAGCCGTATGAGAAGTCCCCGTCATTGACGTATGCGCGGTGAGTGCCGTATCGTCATTGACGAAAAATTCGATAAATTCACCGTCACAGACAATTTTTATGTCGAAAATATCCGAGTCGGAGGAAAGTGCGATCGTACTGTTTACTTTGTGAGATGAGTCATCGGGAGAAAGCACTTTCATATATAATTGACCATTTTCACGTTCAATACATACCTGGTACTCTCTATCGTCCTGCCGCATGACATAGGCGATTTTATTACTTTGGCTCATGTCTGCACGGAAAGTCGTATATGTTCGATGAAACTCATCTCCGCTTAAACGGACATAATTATTTTTCCCGTTCATCTTCAACATACCGCTTTCATTGGAAGCAGTCCCCGACTCAACAGTATAATTTCCCTCCCCAAAAGTATAGATATTGCCGTAATTGAGAAGATCGGAAAGTCCCGGGTCGAGCCGTCCTCCCAAAGAACCGTCTCCGCGCTGTACGACCTCCCGCGGAAGATTGAGGTATCCGGCCCAAGGAGCCCAAGGCATCGTATCATAGGTAGAAGGAATCCAGCCCCACATATACACCTTATCTCCCACCTGCGTGGGACGCGCAGCGCATAAGTCCTCTCCGTCGAGAAAGGCGAACTCCTTTTTCGACCAATCTACTTCCATACAATCGACGCCTTCATCTCCCGTCCAATATTGCAAGGGGCCGACCTGATGCGCCGTATTATAGGCGACGGAAACAAAGGCATACCACCGATTTCCTATTTTCATGAGAGAAGGGCATTCGGGGAGATTGCGCGAATACCCTGCTTCCACTACGTTGCCCGGACGAGTCCAGCTCAACGCGAGCGGGTCGTCGGAGGCATAAATTACAAGGTCGGAAGTCTGAGTCGCGCCGTCGAATTGGTAATAACAGCCCGCAATCATGAGATACCGCTGATTTTCCTCGTCGAAGTACAGCATGTTATCACGCACGCCGAAGGAATAAATACTTTTATCTACAAACCTATTGACATCATACAAAAAATTTAAGCGATACTTTTCTTTATAATGCTGCCATACGTCGTAATTATTCGCTTCGGGCACATCGGTGAACGTAAGCATATTTTCGGAAATTTCAAGTGCGTCGTGATAATTATTTTCAAGAGCTGCATTGTCAGACCATAAAAAGCCCATATACAGCTTATGTTCTTCCTCATCGTAATACGGAAAAACATCGCCGTATTGCTTCCCCTGCGCCGTCAGATGATACAACGATTCGTTCTGTGCCCCTTCAAACGTAACGACAGGATCGAATAAGACACAACTGTTTTCCCCGTTCACGCAGAAATATAATTCGTCGTCCGTATTCAGGGAAACGGATAATTCAAAATACTTACCGACGGTGTCTCCCGCCTGTAAATCTCCTTCGTAAAGCATTTTTTCGCCCGCATATATGGCGATATGAGCCGAAGCAGAAGTAGAATCGGCACATTTGTAATTCCCGTATACGACGGCATTTCCGCCGCGCTCCGTCTTAAACATGCGCACGGCGGCCGCCGAAGACGACGGACGCATCTCTTCCTCTTGCATTTCGGCTCCGTCACCCTGCCAAATGCCCGAAGAGGAATCAAACGACATTTCCGAATACGTATTCTTATTGCCGTACAGATAATACCAATCGTTATAGCCCTGTACCGACGATTTCGTATACCCATACCGAGCGCGCGACGTAGCGCGAGCTTCTTCCTTATAAGCCTCTGTTTTTTCCGTGCGGTAAAGGGAAGCATAGTCGAAAGGCGTTTCTTCGTTTGTTTCTTTTTTACAGCCACTCATAAAAGACACTCCCTGTAACAGACATAAAATTACGGCTATCGCCGCGGCAATCTTTTTCATAACGCTCCTCGTAAGAC
>USMU01000053.1 GCA_900555925.1 uncultured Clostridium sp. | reverse complement strand
CGGGCGGGGATTTTATTTGACATTCAACGGGCAGGGGCGAGCCGAAGGCCCTTTTTTCGTTTGAGCCAAAGAACCGTATCGCGGAGAGTTTCGTATAAATCTCTCGGTTTGTAACCGAGTTCTTTCGTCGCCTTTTCGTGAGAAAATTTGTCGTTGCTGGAAAGCGTATACAGGGAATATTTCGTATACAGCGGACGGCGTTTTTTGAGCTTTGCGCCGAGCCTGACGAAAGGCAGTCCCAACTTCGCCAGCCAGACGGGAAGGACGGGGAGTTTTCTGCCGCCGGAAAGCGATTTGACAATATCGAGAATTTCACGGATTTCGTAGTGACGGTTGGAGAGGATAAAACATTCCCCGTTTTTTCCCTTTTCCGCCGCGGCCAGAGTCCCTGCCGCGACGTCTCTGACGTCCACGAAGTCGTAACCGCCCTTGACGCAGGCGGGGAGTTTTCCCGAAACGTAGTCGGAAACGAGCTGTACGAGATGATTTCCCGAGCAGTCGTAAGGTCCGAGGATTCCCGACGGGTGAACGACGACGGCGTCGAGTCCGTACCTCGAAAATTCCAGAACCGCCTTTGTGGCGAGGGCTTTCGTCTTGGCGTAGGCGCCGTGAACGTTTTCCGCGGAGAAATCCGACGTTTCTTCCAGTACGTGCAGGGGCTTTTCGGGAATGGCGTGCACGGAGCTGACGTATACGAATTTTTTGATATGGTTTTCGAGGGAGAGGAAAAGGAGATTTTTTGTTCCCTCCACATTGACTTGCAGGAGTTTATCGGTCACGTGATCCGCAATGGTAACGATTCCCGCGGTATGGATGAGGACGATTTCCTCGTCCTCGCCTTTGAGGAAAAGCGGACGCAGAGAATCCGTATCGGTCACGTCGCCCTTGACGTATTCGACGTTTTCGGTAAATTCGGGAACTTCGTTCGGAAGGATGAGTCCGCGGACTTTTTCGCCGCGTTCCGACAATAATCGCACGATGGTATTTCCGAGGTGTCCGTTTGCTCCCGTTACTACGTATAACTTTTTCATAAATATCACCTCTTTTTTGCAAAGCGTATTGATTTTTAGGTTCAAATTTATTATAATATAGTTAGAAGAAAAAGTAAACAGTCAATTTTAACGTCGCTGCGGAGTTTTTCCCGTAAAACGGTTGTTTTGGCAGGTTATTCGACGTTTTTTCAAAAATTGTCGGACAAGAAGAGCCCCGCGCGGGGACTCGGCGACGTGTGCTTTTCAAATTCATTTTATGGTAGGAGGCCGAACGTATAATTATGGAAAAAGATTATCGGGTACGGGTGACGAAAATGCTCATTCGAAAGGAATTTACCGAACTGCTCAAAAAGAAACCCATTCAGGAAATTACCGTACGGGAGATTTGCGAACGTACGGGCATCAATCGCAGTACGTTTTACAATCATTATCAGGACGTATACGACCTTTTGGAACAAATCGAAAATGAAATGCTCGGCGAGCTTGCCGAAAATCTCAAAAACGTCGTTTCCGAAAACGATCCCATGAATATGGAGCTCTTCAAGGGGATTTTCAGAAGTCTCATGGAAAATTCGGATATGTGCGTGATTATGCTGGGGGAAAACGGGGACAAGAGTTTTTTATACAGAATGTTGGAGACGGGAAAGGAGAACTGCGTCGCCGCATATACGAAATATTTTCCGAAAGCGACGAAAGAACAAATCGAGGATTTTTATTCTTTCGTCAGCAACGGTTGCGTGGGATTAATGTCGCGTTGGATTCATGCGGGCATGAAAAAGACCCCCGACGAATTGGCTTCTACGGCAAAATCGATTATGACGGGCGCTTTGAAATACTTTGAAAATTTATGAAACCGTAAAGGAAGATTTTGCCGCGTACGCCCGATCGGAACTCGGTTCGGGGCGTGAAAAGAAAAAATTTCTTGAAAAAGGCGTGTGGCTTACGCGGCTACACGCCTTTTTAGCGAAAAAAGGGCGTTAACGTTGACTTTTTTATATTCCCGCCGTACAATAAAGCCGTAAAAAAATTTTACGGGAGGATTTTCAGATGAAAGACAAAAAATCATTCGGACGATTTATCGCCGAAAAAAGAAAGGAGCGCGGCCTCACGCAGGCGGATGTCGCCAAGGCGCTGTATGTGACGGTTACCGCCGTCTCGAAATGGGAAAGGGGAGTCACCTATCCCGACATTACTTTGATTTCCGATTTATGCGAAATTTTGGACGTAAGCGAGCGGGAACTGATAGCGGAGGGCAACGACGCCGAATACCGCCGCATGAAAGCGGAAGCGGAAAAGTACAGAAAAATTTCCGACGGTTGGTTTTTCGGGCTGACGGGAGCATATCTTCTCGCCCTGGTGATCTGCTTTATCTGCAATCTCGCAATAAACAAAACCCTGTCCTGGTTCTTTATCGTACTCACCGCCCTGATGACGGCCTTTTCGCTGTTCCCTTCCTGCGCGAAGTTCGTCCGCCGCGGAAAACTTCTCGCCGTGAGCGGGAGTTTTATGGTCTCTTTGCTTCTCTTGCTTTTAAGCTGTTGTATCTATACGCACGGGGATTGGTTCTTTATTGCTCTGACTGCGGTTTTGTTCGCGTTTTCGGTAATTTTTCTGCCGATTTTTCTCGCTTTGTATCCCGTTCCGAAGGCTGTGAAGCGGAATAATCCCATAATCAGCGTGGGTGCGGATTTTGTGCTGCTGCTCGCGTTGATTTTAGCCTGTGAGTTCGGACGGTGGAGCGGATTTTTGCGGGGTGTGGAAATTTCCGCGCTGTGTTTCGTGCCCGTATTTGCGACTGCGGCCATTCTTTCTTACGTGAAGGCGAACGGCTGGACGAAAGCGGCGTTTTTATGCGTCCTGTGGGGAACGTTCTTCTTATTTGCCGACGCTCTGGTTTCCCTGATTTATCATCAGCCGTATGCGTTCAAAATCAACCTCGCCTGTTGGGAGGAAGAATATCTCAACGGAAACATCATTTTTGTGACTTGGCTCTCCGCCTTTTTATGCGGTTTGGCGCTGTTTATCGTCGGAATCGTCAAAAGAGGCGAAAAGCGGAAAAAACCGAGCGAAAACAATAATTAAGGCAATGGCAAAAAACGGGAACGCGGGGAAGCGGCGCAGATAAAGACCGAACGGAAAGTAAGGGGGACAAACGCTCATAAAACCGAACGGATAGGCATATTAATAAACGAATAAGCCTTGGAAGGAGCGGTTTCATGAAAGAACAGATTTTGCCCCGCGGCGTCGCCGCGGGGCTGACGGACGAACAGGTGCTTGCCTCCCGCCGGCTCCACGGCGCCAACACCCTTACGAAGCGAAAAAGAAAGGGTTTTTTTCGTCAATATCTGAGCAGTTTCGGCGATCCCATTATCAAGATTTTACTGGTCGCGTTGGCGATCAACGTCATTTTCCTTTTCCGAAATTCCGATTGGATGGAGTCCGCGGGAATCGCCGTGGCGGTATTTCTCGCCACCTTTGTTTCCACTCTGTCTCAATACGGCAGCGAATCGGCCTTTATCGAATTGCAGCGCGCTTCGGCGAACATCGAATGCCGCGTGCGGCGTGCGGGCGGAGTCCGTTCTCTGCCCGTCGGGGAGCTCGTCGTCGGAGACATCGTTCTTCTCGAAGCGGGCGAAAAAATTCCCGCGGACGGCGTGCTTTTGTCGGGAAAGCTCAGTGTGGACCAATCCGCGCTCAACGGCGAAAGCGCGGAGGCGGAAAAATTGCCGCTGTCCGCCGGCGGGGATTGGGATCTGATGCACAAAAATCAGCTTTTTCGCGGCAGTATCGTCTCCGCGGGGGAAGGCGTCATGCGCGTGGAGCGCGTGGGAGATAAGACCTTTTACGGAGGGCTGGCGCGGGAGATGCAGGACGAACCGCCCGAAAGTCCGCTTCGCGTCAAGCTGGCGGGACTTGCCAAGACGCTCAGTCGCTTGGGATATATTGCGGCCGTTCTCATAGCCTTGGCGGATCTCTTCAACAGCTTTTTCATCGATAACGGAATGAACTTCGTGCTCGCCTTTGCGGATATGCGGAATTGGAAAGTCTGCGTTCCCCGACTCATGCACGCCCTCACGCTGGCAATCGCCATCGTGGTGGTCGCCGTGCCGGAAGGGCTGCCTATGATGATAGCCGTCGTTCTCTCCTCGAATATGCTGAGGATGTTGAAGGATAAAGTCATGGTCAGAAAGCCCGTCGGCATAGAGGCGTCGGGAGGGGTGAATATCCTTTTTACCGATAAGACGGGCACGCTCACGAAAGGCGAATTGGAAGCGGTAAAATACATAGACGGGAGCGGGCAGGTCTCCGACGGCGTCGATTCCTGCGGAAAGATTGTCGCGGAGCTTTTAAGGCTGAACGGAGTATTCAATTCGGGCAGCGTCGTGTCGGCGAATAAGGCTTTGGGCGGAAACGCCACCGACCGCGCGCTGCTCAAGGGCGTCTTGCCGCTCTCCTTCCGCGCGGAGAATTATCTTAAAGTCAGCGCCTTCCCTTTCGACAGTGCCCATAAATTTTCTGCGGCTTGCGTGCGCGCGGAAAACGGCGGAAGCATGCCGATATTCGGGGCGAAATGCACCTTCGTCAAGGGCGCGCCCGAAAAAATTCTGCCGTTTTGTCAAAATTACGTGTCTCCGAACGGCATGCTTTGTCCCTTCGACGCCGAGGAAATGAGTCGAAAACAACGCGCCATGACTTGCAGGGCGATGCGCGTGCTGGCAGTGGCGGTCACTCGTTCGGACGTGACGGGGGAAAAGGATCTGCACGGGCTTACCTTTGTCGCGCTCGTCGGAATCCGCGACGATATTCGCGCGGAGGTCCCCGCGGCGATAGAGGAGGTGCGGAGAGCGGGAATTCAGGTCGTCATGATTACGGGCGACAATATCGAAACGGCAAAGGCAGTCGCGGAAGAAGCGGGACTTTTACAACCGTTGCGAGATCTCGCGCCCACGGCAAAAAATAAGGGATTTTCGCATTTCGCGCACAGGGGACGGAACGGATTCAACAGGAAAGACGGAGAGAAAAACCGTACGGGAAATTCTGCGGAAACGCGCATGAAAGACTATGCGGAAAATTCCGTCGAGGATCGCGTAGAAAAGAATCGCTTGAATTTTGCGGCGGATAGGGATAACTCCCCGCTGGTGATTACGGGGAAAGAACTGGCGGCGATGACGGACGAAGAGGTTTTGAAGCTGTTGCCGCGGCTTCGCGTGGTGGCGCGGGCGCTGCCGACGGATAAGAGCCGTCTCGTCCGCTTGGCGCAGTCCAGGGGGCTGGTTACGGGCATGACGGGGGACGGAATCAACGATGCGCCCGCGCTCAAAAAGGCGGATGTCGGCTTCGCTATGGGAACGGGAACGGAAGTTGCCAAGGAGGCGGGCGACATCGTTATCCTCGATAACAATTTTGCCTCGATCGCAAAGGCGATTCGCTACGGCAGAACGATTTTCAAGAGTATCCGAAAATTTGTCGTCTTTCAGCTGACCATGAACTTATGTGCCGTCGGCGTGTCGCTCATCGCTCCGTTTATCGGCGTAGATACTCCCGTCACGGTCATTCAGATGCTTTGGATAAACATTATCATGGATACGCTGGCGGGATTGGCGTTCGCGGGAGAGCCTCCTTTGAAGGAATATATGGAGGAACGTCCCACCAGGCGAAACGAGCCCGTTTTAAGCCGCCACATGATCCGACAGATCGTTTTTACGGGCGTCTATACCGTGGGGCTCTGTCTCGTTTTTCTGAAAGCGCCTTTCTTTCGGGAATTTTTCCGTTACGGGGAAAATAAACTGCCCTTCTATACGGCGTTTTTTGCGCTGTTCGTCTTTTCGGGCGTATTCAATGCCTTCAATGCGAGGACGGAGCGAATCAATCTGCTCTCGCATTTGAAAAACAATAAGACTTTCGTCGTCTTTATTCTCATCGTCATCGCCGTACAGCTTCTGCTCGTCTATTTCGGCGGCACGCTCTTCCGCTGCTGCGGGCTCGCGCCCAAAGAGCTCGCGTTGACGCTGGCGCTCGCCGCGACCGTCATTCCCGTCGATTTTATCAGAAAGGTTCTCTATAAAAAGGCGGTAAAGAGTCGGGACCGCATTCTCGGCAAACGCTTGACGAAAGGGAAGAAATACGGTATAATAAAGAAAAACTTAGGGGAGGAAAGAATTTGACGGAAGAAGAAAAATTTGCGGCTTACGAAAAAATGCACGAGTGGGTAAAAGACGAGGTCGCGCGGCTGACGGAAAAGCTGGAAAAGCTCAAATCGGAGGGAAAGACCAAAACGGTCTCTTACCGTGAGACTTTGGGCTGGCGGACCTATTACAAGGAGCTTTTGGAGCTGTATGAAAGATTCGGGCTTTAAGGGGAAAATTTTTCACAAAGGATTTACAAAACCCGCACATTCCGCAAACGAATTAAATTGACTTTTTTCGCAAATAATAGTACAATCAAAGCATGAGTAAGATTTGCCGAAAATGCGGCTATGAGGCCGACGATAACGCGAAATTCTGTATTCGCTGCGGCGCGCATTTTTCCGAAGACTCCGAGGATAAGACGGAAGCGGAAACGGAACGGGCGGCGGGCGGAACGCAGGAAAAAGCTCCCGACGAAAATTTGTCGGGACAGGATTTTTCCACGCCTCGGGACGAGAACGAGACAAAAATCGGGGCGGAGTGGCAGGGGAACGGCTGCCGTTGGGGGCGGTGGTGGCCCCTGGTCTTTTTTACGGTTCGTCGCCCTATTCGGATTCCGCCGACGGAAAATTTTCTGCGGAAGATTATGAATCCCGCCGCAGAGAACAGGTCGAGGCGGCGAAAAAAAAGCGCCTTACGGAGCGAAGGAAGATACTGTTTGCGCTGGCGTTCGTGGGACTTTTGCTCGACTTTATCTGCGGCATCGGTTTTCTGATGTGCCTGCCCGTGGCGATCGTCGCTTCGGTGGACGCAAAGCGGCTGTACGTCTCCGAAAAAAAGACCAGCGCGCAGCTCATCTGGGCCATGGTGGTGGGATATGTCGGCGCGGTGCTCGGATTGATTTTCTTTATTCTTCTCATATAGACGCGGCGTTTCGGCGCGTAGCATAGACATAGCGGGCTTTTTGCGACTTTGATAAAATTTCATAGGCGTTTCGGCGCGGAGGTACATAATTCTGCATATGGGAGTGCATATGTTGGACAAAAGGACCTCCGCGCTTTTACAATCCATCAACGATTTTTGTTCTTCGGGAACGTACAAAATTTTTTCCGAAGAGGATTTTCTTTCGGCTTTTCCCGAAAAGTGGGGCGTCACCGCGGAAGCGCTGGCGCAGATGCTCGATTATCTGTCGGAAAACGGCTACATAAACGTCAAGTATTCGGGCGGGGGCATGTACTGTATCTGTCCTCTTCCCCTCGGCCGCGGCTATTGCGAACAGGAGGCGGAAAAGCGCAGCGAATGCGTTTTGCAGCTCAAATACTTCATGTCCGCGGCGTTTTTCGGTTCCTTCGCGGGCTCGGTGCTCGGCATTTTGATTTTCGCCGTCATCTATCTCATCATGCGATGAGTGAGGCAGGAGTGCGCCGAAAGGCTTGACGGGTAAAAAAACGGACGGATTGTAAAAAGACCGTACTGCGGAATCAAAGGGGGAGGAATTATGCTGAATAGAAGGGAAAGCGAAGTAATGCAGGCGGTATATTCCCTCTGTCGGGAAGACGGCCGCTGTCTCGTCGCGCCGGCGGATCTCTTGAAATTGTTGCCGAAAAAGGAAAAATGCACCGAGGAAAAGCTGGAAAAAATTTTGAAGGCTCTCGAATTAGACGACTATTTTGAAATGATTTCTTCGGACCGAAAGGGCGAAAAAATGTACGTCATCACGCTGCACCCCAACGGTTTCGCGTTCAAGCGCTCTTCCGTGCAGATGCGCCGCGATTTGTTCTTCAAAGTCTCCTGGACCATTCTTTCCGCCATCCTCGCCTTCCTCGTCGGTCTCCTCATGAAACGAATCTTTTGAAGAAATTGCATTTATATGCCCGAATCGGTTTACTTTTTCGGCATAATATGCTATAATACAAACGAATGTTCGTAAAGTATGGCGATAGGGCGCCGCTTCGGGAAAAGGGGCATGAGAAGCGCGAGGTCGCCTGCAACGGAGGAAGAGTTATGGAATTTAAGCTTCATTCCCCCTTTCAGCCGACGGGCGATCAACCGCAGGCGATAGAGAAACTGACGGAAGGGGTGCTGGACGGAATCCGCACGCAGGTATTGGTGGGCGTGACGGGGAGCGGCAAGACGTTCACGATGGCGAACGTCATCAAAAACGTCAACCGCCCGACGCTGGTCATCGCGCATAATAAAACGTTGGCGGCGCAGCTCTGCAACGAGTTTCGGGAGTTTTTTCCCGAAAACAGGGTGGAATATTTCGTTTCGTATTACGACTATTATCAGCCGGAGAGCTATATTCCCTCCACGGATACTTACATTGAAAAGGACCTGAGCCTGAACGACGAAATCGATAAATTGAGGAATTCGGCGACCTGTTCCTTGATGGAGCGCAGGGACGTTCTCGTGGTGGCGTCCGTGTCCTGTATTTACGGACTCGGCGCGCCGGAGGAATATTTCCGCCTTTCCGTTTCGCTCCGCCCCGGCATGGAAATGGAACGGGACAAACTTTTGAGGCGGCTCATCGAGTTGCAGTATTCGAGAAACGACGTCGATTTCAAGCGCTCTACCTTTCGAGTCCGCGGCGACGCCGTGGAAATTTTCCCCGCATCCAATTCGGAAGTGGCGATCCGCGTGGAATTTTTCGGGGACGAAATCGACAAACTTTACGAAGTGGAGGCGCTGACGGGAAATAAGATCAACGAGCTGGCGCACGTGGCGATTTTCCCCGCGAGTCAATACGCCGTGGGTACGGAAAAGCTGCGTGGCGCTCTCGCCATGATAGAGGAAGATTTGAAGGGCGAAGTGCGCGCTTTCGAGGACGCGGGAAAGATTCTGGAAGCGCAGAGGCTTAAACAGCGCACCGAACACGATCTCGAAATGATGCGGGAAATCGGCTATTGCAGCGGCATCGAAAATTACAGCCGCTATTTCGACGGCCGCAAACCGGGCGAACCGTCGTTTACGCTGCTCGACTATTTCCCCGCAGGGAATTTTCTCGTCTTTATCGACGAAAGCCACATGACGATTCCGCAAATCCGCGCCATGTATCACGGGGATTTTTCGCGCAAGAAAAACCTTGTGGATTACGGTTTCCGCATGCACTCCGCCTACGATAACCGCCCTCTGACTTTCGAGGAATTCGACGCGCGGGTGCCGCAGCTCATCTGCGTGTCCGCGACTCCCGCCCCCTATGAGCTGGAACAGGCGGGGCAGAAGGTGGAGCAGCTCATTCGTCCTACGGGACTGCTCGATCCCGAAATATCCGTCCGTCCCACCAAGGGACAGATAGACGACCTGCTTTCGGAAATTCATACCGTCGTAAAGGACGGGGGCAGGGTATTGATTACGACACTGACGAAGAAAATGGCGGAGGAGCTTACCGACTATCTCAAAGAACATTCGGTAAAGGTCAAGTACATGCACAGCGATATCGATACGCTGGAAAGAATCGACATCGTAAACGGGCTGAGATTGGGCGAATTCGACGTCCTTTGCGGAATCAACCTGCTGCGCGAAGGGCTGGACCTTCCTGAGGTGAAGCTGGTGGCGATTTTGGACGCGGATAAAGAAGGCTTCTTGCGGAGCGACACGGCGCTCATACAGACCATCGGCCGCGCCGCGCGAAACAGCGAAGGGCGGGTTATCATGTACGCCGATACGATCACGGACAGCATGAAGCGGGCGATCGGGGAGACCGAGCGCCGTCGGAGGATTCAGAACGAATACAATAAGGCGCACGGGATTATTCCGAAGACGATTATCAAGGAAGTCAAATCCACGCTCAATATCACCAAGAAGAAGGCGGAGGGCGAGGACATCAAATTGAAGGATATTCCCGAGGAGATAGAAAAGCTGAAAGCGCTCATGAAGGTGGCGAGCGCGCAGCTGGACTTTGAACGGGCGATAGAAATCCGCGATAAAATCGGGGAACTGAAAGCCAAGCTCAGAAAGGCGGAACGCAAAGGACAAGCGTGACGCGCGGGAAAATGAAGGGAAAATACGACAGACGGAGCATAAGGATATTAAGGATATGCAGGAAGAAATCGTAGTAAAAGGCGCAAAGGAAAACAATCTCAAAAATATCGACGTAAAGATTCCCCGCAATACCCTGACGGTGTTCACGGGGCTTTCGGGCAGCGGAAAATCGACGCTGGCGTTCGACACGATTTTTGCGGAGGGGCAGCGGCGGTATGTGGAGAGTCTCTCCTCGTATGCGCGGCAGTTTTTGGGGCAGATGGAAAAGCCGGACGTGGAGAGCATAGAAGGCTTATCGCCCGCGATTTCCATAGACCAGAAGACCACTTCGCACAATCCGCGCTCGACGGTGGGCACGGTGACGGAAATCTACGATTATTTCCGTCTCTTGTTCGCGCGCGTGGGAGTGCCGCACTGCCCCAAATGCGGCAGGGAAATCCGCCGTCAGACGGTGGACGAAATCGCAGACAGAGTCATGGCCATGCCCGAAGGGAGCAAAATTCTCGTCAACGCGCCCGTCGTGCGCGGCAGAAAGGGCGAGTACGTCAAAGAGCTCGCTTCCTATAAAAAGAGCGGCTACGGCCGCGTGAAGATAGACGGACTCGTCTACGATTTACAGGAAGACATCAAGCTGGAAAAGAACATAAAGCATCATATTTCCGTCGTTATCGACCGCCTCGTCGTAAAGCCGGGGATCCAGAAGCGTCTGACCGACAGCTTGGAAACGGCTCTCCGCCTCGCGGACGGGCTGGTCGTCATCGACGATACGGGCGCGGGAAAAGAGGAGCTGTATTCCGTCAATTATGCCTGTCCCGATTGCGGCATTTCCATCGAGGAGATAGAGCCGCGTTTGTTTTCATTCAATACGCCCTACGGCGCATGCCCCGAATGTCTCGGGCTCGGCTTCCGCCAGACGGTAGATCCCGACCTCATCTGCCCCGATAAGACCAAGACGCTCCGCGAGGGCGCGATTCGCGTTTCGGGCTGGAATCTCGACTCCTCCACGCAGACGCAGATGTATCTCACCGCCCTGTCTAAGCATTACGGCTTCTCCATGGACGTGCCCGTCAAAGACCTGCCCGCGGGGATTTACGATATGCTGATGTACGGCAACGGCGGGGAAAAGATCGATTTGAACTATCATACCCGTTCGTTCAGCGGGAGTTATAAAACGTCGTGGGAAGGCTTTGTCGTCAATTTGCAGCGCCGCTATTCCCAGACTTCCTCGGACGGCGTGAAATACGATATCGAAAGATATATGCGCACGGCGCCCTGCGCCGCCTGCGGCGGAAAGCGCCTGAAAAAGGAAGCGCTGTCCGTCTATATCGGCGGGAAAAATATTTGGGATTTGTGCGAAATGTCGGTGGACAATCTCTACGATTTTGTGGATAATCTCGTTCTGACGGAAACCGAACACAGGATCGCCGACGCCATCATCAAGGAAATCAAAAACCGCATCGGCTTTCTTCGGAACGTGGGGCTCAACTACCTCACGCTGGCGCGGACGGCAAATACGCTGTCGGGCGGAGAGTCCCAGCGGATTCGGCTGGCGACGCAGATCGGGAGCGCTCTGACGGGCGTGTTGTATATCCTCGACGAGCCGACTACGGGCCTCCACATCGCGGATGTCCACCGCCTCATCGAGGTGCTGCAGAAGCTGGTGGATGCGGGCAATACCGTCATCGTCATCGAACACAACCTCGACCTCATCAAGTGCGCCGACCACATCATCGACCTCGGTCCCGAGGGCGGAAGCGCCGGTGGACTCATCGTGGCGGAGGGAACACCCGAGCAGGTGGCAGAGGTACCGGAAAGCTTTACCGGCCAGTACCTCAAGCCGCTGCTGGACAAGGACGCCCGCCTCCGCGCAGAGGGAAAATAAGGATACAGAAGCAGACAGAGCCGCAGCCCCCGAAAGGACTGCGGCTCTGTTGTTTAAAAAAGCTTCGGATAAAATAAAAAAGCTCCTCAATCGAGCCAACCCGAAGGTTGTTCGACTGAGAAGCAAATGGTCCGAGTGGCGAGAATCGAACTCACGGCCTCTTGAACCCCATTGTGCTTTTCTCGAAAACACAATGTACAATCCGATACTGCCTAGACTCAGTATCGTTAAATTTCAAATTTATTATACCATTCTGTTTCATTGGATGTCAAGACGTTTCATTCCTTTTGTGGTCAAATTGTGGTCAAACGACCCCGACAAATGACTTTTCTCCCCCAGCTAAGTTACATCGCGCAATTTCGATTTTCATCAATCGAAGTTGCGCTTTTTGTTTGCACGAATTATCTATAAGGAGGATTTGTCAACCATGTCAATGAATCATCGTTGTTTTTTCATCCTTGACAGAATTGTATGACCCTTGACTATTTTTACGGACAGGCCGGAGAACTCTTTTCGTTCTTCCGCATTCCAAAGGCTCTTTTTCAGGAGCAGCGGTTTCAAGATCTGTCAACCGATGCCAAAACTCTGTACGGCATCCTGCTTGACCGCATGAGCCTTTCTGTTAAAAATGAATGGTTTGACAAAAAAGGTCGAGTGTTCATCATCTTCACGATTGAGGATGTCAAGAGGACTTTGCGTTGCGCAGACAACAAAGCAACCCGACTGCTTCGGGAACTTGAAAAATTTGGTTTGATTGAACGAAAACGTCGAGGGCAAGGAAAGCCATGTTTGGTGTATGTGAAAAACTTTTCGTCAGAATCTTCAAAGGAGAGTGTCAAGAATCGTGATAATGACGATTCTTGTGGCTCTAAAATCGCTTGTCAAGACCCGGTAAAATCACGAGGTATTAAGAAGAAAGAGAATAAAACAGAGATGAATAATACGAATCTTATCCTTTCCGACGAATCGGAGAAGATGAAGAATCGTGAACTGCTCGAAGAATATTTTTCACATTCTATAGAGATAGACCTTCTTCTCCGGCTTTACCCGGATGATGAAGATACCCTCTATCAAATCGTGAATTTGCTGGTGGACACCTGCGCTACCAACCGCAAGCTGCTACACATCGCCGGAGACGATAAGCCTGCCGAGGTGG
>USMU01000052.1 GCA_900555925.1 uncultured Clostridium sp. | reverse complement strand
TATAAAATCAAAGGAAAGCCCCAGTTTTTTCCAATGCGCGAGTATAGAAGGAATATCTTCCGAAAGGTCGCGGAAAGTATACCCTTCAAAGCCGCCCGTATGCGTGGAGAGGAGGGCAGTGGGTAAAACGTCGCATGTGATTCCGCATGCGGAGATTATGGGGAGCGCTACCGTGAGGGAGCATTTTCCTACACAAGAGATGTCGTTAATGGCGAGAATGCGCATAAAAAGTGGACTTCCTTAAAAAAGTTATATGAAACTATTATAAATTTCTTGCTTTTTTTTGTCAAACGGATTAAAATAGAAAAGTAAAAATTTCCGTGCGGAAACTTCCCTCGGAGTAAAGAGGTTTTCATGACTATGACTATTACAGGCGAACCGAAGACAAACACCGTTCCGTATTCGGATTTCGCAAAATTCGAAAATCAAGAAATTACGATAACCGGCACCGTGCATAACATCCGCATGATGTCGGATTTTGCTTTCGTCATTCTCCGCACCGCGAGAGAGACGATTCAATGCGTCTATGCGGAATCTTTTTCCGATTACAGAATGCCCCCCGAACTCAAAGAAGAGTGTGCGGTAAAATTGACCGGAAAGGTAGTTGCGGGGGAAACGAAGGACGGCGGAAAACGCTACGAAATTCAGATCCACGGCATCGATATTTTATCTCACCCCGCGGAAATTCCGCCCGTGGTCATCACGAAAAAACAAGTGCAGTGCGATTTGAACACCGATTTGGACTATCGGCCCGTCACGTTGAGAAATCCTAAGGAAAGGGCGGTCTTTAAGTTCCAGGAGGGAATACAGCGCGGTTTTCGCGAATATCTCATGTCCCAAGGATTTACCGAAATTCATACTCCGAAAATCAATTTTGCGGGCGCGGAAGGCGGCGCAAATCTTTTCGGGCTCGACTATTTCGGGAAAAAGGTATATCTCGCGCAGTCTCCTCAGCTTTATAAACAGGCTTTGGTCGCCGTATATGAGCGCGTATTTGAAATTGCGCCCGTATTCCGCGCGGAGCATCACGATACCAGCCGCCACCTCAACGAATATATTTCCATGGATTTTGAAATGGGTTTTATCGACGGTTTCGAGGATATTATGAACATGGAGACAGGCATCCTCAAATATATCATGAATCTTCTGAAAACGGAATATAAAAACGAAGTGGAGCTTCTCCGTGCAGATATTCCCGAAATTACAGAGATTCCCGTCATCAAGTTCATGGAAGCGAAAGAAATCCTCATGAAGAAATTCAAGTATAAGCCTTCGGATATGAAGGATTTCGACCCCGAAGAGGAACAGCTCCTCGGAAAATATGCGAAGAAACAATTCAATTCCGATTTTATTTTCGTCACGCATTACCCTTCCAGAAAACGTCCCTTCTATACGATGGACGACCCCGACGATCCCGAATATACGCTGTCTTTCGATTTGCTTTTCCGCGGCATGGAAATTACCTCGGGCGGTCAGCGCGTACACGATTATTTTGCTCAGGTAGAAAAAATGAAGCGTTTGGGCATGAATCCCGACGAGTTCGATACCTATCTCATGCTCCATAAATACGGAGCGCCTCCGCACGGCGGATTGGGCTTGGGGCTGGAACGGCTCACGATGCATCTCCTCGGTTTCAAGAACGTACGAGAAGCGGCGATGTTCCCGAGAGACATCAACAGGGTGACGCCATGAAAAAAGTGATCAGTGTGGGTGACCTTTGCTGCGAACGCTGTGCGAATCGGCTTGCCTGTAAGCTGGAATTGTGCGAGGGAGTCGTAAAAGCCAAGGCAAACTATAAAAAGAACACCATTTACGTGGAAGTTCTGAGCACGACTCCCGACAGCGAATTGAAAGAAGCGGTGCAGTCCGCGGGCTTTGAAGTTCTTTCGATAGAGCAGAGAAAGGGACTTTTTGCGTAATTTTATCCGATATAGGGAAAAATCTGTCTGTTTTGCTTTACAAATCCTTAAAAAAGGGATATAATTAAAAAAATTCATAATTTATAAAAGCGTTTTAAGAGGGACAACGCTTCCGAGGTGCCGCCGCACAGAGAAATTCCGTTTTGCTGAGAGGAAAAAGGCGGTTTCGGGAGTTATCACCCTTTGAGCTTGCCCGACCAACTTTTTCCGAGCTTTGGAAGAAAAAGTTTCTTTTTGGAAAGGAAAAAAAATTCCCTAAGAAAGATAAAAGCTGCTTTTTCGGAAAAAAAGTAATCGTGCACGGTATAGACCGCCGTTATCCGGGGCGGCAAATGTCAGTTTGTTTTGGTGGGGTCGTGTTTTGTCCAAAACGCGGCCTTTCTTTTTTGAGAAAATTACGATAAACATGAAGGACGAGGAGAAAACGTTATGTCGATGTACAAGAAAGTAGATACCTCATTGAACTTTGTCGAGCGCGAAAAGCAGGTGGTGGACTACTGGAACGAAAACCATATCTTCGAAGACAGCGTGAAGATGAACGAAGGAAAAGAGGAGTTTTCCTTCTATGACGGTCCGCCCACGGCGAACGGAAAGCCGCATATCGGACACATTCTCACGCGCGTCATGAAGGACATCGTTCCCCGCTATCAGACCATGAAGGGAAAACACGTTTTAAGAAAGGCGGGCTGGGATACGCACGGGCTTCCCGTGGAATTGGAAGTGGAAAAGAAGCTCGGTTTCGACCACAAGACGGAAATCGAGGCGTACGGCATAGAACCGTTTATAAAAGAATGTAAAAAATCCGTTTGGCAATATACCAGCGAATGGAAACGGATGTCCGATCGCGTAGGATATTGGTGCAACATGGACAATCCGTACGTGACCTATCATGACGACTACATCGAATCGGAGTGGTGGGCGCTCAAAAAAATCCATGAAAAGGGGCTTCTCTATAAGGGGCATAAAATCGTTCCCTATTGCCCGCGCTGCGGAACGGCGCTTTCGTCGCACGAGGTCGCGCAAGGTTATAAAGACGTCAAACAGGTCACGGCTTTCGTCAAATTTAAGGTGAAGGGAGACGAAAACAGATATATCCTCGCATGGACGACCACGCCTTGGACGCTCCCTTCCAACGTCGCGCTCTGCATGAATCCCGACGCCGATTACGTCGAAATCGAGAGCGAGGAGACGGGAGAAAAATATATTCTGGCGGAAGCCCTTGTCCCCGCGGTGTTCGGAGAGGAAAAATATACCGTTCTTTCCAAAAAGAAGGGGAAGGAATACGAGTATACCGAATACGAGCCGTTATATCCTTACGGAAAGGAAAAATTCGCTTTCCGCGAAAAGGCGTATTACGTCACCTGCGACGATTACGTTACGCTTTCCGACGGTACGGGCGTCGTCCACACCGCGACCGCTTTCGGCGAGGACGACTATCGCGTAGGGCGGAAGTATAATCTTCCCGTCGTACAGCTCATTGACGAGGAGGGAAAATTCCCGTCGGGCTGCGATTTTCTCACGGGAATGGCCGCGCAGGCCGCCGATCCGCTGGTCATAAAGGATCTTAAAGCTCGGGGTCTCCTTCTCAAAACGCAGGAAATCGTACACAGCTATCCCTTCTGCTGGCGCTGCGATACGCCGCTCATTTATTACGCCCGTTCCAGCTGGTTTATCAAAGTGACGGCCGTCAAGGACCGCCTGATCGCCGCAAACCGTTCCGTGAACTGGATGCCCGATACAATCAAGGAAGGCCGCATGGGCAATTTCCTCGAAAACGTCATCGATTGGGGGCTTTCCCGCGACCGCTACTGGGGAACGCCTCTGCCCGTTTGGGTGTGTCCCGATTGCGGCGAAATCGAAGTCATAGGCTCCAAGGCGGAACTGAAAGAAAGATGCGGAGTTAAAGGGGATATAGAGCTTCACCGCCCGTACCTCGATAACCTTACCTGCACTTGTAAAAAGTGCGGAGGGAAAATGTCGCGCACGCCCGAGGTAATCGACTGCTGGTTCGATTCGGGTTCCATGCCGTTCGCGCAGTATCACTATCCGTTTGAAAACAAGGAGCTTTTCGACGAGACCTTCCCCGCCGACTTTATTTCCGAAGCAGTCGATCAAACGCGGGGCTGGTTCTATACTCTGCTCGTCATTTCTACGATTCTTTTCGACAAGGCGCCCTTCAAAAATTGTATCGTACTCGGTCACGTCAACGACAAAAACGGCATCAAGATGTCCAAGCACAAGGGCAACGTCGTCGATCCGTGGTCGGTGCTCGACAAGCAGGGCGCGGATGCCGTCCGCTGGTATTTTTATACTTCTTCGGCGCCGTGGCTTCCGTCGAGATTTTATCCCGAAGCCGTCTCCGAAGCGCAGAGAAAGTATATGGGAACCCTTTGGAATACCTATGCCTTTTTCTGCCTGTATGCAGATATCGACGGTTATGATCCTTCAAAATACGATTTGAAAAAATGCCGCCTCTCGTTGATGGACAAATGGATTCTGTCCAAGCTCAATACGCTCGTGGATACGGTGGATAAATATTTGGCAGTGTATAATATCACGGACAGCGCCCGCGCGTTGCAGGATTTCTCGGATATTCTTTCCAACTGGTACGTGCGCCGCGGCCGCGAACGCTATTGGGGCAGCGAGATGACGGACGACAAGGCGGCCGCTTATACGACGCTCTGGAACGTCCTCGTCACGTTCGCAAAGCTCACCGCGCCTTATACGCCGTTCATTGCGGAAGAAATGTATCTCAATCTCGTTCCGAATTTCTTTTCGGGCGCGCCCAAGTCGGTGCACATGTGCTCCTTCCCCGTCTGCGATAAATCTTTTGTGGACGAAAGCCTCGAAAAAGGCATGGACAGCGTCCTCGATATCGTCAATCTCGGCAGAGCCGCCCGCAACGCCGGCAATGTCAAAAATCGTCAGCCTCTTTCCGAGATGTACGTCGTCACGGCGAAGGATTTGGGCCTGGACGAGGGATTGAAAGCGATTGCTTTGGACGAACTCAACATCAAGTGCTATAAGACGGCGGAGGACGCGGACGAATTCATTTCTTATAAACTCAAACCTCAGTTAAAGACGCTCGGTCCCAAATACGGAAAGAAACTGGGGCTCATCAGTAAATTCCTTGTAGAATGCGACGCGAAAGCGGTCGTGGAGGCCGTTCAAGGCGGAGGCGAATACGTTCTTCCCTCGGATCGGGAGATCGTTCTCAAAGAGGAAGATTTGCAGATTTTCACCGAGAGCAAGGCCGGATTTATCTCCGCCAGCGACAAGGGAATCACGGTGGCTTTGAATACCGAACTGACCGAAGAACTCATCGCGGAAGGAATAGAGCGGGAGCTCGTTTCCAAAGTTCAGACCCTGAGAAAGGAAGCGGGCTTTGAGGTTACCGACAGAATCAGGATTTTCTACTGTGCGAAAGGCCGCGCGGGGGAGGCATTAAACAAAGCTGCGTTCGCTTCGGACGTATTGGCCGTGAGCGTAGAGGAAGGCTCGGCCGACGGCTATTCCAAGGAAGTGGATATCAACGGTGAGAAAGTGACGCTCACGCTCGTAAAGAACTGATGAAAAAGGAGCCGAAAAGGCTCTTTTTTCCTTATTGGAGGCGGACGGAAAAATTTTGGCGATTTTTCCCTTTTTAGTTTTGTTTTCGTGGGCAAAACACTTTACAAAAGAATGGTTTTCCGATATAATAAAAAGGTCAGAATGTCGGATTATGTCTTTTTTCGGACCGGCCTTCGGACGTAGGCAACGACGGCGAACATGCTGCACAGGGAATTTATGAAAATAGCACAGAATTGGACGGATTATTCGATTATCGCCACGGGCGACGGTTATAAACTCGAACGCTGGAAGGACGTGTATCTCCTTCGGCCCGACCCGCAGGTCATTTGGTCGGCCCGTGCGGATCTGTTCTCCTATCCCGAGCTCAACGCCTTTTATAAGCGCAGCGAAAGCGGCGGCGGGGGCTGGAAATTTTTGAAACCCATGCCCGCCGAATGGGAAATTTCCTATGAGAAGCTGGGACTCAGGTTCAAAATTAAGCCCATGGGCTTCAAGCATACGGGATTATTTCCCGAACAGGCTGTCAACTGGGATTATATGTCGAAACTCATTCGCGGTGCAAATCGTTCGATAAAGGTGCTCAATTTATTTGCCTATACGGGCGGAGCGACGGTCGCCTGCGCGAAAGCGGGCGCTCAGGTCACGCATGTGGACGCCGCAAAGGGAATGGTGGAACGCGCGGGCGAAAACGCGCGGCTTTCGGGAATCGATTCGGGAATCCGCTATATCGTGGACGATTGTCTCAAATTCGTCCGTCGGGAAATCCGCCGCGGCAACCGTTACGACGCGATTATCATGGATCCGCCCTCCTACGGCCGCGGTCCGGGCGGAGAAATGTGGAAGATAGAAAACGATTTATTTCCCTTTGTAAAATTGTGCGGGGAACTTCTGTCCGAGAATCCGCTCTTCTTTCTCATCAACAGCTATACGACGGGCTTGCAGCCCATGGTTCTCAAAAATATACTGACGCTGACGCTCTCGGGGCGCGGCGGACATACCGAAGCCTACGAGGTGGGCATAAAGACGGAGGAAGGAATAGACCTTCCCTGCGGAGCGGGAGGAATTTTCGTCAATGACTGAAACCGAACAAAAGGACTATCGTCCGCCCTTTGAAATTCTGTTTGAAGACAATCACATCATCGTCGTTTTGAAGCCGCAGATGACCGCCTGCTGTCCCGACGAGAGCAGAGATGACAATCTGTTGGACCAGATAAAAACTTATCTGAAAATCACCTACAATAAGCCCGGAAACGCGTATGCGGGGCTCGTACACCGTCTGGACAGGCCCACGGGAGGTGTCATGGTCTACGCCAAGACGTCCAAGGCGGCCGCTCGGCTCACCGAAGGATTGCAGACGGGGGATTTTGAAAAGAGGTATCTCACCGTCCTTTGCGGGACTCCCGACCCCGAACGGGGAACGCTCACCAATTATCTCCGGAAAAATACGGTCAACAATCTCGTATATATCTGTACGCAGACGGAGGAGGGCGCAAAGTTTGCTTCTCTCGACTATAAGGTTCTCGAAAGCAAGGGAAAATACTCCCTTGCGGAGGTGAGGCTGCATACGGGGCGCACGCACCAGATCCGCGTTCAGATGGCGGGGATCTCTCACCCCGTTTACGGGGATATGCGATACGGAGGCGCTCTGGCGCAGAAAGGCAAGCTGGCCCTGTGGGCGTATTCGCTCGCCTTTTCTCATCCCGTCACCAAAGAGCGGTTGCGCTTTTTGGCCTATCCGCCCGAAAACGAAACCCCGTGGAAGGCTTTCGATATCCCGAATGCAGTGGAAATCAAGTGAAAATTGCGTAAAAAAAGAAAAACAGTTTATTTCACCGTGAAATGCGTTTGACAAAAGGCGCGTTTGGGTGTAAAATAGAGAAAGCACAATATTGTAAAAGGTATAGACTTACAAAAATTGCGAGGCACTGCTTGAATGAAAAAAAAGAATAAAGTCAAAATTTTAACTTTTCTGGTTGCAGGCGCAATCGGAACGGCGGCTTTGGGCGGAGGACTTATGCTCGGCGGAATCAAGGCCGGTGCGGTCACGTATGAACCTTACCGTATCTTTACGGCGGAAAAGTCTGCTTCGGTGGGGACCGATTCGGACGACGATACGTTGATGGCCTTTACTCTTCCCGACAGCGGAAGCGTATCTTTCAAACGCGATTTGGCTCTGAAATGGTACGACGGTAAGGACGCCGCAAAATATCTCACGATGAAATTCGCCCTCAAGGATACGAATTTCGAAAAATTGACGCTCACTTTCGAAGCGGCGCCCTCGATGGCCATGAAAGAGAAAAAAGCGACGAATACCGTCGTTTTTGAAAAGGCGAACGGCAAGGTTACCGTCAAAGTGAACGACGGACAAGCCACGGAGCTTTCAGATGAAGCGCTCAAAGCCGATATCGAGCTTTCGCTTGCGGAAACGGATGAGGAAAATACCGCCGGGGAAGGCGAATTTTTCGTCCTTTTGAATGAGAGTTACATCGGTACGTTTACGAATGTAGGCGCGAATTTCGCGGAATATTCTTCGACCGCTTCTTCCACTCCCATGGTGCCTTTCGCCTTTACGGCGGAAATGCCCGAAGGTGCGGAAGGGGACGCCGCGACCACGAAGATTCTTTTCAAGGAGCTCAACGGGCAGTCCTTTACGCTCGACGAGGACAAGAAGATTAAGGATAATGCGAGGCCCGTTCTCGTCGTCAACGATTCGATTTCTTCGTTTGCGTTGGGAACTCCGTTCTCTCTCGATTATGAAGTGATCGATGTTTTGGATACTTCCGTCACCAAGACGATGGAGTATTATCAATACAATCCTGATGATTTCTCCGATGACTCGACAAAGGAGCCGGAATACGAAACTTTGACGACGAGCACCTATTTCATGGATACGCCCGTCTATAAAGAAAAGGGAATGGAATACATTTCCGTGCGTTTCAAGCTCAATGACGATACCTTCTCCGGCGACGACAACGCGGCAACCTATGAACTTGTATGGTATGCGGAAGAGACGGAGAAGCCCACGGAAGATTCTAAGCTCGAATATATCCGTGCGGATCGCAACACCGAGGGACCCGATTATACCTGTATTGTCAGAGACGACGAAGGAAATCACGAATTGGACGGGGACGGAAACAGTGTTCTCGACGAAGCAAATCAAGCCTATCTCGGGTATCAGGAAGCGGTGGAAGAAGCGGCGAAGGACGTTTATGCAGGTACGAATTCCTATGTCTATCTGCCTTCTCCGATAGGCCTTATCACGGACAACGATACCGGATATAAAAATCTCAAATATAATATCTATTACAAGACGCAGACTTCGGACAGCCCCGCTTCGAGCACGGGAATAAGCTATGAAGATTTGAAACTTGCTGTCGGTTCGACGGGGCTCTATGAGTTCAAGATTACCGCCTCCGACAAAGCGGGCAACGAGATGTACTGCTACGTGGACGGTTATCGCACCAAAGTGACTTCCGATAACGTTTGGGACATCGAAGCCATTCCTTCCTTTACTTTCTCGATTTCCAACAGCGGTATAAGCGTGGAGGAACCCGATGGAAGCGACAATACGGATTCTGGATTTATCGACGTCACCTATACGCTCTCCGACTTTACGGTCGTGGGAATCGACGGACATTCGAGTGAATACGGTTTGTATTATTTCGATACCGCCGCATTCAGAAAGCAGTATCCCGATACGGATTTCTCTGACAGTGACTTTTCTCTCATCAAATTCTCCGAACTGAAAGAGAATGCGGATTTGTCCAAAGTGGAGGACGACGATTATCTCAATTATTATGCGGGTTTATACGCCGAGTTGCTTTCAAAGAGATTGGGATTGAATATTACGGCCGATGACTTGATGAAGCCGAATTCGGACGGCGAAGTGATTTTGCGCGAGATAGAACCTTACGACGATACGATCGACGAAGATAAACATCCCGATGTTTGGAAAGAATCGGATAACAAATATTATTGGTATCCTTCCTCAAAATCTTTTAAGCCGCAGGAACAGGGCGTCTATATCGTCCTCGCCGTATTTACCGATGCGGAATTGTCGGGAGAGAAGGCCGCCGCATATCAGGCCGTTTCCGTCAATGCCAAAGAAGACACGATCAAAGGCGAGACGCAGTGGCTGAAAAATAACATCGTTTCCGTCGTTTTGTTCTCCATCGCGGCCGTGATGTTGATTCTCATCATCATTCTGCTCGTCGTGAAGCCTTCCGATGAAACTCTGGAAGACGTAGAGAACGGAAAGAAAAAGAAGAAAAAATCAAAAAAGGATAAAAAGTCCGAATTGGAGAAACTCGACGAGGACGAAAAAAAGTAAATCCAGATAGAGAAAAATCCGTTTCCGAATAATCGGAAGCGGATTTTTTTTGAAAAAGGACATGTTTTTCTTTTTCTGGCATATATTTTTCCTATGACGGATTTGAATGAACTGAAATCGGGAGAATATGCAAAGATCCTTTCCGTCGACGCGGAAAAAGACGTCAAAGAGCGTTTGAGGATGCTCGGCATCGCTCCGAACGAAAAAGTAAAGATGCTCAAAAAGATATTTTTCGGCCGCGAATGTCTTTTACAGACAGCGTTCGGCCGCGTCGGTATGCGCAGGGAGTGCGCGCAAAAAATCAAAATTGCCCGATTGTCCGACAACGCCGCTTCTTTATCCGAACGGGAAACGGCGGACGAAAAGACAGAGGAGCGACAATCATGAAAATTCTACTTACGGGCAATCCCAATGTCGGAAAAACCACCCTTTTCAACGCTCTGACGGGAGCGCACAACCGCACGGGAAACTATCACGGAGTCACGGTCGGCGTATCCGAAAAAAATTCCTCGAAGCGCCTTGCGCTCGGACTGATCGCGGATTTACCCGGTCTCTATTCCCTCGACGGCATGAGCATGGAGGAAAAGCTCGCGGCGAAGTATATAGACGATCAGAAAGGGGATTTTCTCGTCGTTCAGGTAGCGGACGCGGAACATTTCAAACGCTCTCTGAAATTGACGAACAGCCTTCTTTCCCGCGGACTTCCCGTCGTCTTGGTTCTGACGATGTGTAAAAAATTCCGTGCCCGCGGCGGTAAACTCGATTGCGGACGGCTGAGCGAAGCGTTCGGAATTCGCTGTATAGAGACAGACGCTTTGCGCAGAAAGTCCGTCAAAGCGTTGGCGGAAGCGCTCAAAGAGGTATTTCTTTCTCTTTCGCAATATAGGGAAAAATGTCGGCTTTCCCCGTTGAGGGACAAAAAATTTTTCTCGGAAGCGTCATCGAATGTTCTTTCGACGGGGGACTCCTTTGGCAAGTATTTTTCGACGGCCTATTCTCCCGCGCCCGTCGGTGCAGATAAACTTACCAATCTCTGCCTGAACGCTTTTTTTGCCCTGCCCGCGTTTTTCGCGCTCATAGGGTTGGTGTTTTTCTTTACTTTCGGAGAACATATGCCGGGGGTGAGGCTCAAAGAAGCGCTTGAAGGGCTCATAGAACGCTTTGCGGGATTCTGCGGCGAAAGGATAGAATCTCCCGTCGTGAGAAGTCTCGTCTGTGACGGCTTTCTCGGCGGTATCGGGAGTGTTTTATCTTTTGTCCCGCAGATAGCTCTGATGTATTTGTTTCTCGATTTCCTCGAAGAGAGCGGATTTATGTCTGCGCTGGCCTTTATGACCGACGGGCTTTTTTCTAAAATCGGATTGTCGGGCAGAGCGGCTTTTTCCGTTCTGCTGGGATATGGTTGCACCGCCGCCGCGATCGTCTCTACCCGCGCGTTGGAGGAGAAAGCTATTCAGAAGAGAGCGGTCGCCTGTCTGTATTTTGTCCCTTGCAGCGCAAAACTTCCCGTCTATCTGACGCTGCTTTCCTCCGTTTTTGAAAATACTTTTCTGGGCGCGCTGCTTCTTTATATACTGGGTACGGGCATGGGGCTGGCCGTCGCGGCTTTCCTCAAAAAAGACGACAGCATATTTTTAATGGAAATCGCAGATATTTGCTTTCCCGATATATTTTTCGTCATAAAAAAGTTGCTCTTTCAGATAAAACAGTTTATAATAAAGATATCGACGACCGTGCTCGCCTTTACTTTGGTCGTCTGGTTCCTTTCTTCCTTTTCCTTCTCGGGGGTCTGTTCCGCCGAGGACAGTTTTCTGGCGCATATCTGTTCCGTGCTCAAATATGCCTTCTATCCCATGGGGATTACCGATTGGCGGGCCGCCTTTGCCGCGGTCAGCGGGCTCATCGCCAAAGAGAATATCGCAGGGATGCTCTCCGTGCTGTTTCCCGAAGGGGTGCATTTTTCCTTCCCCTCGGCGTGCGCTTATTTAACTTTTATCGCTCTGATTCCGCCCTGTATCTCCGCGATTGCCGCCTGCGCGGGGGAGCTCGGCAGAAAGACGGCTTGGGGATATGCCGCTTTACAGACGACCTTTGCGTTTCTCTGCGCGTACCTCGTTTGGTTTTTCCTTTCGGGAGGAGCGCCCGTCGCTTTCGCCGCGTTGTCGGTGTTCGGAGCCTATTCGCTCGGCAGAAGGCTCTGCAAAGGGCGCGGAAAGAAGAAAAAATTAAAAATACGGGAAAATATAAGTGAAAGAGTTTATCGCGGATAAACCGCAAAGATTAAAAGAATATACCGACAATACTTACGCGCAGGGTTCGTTTTTCTGGAATTATCTGATAAAAAACAGAGAGATCCGCGTCAACGGGAAAAAGGTCGGAGAGGATATCCTCCTTTCGACGGGCGATAAGGTCGCTTACTATCTCCCGCCCGCCAAGGAGAAAAAACCTGCTTTTTATATCGTTTATGAGGACGAAAACGTTCTCGTCGCCGACAAGGAAAGCGGCGTCAATTCGGAAGCGGTGTTTGCGGCTTTGAAGCGGGAGAGAGAATGTTTCTTTCTACATCGTCTGGATAGAAACACCTCGGGCTTGCTCGTTTTTGCTTTGAAGGAAGAGGCGGAGAAAGAGCTCCTCGCCGCATTTAAGGAACGGAGGATAGAAAAGAGATATTGTGCGCTCTGTTTCGGAAAATTCGGAAAGGAGGAGGGAATTCTCACCGCTTATCTGAAAAAAGACGAGAATAAATCCCTCGTCCGCATTTACGACGCTCCGACCTTCGGCGCGGAAAAAATCGTCACGGAATACCGAGCGGGGGAACGCTGCGGTGAGTTTACAAAGACGGAAATTCTCCTGCATACGGGAAAAACACATCAGATCCGCGCGCATCTCGCGCATATCGGCTGTCCCGTGGCAGGCGATACGAAATACGGAGATAAAGAAAAAAATCGGAAATATAACCTCACCCGTCAATGTCTCATTGCAAAATCATTAAAATTTTCTCTCCTCGGAAAACTCGCCTATCTCAACGATTTGAAGTTCGTTTCTCGTTTTGAATTAAAGATCCCTTGCCTCCCGACTTGACGCGGGAGGCGCTTTTTTTGGGATTAAAATTAACTTAAGTAAAAAAAATTTTTCCAAAAATACCTCCGAATACTTGACAAATAATTATGAAAGTATTAAAATATGAATAGTTATTCATATATATAGGACGGTGAAATTATGGAAAAAGAAAATTGCGGATATGAAAGGGAGCACGAGGAAGCGGTAAAGCGGGCGAAGGAGCGCATGCCGAACGAAGAGAATATCGAGAGGGTATGCAATACTTTCCGAGTCATCGGGGAGCCTTCGAGAATGAAGATCGTGCTTGCTTTGTTGCAGGGAGAGATGTGTGTTTATCATATCGTGGAAGCGTGCGGAGGGACGCAGAGCGCCGTCAGTCATCAGCTGAGGGTATTGAAGGACAATCGAATCATCAAATCCCGAAGAGACAGGCAGAACGTGCTGTACTCCATTGCCGACGAACATATCGTAAAAATTATACAAATCAGCGAAGAACACTTGAATTGTAAATTGGAGGGCTGACATGAAAAAGACTTTGCAGTTAAAGGGACTCGATTGTGCGGCTTGCGCGGCGGAATTGGAGGAGGAACTCGCGGCTACGGAGGGAGTGACTTCCGTTTCCGTTACCTTCGTCACGCAGAAACTGACCGTGGAATGCGAATCCGAAAAAGTCCTCGCGCTCGTCAAGGATAAAGCCAATCACTTTGAAGAAGTGCAGGTGGTGGAGGAAGCGGCTCCGACGGTAAGCGCGGAGGAAGACGGAAAAATTCTTTTGCATCTTTCGGGGTTGCATTGTGCGGC
>USMU01000051.1 GCA_900555925.1 uncultured Clostridium sp. | reverse complement strand
CCTGTGAACCGCTGCAAAATATGTTCTTCTCCGATCCTATAAAAGAAGAACTCAGCGTATTCTCTAAGGTCGGAGTCGTCCTCATCATGTTCTCCACCGGACTCGGTACCGATCTGAAGCAACTTAAATCGTCGGGAGCGGCTTCCGTGGTCATTACGGCCTTCGGCGTCATCGTGCCTATGGCTCTCGGAACATTGGTAGCTTGGGCCTTCAATCAAGGCGGAGGATTCTTGGGGTACCTCTTTTACGGAGCTATTCTGACGGCAACGTCCGTCAGCGTCACCGTGGCGGCATTGAAAGAACTCGGAAAACTCAATACCAAAATAGGGACCTCTATCGTCGCCGCCGCCGTCATCGACGATATCATCGGCATCGTCATTCTTTCCGTGCTCACGGGCTTTACCTCCGATGCAGGCGGGGAAGAATCCCTCGTCTCATTCCTGCCCGCCTGGTGGGAAAATGCGGCTTGGTGGCTCGTCTGTGTTAAAATCGTCGTATTTTTCATTATCGCCATTGGTGCGGGAATCCTGTTGAGGAAGCTGTTCAACAGAATAGAACGCAAATACCCTCATAACCGTCGCGTACCTATACTCGCACTTGCAGCCTGCTTCATCTATGCTTACGTCGCAGAAAAAATCTTCGGCGTCGCGGACATCACGGGCGCTTACGTCGCGGGCATTATGCTGGGAGGAACCTTGCAGGAAACCCCGTATGTGGAAAATAAAGCGGATATGCTCGGATACATGTTCTTTTCCCCTATTTTCTTCGCGACAATCGGCATGAATCTCGATTTTTCGGGCTTCTCCTCCTCTTTCGTCCTGTTCGGAGCCTGTTACGTCGTGGTCGCACTCGTCGGAAAGCTGGGAGGTTGTGCATTGGCGGCAAGGCTTTGCCGTTATTCGGGCAAGGACAGTCTGCGCGTCGGCATCGGCATGATGGTGCGCGCGGAAGTCGTTCTGATTTGCACGCAAAAGGGAATAGACGGCGGTTTGGTAGATCCTGCCGTATATCCTTTCGTATTTATCATCATTATCGCGACCTCTATTTTGGCTCCTCTGCTTTTGAAGCTCACTTATAAAAAAGAGGATTCAGGGCTCGGAAATACGCCGATAGAACAACAAGTATGATTTCTTGATTGATTCAAACGAAAAGCGCGGAAATCTTCAAAAATTTCCGCGCTTTTTGTTTACGGATAAAGCCGCTCCATCGTTCAAAGCACATTCGAGCTGACAGTCAAACGGCTCTTTTTCAACGTGTTTTTTCTGATATTCCGACGCTTCGACGCACCCCACAGCTTTATAAAACGCTTGTGTTTCGACCGCCGAATGCGCCGAAATATACAACTTTTCAGTACCGATTTTTCGGGCATACTCTTTCGCCGTCTCGAACAGCCTGCGGCCGATTCCCCTCCCCCGCATATCCCGCGAAACATAGAGGTACATAAGATCCGCGTACTGCCTTTCCTTCCCGAACGGCGCGCCGTCAACCGAAACGAAACCTTTTAGCCTGCCGTCAACAAAAGCGCCGTAAACCAACCCGCCCGCCTTTACTGTATTTTTTAGGCTCTCCGTCAAAACTATATAATCGTTTTCGTTCCAATCGTCGGTAAAAGGAGCATTGACAATCCTCCATTTTCCCTCTATTTTACGCCAACAATCTGTAACGTTCTGCTTTCGCTCAAAGGAGGAAAACAATCCGATCTCCGTTTCGGAAAATTCAATCGGTCTGTATACTATGTCCATGTTTCCCACAATTTTTCTCAGAGGAGATATTCTTCTATAAAATGTGCCGCAACGGCGCCATCCGCCGTCGCAGTTACGATTTGTCGCACCGCCTTCGTCCGTACATCTCCGACCGCAAATACGCCCGGAAGTGAGGTTTTAGTGCTTTCGTCTGCGATGATATATCCCGCGGAATCGAGCTCCAAACTATTTTTGAAAATTTCCGTTTCGGGTTTCCGCCCGACTGCAATAAACAACGCATCGCAATCGAGGGTAGTTTCCTCTCCCGAACGGACGTCGGCAATACGCACGCCCGTCACTCTTTTATCGTGCAATATCTCTTCTATGCGGCTGTTCCATAAAATTTCCACGCCGCTTTCGGACAGCGGCGCGGTATACACTTTCGAAGCTCGCAGCCTGTCCCGCCGATGCACAAGATACACTTTCTTGCAGATCTTCGCAAGATATAAAGCATCGGCCACCGCGCTGTTTCCGCCACCCGTAACGACGACTATCTTGCCCTTATAGCGCATTCCGTCGCACGTCGCACAGTATGCCACGCCACGCCCGATCAATTCTTTTTCGTCTTTCAGCCCCAATTCGCGGGGTTCCGCACCCGTTGCCAAGACGACGGCACGGGCGGAAATCTCCCCTGCATTCGTAAAAATCGTCTTGTTTTCTCCCGAAAGGGAAACATTCGTAACTTCCTCGAACAGAGTAATCGCCCCGAAGCGTTCTGCGCCGCGCCGCATGCGTTCGCCCAGCTCAAAACCGTCTATGCCCTCCTCAAAGCCGGGATAGTTATCGATTCGGTCGGTTGAAGCCATCTGCCCGCCCGCGGAAAGTTTTTCCACTACCGCGACGGAATAACCGTTCCGCGCGCAATACAGAGCAGTTGTATACCCTGCGGGGCCGCCGCCGATTATGACAACGTCGTATCTTCTCTCGTCCATGCCTTTTGCTCCGTCAAAGAATTTCTTTTTCTTTCAACCAATCCACGACGGTTGCCTGAGAAGCGGGATTCACAATGGTTCCGAGCGCCTCACCGCCGCGGAATACAATCAAGGTAGGAATGGTATCCACACTGTATTCGTCAGCGAGAGACGCATTATCGTCCGTATCGATTTTTACGAATTTAACCCTATCCCCGTATTCCTTTTCGAGCCTTTCAATAACGGGAGCCAGCCTGCGGCAATAGCCGCACCAAGGAGCCCAAAAATCCGCCACGACGGGAACGGCAGAACCGAGAACTTCGCTTTCAAAATTATCTTTATGGATTGTAATCATTTCTATACCTCCGAGATCGTCTTAATGGCAGTTTGTGAAAAATTTTACCTGCCGATACTTTTTTATAACCCGTTTTTATTTTTCTCAAACGCTCTGATTTTCCGTAAAAAGAATCTCTCCCAAATTCGGGAGAGTTCTTCCATTTATTTTTCTTCCGAGGGCGGAAATTCCGAAGCCGGACGAATGCCCTCTGTCTTTTGTAAAATCCGAAGTTTTTTGAAAAACATTACAGTGAAGGGAACGGCAAATAAAAAAGCGAGTAAATCGGAAACGGATTGCGAACATTGTACGCCGAATAAATCAAACGCACGGGGAAGAACAAGCACGGCGGGAATATAAAATAATCCTTGGCGCGAACAGGACAAAAGCGAAGCGAGCGCCTTATTTCCCACGACCTGATACGTGAGCCCCGCCATGAAATTGAGAGGCAGAAGAGGCATGCAGATACATTGCAGTCGCAAAGCGAGTGTGCCTATCTCCATCGATTCTTCCGCTTCGAGAAAGCCACGCATGATAAAGGGCGCGGAGACGGCGCAGATTACGGCAAAGAGAGTCATCAAAGCGGTAGAAAACACCAAAGTAAACAGGTATGCCTTATAGACGCGGTCGAAGCGTTTTGCGCTGTAATTGTATCCGAGAACCGGCTGATACCCCTGCCCTATGCCGAGCGCTATGGAAAACGCAAACATGAATACTTTTTGAACGACGCCCATCGCGGCAAAAGCTCCGTCGCCATAGGGCTTGACGGCCCAATTGAGAAGAACCGTGCATAAGCTAGATAAAATCTGACGGCAGAAGGACGGGAAGCCCGTCACGACAATTTCCCAATAGACCGAGGCTTTGCGGGAAATGGAAGAAATGCGGAGTCTCGTAATGCTCCGTTTGGAAAGGAACATAAAGAGCAGAATGAAGAAGCTGATCATCTGGCTCAGAAAGGTAGCGACCGCCGCACCCGTAACGCCCATATTGAACCCAAAGATGAGAAGCGGGTCAAGAGCGACATTGATAACCGCACCGGTCACCAATCCTATCATGGACAAAAACGCTTTCCCCTGAGAGCGCAAAAGGTTATTCATGACAAAGGACATGCACATGAACGGAGCGGCAATCAGGATATAGCGGGAATATTCTTTGGCATTTGGCAGAATGGATTCGGTAGAGCCCAGCAAACGCATCAAAGGCGTCAAAAATATCAATCCAAATACAAGAATCAACGTTCCCGCAACGGCAGCGGCAAAAAATGCCGAAGAGGAAACCTCATCCGCTTCTTTTTGGGCGCGCTTGCCCAAAAGCCGAGAAATGATACTGCCTCCGCCCATACCGAACGTAAAACCGATTGCTTGAATCAGCGCCATCAGCGATAAGACGACGTTGACCGCACCCGTGGCGTTTTCCCCCAACCCCGATACGAAATAGGTATCCGCAAGATTGTAAAACGAGGAAACCATCATGTTCAGCATGGTGGGAATACCGAGCGTGACCACCAATTTCGGAACGGGTGTCTCAGTCATTTTTGCAAATTGTTTTCGTTGCCGCACTTCTTCCGCCGTGCGTAGTTCTTCCGTGTTATCTGAATGTTCCATAGTATTATTATACAAACTTTTTTTCAAAAACGCAACCGGATACCCACGGGAAAAAAGCATAATTTTCCCCGTTCCGACGCAAACTGTCGATATGAAAAAGATTCACCGTATTTTGACCGCGCTGTGCGCGGCAACGATTTGTTTCTCTTTACCGATTATGGCTTCCTGCTCGACTCCGGGATCGACAAAGCCCAGCAATGGCGAGCCTACCCGCCGCGAAATGCCGACGGAATCTTCCGAGGATTCTCACGGCCGCTTTCCAGGCGAACCTCTGCCTCTTCTCCCCGAATTTCCTGAATTTCCCGGGCATACGGAAGGCCCCGAAGAAGGAAAACCCGTTCATCCGCGCCCCGTCACACCCGCACGCCCCGCGAACCCGAACAACGGCGAAGAAATGCCCTCTCCACGCCGCCCGCACGGCAGAAGGCCCGACTCCTATCAACCGAAAAACGGACGCGACGGCGGAGGACGAACTTCCGACGGCCGGCCTCGAACTACCTATCCGAATGAAAACGAATGTCCGAGCGAAAAGGACTGCCCCCGCGGAACGGATTTCAACGAACAAAACTCCCAGCATAAAAAAGGAAATTCGGACTTTGCTCCCGACGAAAACAAACGTCCGCCCCGTTGTCCCAGACGGAAAAATGAAATACCGCAAGACGGAAAAGGACAAAATAACTGCCCGACCGAACGATAAAATACAGACGCAAATAAATTTTATTTGATTTTTCCTTTTTCGTGTGCTATAATAGAACCATGAAAAAGAAAAGCGCTTCTCAACAACCGAAATATTTTCGTTTTCGATTTTCTAAAACGATTCTCGCCGCCTGCGCCGGAGCCATCGTTCTCTGCATTGCGGCCATCGCGATTTCCGTCTGGCGGATTTTTGAAAATGCAGGGCTCCACGTCTTTAACGATTGGCTGAAATATCCCTTTCTCATTCTCGTCAGCGCCGCGGGACTGGTCATCGTCGTTTCGCTCCTTATCAAATCGCAGTATATCGTCGACGATAAATATTTCTCTACGCAGTTCGGAATCATCAAAAGCAAGTGCGCTTTGAAGGATATCACTTCCGTAGTATTGGATACAGACACGAATAAGCTGACCGTATATATGGGCGAGGCCTATTCCGTCATCTCCGTACAGTCTTCCTGGAACGAAGATTTTGTGCGCGCTCTCTTAAAAGGGAACCCCGACATCGATTACAGCTATACCGTCAAGGAAAACAAACCCGACGAAACAAAGAACAACGATAAAAAATCATAACAGAAGCCCCTTTACAGGGCTCGCTTCCTCGCCGCAACGCGGGGAAGTTTTTATTATCCGTTCACAGTCCGAAAAATATGTTCCGCATACAATCGGGCAATATTCATTCCCGTCGCCGCTTCCATGCCCTCGAAAAACGCATTGGAATTGACCTCGCAAAGCACAGGTTTGGACCCCGCCTCCAACAAATCGACGCCGCAGTAGTCCAATTGCAACGCTTCAGCCGCTTTTTCCGCCGCAAGGCGGAAAGATTCCGTGAGTCCGACGCAAACTCCGTGACCGCCCAATTCGATATTCGAGCGGAATTCCCCTTTTTGAGCCCGCCGTTCCATCGCGGCGACCGCCCGACCGCCGATGACGATGACGCGAATATCGCGACCTGCCGACTCCGCGATGTATCTTTGATAAAAATGCGGACAATATAGAAAATCTTTTTCCGTCGTCCTCAGCTCGTCCATGGTCCGTATCAGGCGCACGTCTTTTCCGAAGGACCCGAAACTTTTTTTTGCGACGAGCGGAAATCCCAATCTCGCGGCCGTGCGCGAGAGAAATGATTCGTCCGGATGTACGCTCGGAGTATAACAGAGCGGCGCCGAAACCGATTCGGGAATCTCGATTCCGGAATCGGAAAGCGCAAGGTATGTCAGCATTTTATCGTCGCAGCGCTCTACCGCTTCCGATGAATTGAAGAGTCGCATGCCCGCTTTTTCGAGGATTTGCCCCAGATATTTATCTTTGTCGAGATATACCGCAAAATCAAAACCGCCGACAGCTTCCGCCCTTCCGTCGAAGCGGATCGCAGCGTCTATCTCGCTCGTTCGACGAATCTCCGTCTCTATTCCTATCCCTTTGAGTTCCTCCGCGATGCGGCGGCTCTGACGATAAAACTTTTCGCCGTTGGGATAGGCGTTTATAACGATTAAACCTTTCATCTTTTCTTCCGTTCAAAAAGCGAGGGATATTCCCCTCGCCTTTCCCTTTTTCTTTTAAGATTCTACCCGAATGATCGTTTCGACCTTGGCCATACCGGAAGCGTCGATTTTCGCCGCCGCGCCGCGAATGGCGTTTTCCGTCGTGACGTGCGTGATGAGAATGAGCGGAACCTGTTCTCCTTCCGATTCCGTTCCGCAAGCCGAATCCTCGTCTTCCAACGCGACCGGGGAGACCTGTTCTTCCTCCGTCCCCGCTTCAAGCCCCGACGTACCTTTCTGTACGAGTTCGACGATGGAAATGCCGTATCTTGCCAGAATTCCCGAAACTTTTGCGAGTACGCCCGCCTTATCCGCCGCCGACAGACGCAGATAATAAGCGCTGCTGAAATCGGATACGAACTTCGTGTCCTTATCCGCCGCCGCGGTATTCTTGAAAGTAGAATATTTGATGTCCGAATGGGTCGCTGCATAAATGACGTCGCTGACTACCGAACTGCCCGTGGGAAGCGCCCCCGCGCCCCGGCCGTACAGCATAATGTCGTCCATGGCGTCGCCTTTGAGGAATACCGCGTTAAAACTGTCGTGTACGCTGGCGAGGGGATGAGAATTTTTAATAAATGTGGGGTGTACGCGCACTTCAATGCCCTTGGACGTATTTTTGCCGATCGCGAGAAGTTTCAGCGTATAGCCCAGCTGTTTTCCGAAAGCGATGTCCGTTTTATCCACAGAGGAAATTCCCTCGCGGAAAACCTTTGTATAAGGTACTTTGGTGTGGAAAGCGAGGGAAGAAAGAATCGACAGCTTATACATCGCGTCAAAACCCTCCACGTCGTTCGTGGGGTCGGCTTCGGCGTAACCGAGCTTCTGCGCCTCTTTCAAAGCAGCGGCATAATCCTCGTTCTCCTCCGCCATCTTCGTCAGGATATAATTGGTGGTGCCGTTGATAATTCCCATCATTTCGGAAATACAATTCGCCTGCACGCCGTCGAGCAGGGTACGGATAATTGGAACCCCGCCCACACAGCTGGCTTCGAAGTACAGCCCGCAGCAATTTCTCCGAGCCGTGCGTTCCAATTCGTGAGAATATTTACAGATGAGCTCCTTATTGGACGTGACGACGCTCTTTCCCTCGTGCAGAGCCGCGAGGACATAGTCCTTTGCCGCCTCCACGCCACCGATACATTCTATGACAATATCTACGGCGGGATTTGCGATGACTTCCGCGATACTTCCCGCTATACATTCCTCCGGAACACCCATAGCGAGCGCCTTCTCCCGATTCCGCACGAGTACGTTTTCCACTTCTATATCCACGTTCTGCGTCTTTTGGTAAAATTCTCTGTGCTCGGTGAGAATTTTATACGTTCCACCTCCGACCACGCCGAGCCCCAATATCGCTACGCCCACTCTTTTCATCATAGTCTTGCCTCCTTTGGAATGTTTGATGTCAATATTATTTTAGCTGATCACGTAATTTTTATGCCTTGACGGGTGCTTGTCCGCCTTCTTCCGGGCGATTGAGATAATAGAGATATTTCAATCCCTCCAACGTAAGAAGTTTATCTACCACATCGATGCAGGAAACCTCTTTGGAAATGACCTGACTGAACCCGCCCGTCGCGATCGTCTTCGTAAACGGCGCTTTCAGTTCCTTTTTGATTCGGGTAACGATATATTCTACCAATCCCGCAAAACCGAACACAATCCCCGCCTGCATGTTCGTAATCGTATTTTTGGCGATAATGCTCTTCGGAGCTTCTATCTCCACGCGCGGCAGTTTCGCCGTACCGTTGACGAGGGAATCGAGAGAACCTTTGATTCCGGGGGCAATGACCCCGCCTATAAATTCGTTGTTTTCGTTGATGATGTTAAACGTGGTGGCCGTACCGAAATCGATGACGATCATCGGCTTTTCCTCCCCGTATTTTACAATGGCGGAAACGCAGTTGACGATACGATCCGCCCCCACTTCTCGCGCGTCGTCGCAGCGGATATTCAGTCCGGATTTCAGGCCGGGCTCGATGCGCAAAGGCTCTATTCCGAGATAGAGATGACACATGCGCTCGATCGTATAATCGAGGGATGGTACGACCGACGAGATAATCCCGCCCGTAATTCCGTCGCGCTTAATTTCCCTCACCTTTAACATATTCACGAGCTGCGAGCCGTATTCATCCGAAGTTTTTTTCAAATCGGTGGCGACGCGGAAAGAAATACACAGCGTCTCGCCCTCGTAAATCGCATATTTGATGTTGGTATTGCCTATATCGATACAGATAATCATTTTATTCGATACGCTGTCTTCGGGCAAACGCGCCCTTCTCAGACGATTTTCTCCTTTTTCGGTTTTAAGCGGTTTTTCCGTTCTTTCTTCCCGCCGTTTTTTCTATCACCGATACGATGCGATATAAAGCGGGCGCTATCAACAGATTGACGACGATTTCCAAAACAAAGTTCAGCCAGATCAGACCGAATACCGTCACGAATACAACGCCTGCGGTTGCTTCCGTACCCAAAAACGAAGCGACGTCGTTTTTCATGATCACCATACCCAGCAGATAGATTCCCGTATTCACGACCGCAACGGTAAGCGCGGCGACATAAGAAGCAATCAGCTCGTTCTTTTTCCCGATCGCCCGATACAGTATTCCGGCGACGACTCCCGCGAGCGTCGTTTTTCCGATACATACGATCGTTAAAATGACGGGACTTACCTGAAACAGAAACGCGGTGGACGGTTCCCGCCCCATGACCGCCGTCGTGATAAAGGTGACGAGCCCCGAAACCAATCCGACCAATCCGCCGCCGTATGCCCCGAAAAAGATCCCCGCAAGCACGATGGGGATAAGGCTGAAATTCAGCGTGACGCCGAACATAGGGATCGCGCTTGCAAACAGTTGCAAAACGACGACGAGTGCAATCAAAACGGCAAGATACGCTATCGTCCTCGCCGTAAAGAAACGGTTGCTTTTCATAAAAATGCCTCCATCGAGTTCTTCCACGACCGAAAGATACCCGTGACGATAAAAAAATATGTATACTTTCCCGCAACGTGAGTCAGACCGCAAAATCGAGGCGTATCCGCCCGCGGAAAAATATCTTTATTATTATACCGCATTTTTTCTTTTCTGGCAACAAAATAAAAGAAGAAAATCGGAACATTTTTTCCCCTGTCCGTAATACTATGTAATAGAAAGATAAAACCGCAGGCCATTTCTCTCTTTCGGAGTCGATTTTACATATCCCCTGCGGTGAAAACACAGGAGGTTTTTATTTTATGAATTGCTGCACACAGGGTAACACCACCCTTTGGATTCTCATTGCGTTGCTCGTTTTAGGCTCGAAAGACGGATGTTTCAGTGACGGTATTTTGAGCGGCTGCGGTCTGCCCATCATTCTCGCGCTCCTCTATTGCCTGTATAAGAACGGAACGCTTTCCGCGATCCTCACCCCTTCGTGCGGATGCGGGTGCGGCTGCAACTGAGCCAAAAAATCCGAACCGCCCCTCTATTCGGCTAAATTCGCCGAATAGAAACGGCTCGCGGATAAAATCGGCCGATTGCCGGCAACGAATACGGCACAGCGTATTGCTGTGCCGTATTTTTTCATTGATATTATTTCATCGCATACCTGCCTATGCTTTTACTGTCTTTTCAGCATCGCCAGACGAGCGGCTCCGCATATTCCCGCGTCGTTTTTCAGTCCCGCTACACAGATTTCGACAGGGGCATAATCGCTTCCGCCGAACAGTAACCGCTTCACTCTGCGTTTTAAGGGCTTCAAAAGTGCGTCTCCCTCGGCGCACACTCCGCCGCCCAGCAAAACAGCTTCCGGACGGAACACATTCGCCAGATTCGTAATTCCCTCCGCCAGATAGCGGATATATTCGGAAACGACTCTTTTCGCGTGTTTATCCCCCGCGCGCATGGCGTCGAACGCCGTCTTTCCGTCCACGTTTTCCAAAGTACCTGCCACACTCCACAGCGCACTGTCCGGATGTCTTTCCATCATGCGTTTGGTCTGAGAAATCAGCGCCGTCGCCGAAGCGTAAGCCTCAAAACAACCGCGGCGGCCGCACGTACATTTCGCGCCGCCTACGCGAATGACTTCATGGCCGATTTCCGCGCCGGCCGAACGATTTCCTTCAAATAATTTTCCGTCGATCACGATTCCACCGCCGACTCCCGTTCCCAAAGTCACCAAAATCATGGACGAGTATTTCTTCCCCGCTCCGCAGAAATTCTCGCCGAGCGCCGCCGCGTTGGCGTCGTTCGTGATATAGACGGGCAGGCTGAGCGCCTCGCGAAGTTCCCTGCACAGGGGAACATTTTTCCAGCTGATATTGTTGCTGTAAACGATCACGCCGTTCTGACTGTCTATCGTTCCAGGTGCCCCGATTCCGATTGCTTTTAATTCCGCGCGGCTGACGCCGACCCTGTCCGCAAGCCGAAGGACCAGATCCGCCATATCGGCCGCTATCGCAGGATAGGGACGATCTTTTCCCGTGGGAATTTTATCTTTACAGAGAATATTGCCCTCTTCGTCCACAATTCCACATTTGACGAAAGTTCCGCCTAAATCGATTCCTGCGTAATAATTCATACCTGTCCCCCCTCGTTTTCCGCCGTCAAAATAATTTTTGCTTTTCCCGTCAGGGAATAGACTTCCCCGCAGGGAATAAAGAAACTGTCTCCCGCCGAGAAGGTTTCGCCGTCAATTTTTCCTTCGCCGCTCAATACATTTACCGCTGTAAAAGAAGTCTCGTTCTTTTCGAAAAATTCTCCGTCCAAAAGAAGCTCCCTGCAACGGAAATATTTACATTGTGTCAAAAGGCGCAGTGTACCTCCCTCAAAGGGTTCGGGCTGCCCGCTCGCCGTCTCGTCGCGAAAGGCATCGAAATGTATGACGTCTACCGCTTTGTCGATATGTAAGGGTCTGAGTTTTCCGTCCGCTCCGCGGCGGTTATAATCGTATACGCGATAAGTCACGTTACTGCTCTGCTGAACTTCGCAAATGACGCAGCCCGCACCGATGGCGTGTACGGTGCCCGCCTTGATGAGGAAACAGTCGCCCGCTTTTACGGGAATAAAGTTCAAAAGTTCCTCTACGGTTCCGTCCTTGACTTTATCCAAAAATTCCTCGCGGGAAGTATTTCTCGAAAACCCGCAATAAATTCCAGCTCCTTCGTCCGCCTGCAAGATATACCACATTTCCGTCTTTCCGTTATCGTTCTCCACCCGCCGCGCATATTCGTCGTCGGGATGAACCTGAACGGACAGGTTCTGCGCAGCGTCGATATATTTGATGAGTACGGGAAAAGCAGAACCTTTCTTATCCACGGCAACGGGATTTTCCGCGATGTATTCGGGAAAAAGTCTGCCGTCTTTACAACGGCTCGGACCGTCGGGATGAACGGAGACTTCCCAACTCTCGCTGATTTTCTTTCCGCCGTTATCTCGGCCGAAAAGTCCCTTCAATTTATATCCGCCCCACAGATAATCTTTGAGTACGGGAAAAAGTTTTATCATTTTTTTCCTCCGAAACGTTTTTCTATCATTATACCGATTTTTCCCGTTTTGTCAAGCATATCCGCCGCTTTCACACAATATGGAAAGCCCGGACTTTTTTCGTCCGGGCAGAATCGATTTCTTTGTTATTCTTTTTCCTTTTCCTTTTCTTTTTCTTCTTCCGCTTTCTTTTCGGGCAGCGTGACGACTACTTTTTTGATACAACGCTCCTGTACGGACAGAACGCGGATATTCATGAAATCGGTACTCAATTCAAAGGTGGAACCGTCTTCGGGCAAAGTTCCCATCATACCGCAAACATATCCCCCGAAAGTCTCAAAATGCTCGCTTTCCTCCTCGGGGAATTTGATTCCCAAAGCTTCTTCTACCTTATCGATAGGCGCAAGACCAGTAATCTCCCACTCGTTTTCGCTGAGACGGATAATTTCATATTCCGCTTTATCGTCCTTTTCCGTAAGCTCGCCCACGAGAAGTTCCAAAAGGTCGTGCATGGTCACGATACCGCTCATTCCGCCGTATTCGTCCACGACTACCGCGAAATATTCGCGGGTAATCTTCATCTTATAAAACAGCGTATTTGCAGGCGTGTTTTCCGTGACGAATACGGCGGGAGAAACCGCGTGCTTCATGATGTTTCCCCGCGATTGGTCGTTCAGGCGGAAATAATCCTTGGTGGAAAGAACGCCTGCAATATCGTCGATATCCTTGCCGCAAATGGGATAATAGGTGTGACGTGTCGATTGGATTCGTTCTTTCCATACCTCGTCGCTTTCGTCCAAAAACAAAAGGTCTGTATCCTTTCGATGCGTGCATACTTCTCCGACCGTCTGTTCCTTGAACTCAAACACGTTTTTGATGAATTCGTTTTCTTCGCTGTCTATCGAGCCCTTTTCACTGCCGGCTTCCGCCATCATCATAATTTCTTCTTCCGTTACTTCCTCGCCGTCCTCTACCGGATTAATTCCCATCAATTTCAAAAGGCCGTTCGTAGAAACCGTAAGAAGCCACACGATAGGCGCGAAGATAATAGATACGAACCGTAAAATGCCCGAAAGTTTTAAGGATAAACTTTCCGCTCGTTTCATGGCGATACGCTTGGGAACCAATTCCCCGAAAACGATACTGAAATACGATAAAATCAACGTAATCAATATTACGCATACGGAATTGAGAACGCTGCGGGGAACGGGTACCCCCGCTCCGACCAATGCTTCCACCAACGGTTCCGCGAAATTATCCGCCGCAAACGCACTGCCCAAGAAACCGGCTAACGTGATTGCAACCTGTATGGTAGACAAAAAGCGCGCGGGCTGAGATGTCAACTTTACAAGACGCTTTGCCCGTCGATCCCCCTTTTCCGACATCTTTTGCAATTTCGTTTCATTTGTAGAAATTACCGCAATTTCCGCACTCGCGAAAATCGCATTGAGAAATATAAGTACTATTTGTAGAATAACTGCTCCAATCATAAATTAACTCCGTTTTAATCTCCTAAAAAGCTCTGAAATACAAAAAGGCATAACCCGTACACTGACAGTGTACAAGTTATGCTCAAATCGGTAATTCAAATGAAATCAAAACGAAAGTAAAAAGCGAATGGGGCCTACTACTGCCGTCTGCGTCCACAATGTGTCTC